>JALOQS010000061.1 GCA_025459355.1 Pirellula sp.
CTTCGCATGCCTTTGTTGCTTGGTAAATGGCGGTGATTTGCGGTACACCAACACCAGATATCACGCGTGTCGTACATATGGACCCTGGGCCGATCCCTACTTTGACTGCATCAGCTCCAGCGTCGACCAAATCTTTTGCTCCCTGGTACGTTGCCACGTTACCAGCGATGACTTCGATCGCCCACTGTCGCTTAAGCCTCTTAACAGTCTCGATCACGTTAGCGGAGTGGCCGTGAGCGCTGTCGACGATTAGCACGTCGACGCCTCGCTTAATAAGTAGCTCGGCTCGCTCAAAATCGAACACTCCAATCGCAGCACCGACTCGAATTCTCCCTTGCTCATCTTTGCAAGCATTGGGGTAACTCTTGATCATGTCGATGTCCTTGATCGTGATCATTCCCGTTAGTTTGTATTCATCGTCAACCAGTAAAAGTTTCTCCACCTTTTTATCCGTTAAAATTCGCTCAGCTTCCGTAAGCGTTACATTCCCCTGCGCCGTAACCAAATTCTCTTTGGTCATCACATCCGCAATGAGAAGATCGGAAGATTCGAGAAACTTTAAGTCGCGTCGAGTCAATATCCCGACCAATCTTCCGGATTTCTCTACAATGGGAACGCCCGAAACATTTTGTTTTCGCATCAACTCTTGGGCTTGCGAAACGCTATCACTCGGTAGCAACGTCACTGGATCTGGAATAATGCCATTGGCCGAACGTTTCACTTTCGTGACCTCTTCAGCCTGTGCATCAATCGACATGTTCTTGTGGATAACTCCTAGACCACCCACCTTGCCCAATGCGATCGCCATCTCGCTTTCGGTTACCGTGTCCATGGGGGAAGAAATAAGCGGGCAATGAAGCTTGATTCGCTTCGTTAGCTGAGTGCTAACATCCACGGTCGTGGGAAGAACCTCTGAGTACCGAGGCTCCAAGAGGACGTCATCGAAAGTGATACCTTTGTAAGCTAGCTTGTCGTCCATTGTGTTTCCTCGCTCTTGGAGTTCGCCTGAGGGTGGGAAACCGTTAGATTATTGCAGTCAAACCCTGTTTTGATAAGGGGCATCAATGGAACCATTCTTTGCTATCTTTCGACGCCCAAAACTTATTGCAACTATCTGCTTTACATTCCTGCGATGACGTGCATACTTGTCGGCCGTCAGCGATTGGTTCGGAACCGTCAGATCGAATCCACCATCGCTATCCGAGCTCCCCCTCGGCCTAATGGTCTCATCTTTTTCGTAGCGTTCGAGAGTAAACTGCTTATGGCCTTGCCCTGGACATCGCGACTGTCTGTCGCAGAAGTCTCGACCTATCGCTGGAGTTTTGAGGAAGATGTCCTCCGCTACAAAACTCATGGATTTGAAGCCATGGGGGTTTGGCGAATGAAGCTAGCTGACTACGGAGAGGCTAAGGCAGCCGAATTCTTGCAGGAGAACGGAATTCGGGTTTCCTCGTTGAATTGGGCAGGTGGTTTTACCGGTAACGATGGCCGATCGTTTCGGGATGCCATGCACGATGCGTTGGATGCGATTGAGTCCGCGGCTATGCTCAAGGCTGACTCGCTGGTTATCTTGTCAGGCGGTCGATCTGGTCACACTCGCAATCATGCGAAGCGGCTATTGATGGGAGCCCTCAAGGATTTGGCCGAGGCTGCTAGGGCCGTTGGCGTGCAACTCGCGGTCGAGCCGATGCACATCGGCTGTGCCCAAGACTTTACGTTCCTGACGTCTATCCCAGATACTTTGGATATCATTGCGAAACTGGGGCAAACCAATCTTGGGATCGTCTTTGATTGCTATCACCTAGCTCATGATGAAGACGTACTTAATTGGTTGCCGGCCTTGGCTCCCATGATTCGTTTGGTGCAACTCGGTGATGCAAAGGGGGCGCCTGTAGGAGAGCAGAATCGATGCATGTTCGGCGAGGGAAACCTGCCGTTTTTGAGCGTTATTCAAACGCTGGAATCATGCGGCTATTCGGGGTTCTACGAGGTCGAGCTCGTCGGAGAGGATGTCGAGCATTTTGGCTACGATAGACTGCTCAAGGAGTCGTTCGATAGGCTCCATCGCATTGCGAAGTGCTAGTGCTACAACTTTGAGATAACCTGGATTGGAGAGCCGCCGAAATCCTAGCACGCAGCGTGAGCGAGGGACAATATACCGGCAAATTCCCTTGCTTACGCGTCGGGTTGTGATCGACATCATCTCCAAGTTGCGGCACTAGATTGGAAATCGCGTTAACGACGCCTTTCCAAAAACACCACAACTTCAAAAAAGCACGCTGCGTTCGAACAAGCACTACGCTTTCAAAAAAGCACTACGCTTTCGAATAAGCATGTGGCGAGTGATCGCGAAAACAAAAAAGGGAGCCGATTAAAGCTCCCCTCATTGATCCTGTTTCGCGAAGTGGATTTCTGCCGAAGCGTTAGCTTGCTGCGGGGACAACCCAAACCTTGACTTCGGTGGCAATTTCTTGGTGCAGTTGGACCTTGACCGTATACAGGCCCAGCTCCTTGAGAACACCTTGCAATCGGATTTGTTCAGCGACGATATTGAAACCATTCGCCTTCAAGGCTGCTACGATCTCGGTCGCGCCAACACTTCCGTAGAGATGACCCTCTTCGTTTGCATTAGCCTCGATATTGAGGGATTGCTTGGAGAGTTCGCCAGCCAGATCGCGTAGCGTCGCGAGTCTCTTTAGTTCGATTTCCGCAAGCTTGGCCTTGTGCTTTTCGACCATTCGCTTGTGGTGCTCGGTCGAGATGATTGCGAGGCCTTGAGGTAACAAGAAGTTGTTGGCGTACCCAGCCTTTACCTCGACTACCTCGCCGGATTTGCCCAAGTGCTCAACGTTTTGGATGAGCATCAACTGGATTCCGCCGTTCGGTCCCTTTGGAAGTCTTGGAAACGTGGGGACTCGCATTTTTCGTGCTGGCATTTTGAATCGTACTGGTTATCAAAAGTTTAGGTGACTGAAAAATCTATTAGAACGGCATGTCTTCGGCGACAAAGGCATCATCGCTAACCTCGGAAACATGCATGCTCATGTTCGGATCCGAGTCGGAGAATCGCTGTGTAGCACCCTGCGGTTTTTGGGAAGGCCCTTTGCCTTCTCCCTTTGTTCCGATGAGTTGCATTCGATCGACAATCACGTAGAGCTTGCTACGCTTTTGCCCATCTTTTTCCCAGCGATCTTGTTTCATTCGCCCTTCGATAAAAATCGGAGAGCCTTTGCTCAGGTATTCGGATACGACTTCCGCCGTCCTACCGAAAAAGGTGACGTCGATGAAACTCGTTTCATCAACCCACTCGCCCGCAGCATTCTTTCTTTTTTCGTTAACAGCGACTGCGTTTTCGCAAATCGCTACTCTGCTATTCGTGTAACGCAGTTCGATGTCTCGAACTAGATTACCAAGGAGAATGACCCTATTGTAACTTGCCATGCTGAACACTCCTCCCTTACGCAGCTCAGGGTAACCGAGCAGCAAAACTGGACGTCAGTGAAGAGGAGTTTCTTACTCTTCCTCGACTTCGATTTCTTCGTCGTCGACATCCGAGCCAACGCCAACCGCTTGTAGTTTCTTGGCATCAATTGGAATGACGACCTTTTCTTGTGCGTGAGCAACCAACGCATCAATCAATCGATCATCGACCTTGATGAAAATAAATCGTAGCAAGCTTTCGTTCAGCTGGCATGCACGATTTAGCTCTTTGAGCTTGAGGGTGTCCAACTTGATGTAAGTCAGCCAATAAGTTCCCTTTTGATGTCCTTTGATTGGGTATGCGAGTCTCTGCTCAGCCCACAATCGACTCACCAAGATCTCGCCACCGAGGTCTGTAATCATCGATTGAACATTCGCAGCTACGCCACCCGGATCCCGAGCATAGTGATTGCTGTCGAACAAAAAGAAACATTCGTAATTTCCGGTAGCCAAGTTTGCCGTGAATGATCTCAATTAGTGTTATTCCGATTTCGAAGACTGTTCGCCCTGTTCTGGGGTATCAGGTCTTCGACTCGATTTTTGTTTTTGTACGGCGGTCGGATCAGCGTTGAATTCACTCATCGCCTTTTCAATCCCGACTGCCAACCATCTTCGGACGGCCAAGGCGGATCGCTCAAGACTAATCTTAACCGATTCCGTCTCAGATGTCGTAAATTTGCTGAGGACATAGTCAGCGGTATCCCAGTGCGCCGGAGTCGGATCGATACCAACCCTTAGCCTAGGAATGTCCTGCGTACCAGCACAGCGAAGGATGTCGTCCAGTCCTTTCTGGCCGCCGCTCGAACCAGATTTCCGCATCCTCAGCCTACCTAATGGCAAACTCAAGTCGTCGCAAATCACCAAAATATTCTTGGGTTCTACGCGGTAGAATCTCATGAACTGGCTTACGCACCGCCCACTCTGATTCATGTAGGTCAACGGCCAGACCAGCCGAACATCCCGTCCGTCTATCTGGCATTTGACAAATTGCCCTTCAAACTTGCTCTGCACCACCAAATTCCCCTGCAATGACTGGGAATTTAGCTGTGCGTGAAGATGATTTAGGCACTCAAATCCAATGTTGTGTCGGGTCCAATTGTACTTGGCCCCTGGGTTCCCAAGTCCCACCACCATAAAAATACTGGCGGAAGACTCGTCAACTGACCCCATTTATCGTCTGCTTTATTCCAAAACTTGGCTCCCCAGGAGTTCGTTCGACCGTGTCAGGTCGAAACGCCTGGTTGGGTTGCCGCCGCCCGACTAAGTCGCCGCTCCTGCAACCGCTGCTACCTGAGCAATAACGACCGATGCTACCGTCACGGGGGTTGCCCCCTCAGGCAGAACCAAATCGTTCATGTGAATCGACTGTCCAATCTGCAATTGGCTGATATCGCAGACCAAAAACTCTGGAATACTGGATGCTGGGCACCGAATCGTGACTTGGTGGGTGACGAACCGCAATTGCCCTGCCGCTGTCAATGCGCCCGGGGCTTCCCCTGCCAACTGAACCGGCAATGTGACGTCGACCGCCTCGGATTGGGAAACGCGAGCAAAGTCCACGTGGATGATGTAGTCACCCATGCTGCTCCATTGAACCGACTTCAAAAGAGCGGAATCGGTAACGGCCCCCGTCAAATTGACGAGTTTGGTCCCGTGCTTAATGAGCTTGTTAATGGTGTCCAACGATACCGTTAAACAGACATTCTCTTCCCCGTGGCCATAAAGGATCGCCGGAATACTGCCACTTTCACGAATTTTGATCATCGCACGCGTGCCACGCGCCTCGCGATTCGCCACTTCGATTGTTTCGATCATTGCCTAAATATTTCTTGAACGGTTTAACGGTGATTGGCTGTACGCAGCGCCCGCCGGGAAGCCTGTTTTTTCGGTCTTTCGACACACTTTCCATTTTTTGGAAGCCCAGGAGTATGACGAAAACTAAGATTGATGCAAGTCCAAAAGTACTTGTCGATTTTGACTAGTCCCGTATGCTGTCCACATGGCTAAAAAACAAATTGAATTCGATGTGATTGAACCCATCGGTGCTCGTGTTCTGGTCCGAAAGGACGAACCCAAACGAGAAACCAAAGGGGGAATTGCGCTCCCGGACGCCGCAGAAATCCCCACTATTACCGGCAGAATCGTCACCATTAGCCGCCAAGTCGAGCATGATGAGGATGTGCCTCTGAAGCAGTATGACAAAGTGCTTTTCCACCCAAAGAGCGCTATTCCTGTCGATTTTGAGGCGGATAACCAACTATATGTCGTGCCTGTAGAAGACATTGTGGCGGTCTTTCGCCGTAAACTACCCTCGGCAAACTCCAACGACGAATAATCAGCTTACTGCCCTGACTGTGCTTATTGCCCTGACTGTGCTTATTGCCCTGACTGTGCTTATTGCCCGATTCGCGATCGGAATAGCTCCTTCGGGGCCATGGAATGGTCGCGATTAGCATCGTTGGCTAGCAAGTTTATCCCTCCGAACATGCCCACTGCCTCCCCGCTTTTTTGCGTTGTCTGCGTTGTTTCTTTTCTGACATTGTGCGGTTGGTCCCAGATTGCGACGCCGCAATCCCCGAGCGACGAAGCCGGAGTGGCTAAGGTTGTTCGAATCGCTTACGAAACGGCTCAGGGGCCCAAGTCTGCGACGGGAGAGCTTGTTGCGGAACGACAAGGGCTCGGGCACTTGCTCCTGAACAGTGATGGGACGCTGGTTGTGATCAGCCCCGATCAATTCCAATCGCTCGAAGAACTTGTCGAGCCGCTTTCTATCACACCTGCCCGAGAGCTTGGAGAAAAAGTTCTTGAGGAAATGCCGGTCGGAAGCAAATTCTTCACGACGGAGCATTACGTTGTTTGCTACAACACGACCGAAACGTACGCTCGATGGAACGCGAGCTTGTATGAAAAACGGTTGACTGGTTTTCTGAAATTCTGGCAGTCGAAAGGATTGAAGCTGCAAAAGCCTCGCTTCCCGTTGGTGGCGATGATCTTTGCGACGAAAGATGACTACGTTGCTTACGCGAAGCAAGACTTCGAAGGCTCTGAGGGTACGTTCGGATACTACCATCAGTCTAAAAACCGACTTGCCTCGTACGACTTGACCGGCGTTGAAGGTGTGTTGCCAGCTGGCGTGAAAGTGAATCGTGATGCTCTACTTAGCACGATACTCTCGCGCCCTGAAGCGGAGCGAACTGTATCGACCGTGATCCATGAGGCCTCTCATCAGATGGCGTTCAATTGCGGATTGCAAACTCGGCTTGGTGACAATCCCCTCTGGTTGAGCGAAGGGTTGGCAACCTTTTTTGAAACGCCTGCGGGAATCGGCAAGCTGAATACGTTCAACTACACCAACCTGATTCAGACTCTTCCGAGTCGTACGCCCGACGCGTTGGCCACACTGCTCATCGACGACTCTCGATTAAGAAATGCAGAGACGACAATCGTTGCCTATGCTGAGTCGTGGGGGCTCTTTCATTTTTTAGTGAACTCCAATCCGAAGGCTATGGTCAAGTATTTGACTTTGCTTCGCAAGCTGCCCATCGGCTCGCCATCCGATTCTAAAGAGCGACTGGCACTCTTTCAGGCATGCTTTGGAGAAGATCTCGATAAGCTGGAACGAGATTTTCTCAAGCATATTCGCAAGATTCGTTGATCAGGCACCCCGATGCCCTTAAGCCACTATGTCTCGCAATACTAGCATTAGTGCATCGATTTGCTCGTTCGTGCCGACGCTGATTCGCAGTCCGTCCATCCAGCTCGGATAGTTCATGTAGCGGACCAAGATGCCACGCCGCTTGAGTTCCTCGTAGATGAGCTTCGACGCATGTTTCGTGTGTGTACACCAGACAAAATTGGCATGCGATTCGATAACCGAAAAGCCAAGCGTTCTCAATTCGCTGGTCATGCGTTCCCTGGTCTTAATCACCTTGGAAACATTTTCCCTGAGCCACGATTGATCCGAAATGGCAGCGGTCGCACCAGAAATCGAAAGCATGTCGGTGTTGTAGGAATCTTTGACTTTGCGAAGCATCGATACGACTTCGGGGTGAGCGACCAAGTACCCGAAACGCAAACCTGCTAATGCATACGATTTGCTCAGTGTCCTGGTGACGATGATCTTGGGATTGTTGCTGACCAAGCTAACAGCACTTTCGGGAGCAAAGTCCACATAGGCTTCGTCGACCACAACAGGACAATCTAATTCATCCGCCAGCCTCAAGATCTGATCATGGGAAATAAGTGTGCCTGTGGGGCTGTTGGGATTCGGGATGTAGACCAGTCGGAGGTCGTCGGACGGTCGAAAAAACTCATCACTCAACTGAAATTGGTCGTTGAGCGAAACCTCTTCAAAGCGAGCTCCCTGCAATTCGGCTAATGTCCTGTAAAGAATGTAACTCGGACTGGGGAACCGAATCTTCTGACCGTGGCCTACAAAGGCTCGGGTCAATATCGTTAAACAATCGTCGCTCCCGTTCCCGCACAAGATCATGTCGGCATCAACCTTGAGAACCCCCGCAGCAGCGATTCGAAACGCGGTCCCCAATGGGTCTGGATATCGCTCTAGCCTACTCGAAGCGAGCGCGATGGCCTCGGCCACCTTGGGAGTGGGTGGATAGGGATTCTCGTTAGTGTTGAGCTTGATCGCCTTTCCCGTTTGCGGTTGTTCGCCAGGGACATAAGGACTCATGGCGACAACTTCAGGCCGAAACATTCGTTGAATATCCAAGGGTGCACGTGGTCAGATTACGCGGGGGAATCGCAGGCCATGGGCCTAAACCGAACTAGAAAAAAGTTCTTAACGGGACACCATCCTAACGAATCCATCCGCATTCGTCTAACGGCGAACCCATCCGTCAGGGTTGGGAAGAGGGCTGGCCATTAATGATGGATTGGAAAAGTCTTGCGACGAAGGCTCCAGCAATGGCTTGACGGGGTCCGATAAATGCGCAAACGACATATCGAGCATGGACTGCAGGCGAGAAACCTCCGGGATTTCGACGTTGTTTGATCGCACTCTGCCCAGCGTGATTCTGGCGGCGACTAGCTCGCCGATGCGATGCTGTGCGTGCACAATTTGCAGCTGCTTTTGTACATCCTCCGCAGGCAATCGCTCGGATGCTTTGGCCAATGTCTCAGCTGCTTCCTGCGTTCGATTGAGATCTGCTAAAGCCAATCCGCGATATAGCAATGCTTCTGCATCGTGGCTTGCCGTGTTGTGTAAGTCGACCATGCGATCGAGAACGGCGAGCGATCTCTGCGGTTTGCCCAAAGTGCGATAGACCTCTGCCAATTTCAACTGAACCTCAGGATAGTCGCTCTGAATCAGCAGTGCTCTCTGATAACAATTGCGGGCGTCGTCCCACTCTCTTTTGGCTTGATGCACATTACCGAGCAAAGCCCACGCGGCCGGATTCTTGTGATTGTTGGCCAACACAGCATTGGCAGCCGCCTCAGCATCCGCATAGTTACCTACCTTGAGCAACATCTCGCCGAACTGAACCAGATACTGGGGATTGTCACCGGAGAGTCGTATGGCCTCTCTCATATGTTCGATCGCTTTGGCTTGATCACCGCGATTCCAAAGTGTCGTCGCATAACCCCAATGAGCTCTCTCATCCATGGGAGATTGTTTTATCGCTTCAGAAAACAAAAGCTCTGCGTCTTGAGAACGTGCTCGTTGCAATGCATCGGCACCACGCAACGATAACTGCCGTGCGTGAACCAACTGCTTGTTCTCGGTTCGATTGCGTAGAATGCCACAGCCTGACAGACTCAATGCGATTCCCATGCCCATACAGAAAACGAAGCAGCGATCAGAAAAGTTGGTCACCTCTCTTCTTAGGAAACTATTCGCCGTATTCTGAGTCGCTAAGCACAAACCGATTATTCCCCGCTGGGTCCTGAGACTTCTCAACGGAATAGCTCATACCAATCCGAGTGCCAGAGAATCAAGGTAAGCCAGTTAAGATGGGGGCAATGGGAGTGCAAGTCATGAACAAGGGACTTGGCAAAGCTCGTTTTGCATGCAAAAGAAAATGGCTGCGGCGATCAAGTCGGCCGTCGTGCCAGGATTCACTAAGTGTTTGCCGGCACTGTTTCGCTGCTCTCGCATCCAGCGATCAAGCTCGCTCCAGCGTTCTTGCCAACGTTCCTCGTCAGGACTCATGCCTAACATTGCTCGGCAACGATTCGTGACGACGTTCGCGAGTTCAATACCCGACTTTCTAACGATTAAGCTATCGACGCGTTCTGCTAAGAGCTCAAGCTGAATTCGTTGTACCGCACGATTGAACAATAGTTCGGTAACTGACTTTTGGATGCCTTGTGATTCCTGCTGGCTATCTTGTTGTTCCGCTGATGCCAAGACAGGTTGCAAAGCGAGTTCCGCAATCCTGCGACCTAGTCGCTCAACGAGTTCAAACTCGCTTACGTATTGCAGTGCCACATCGTCATAACTGGACGCAAAACGCATGGCTTCCTCCAGTGAAGGCGGTGCTGCCTGGGCGACGTCCATTTGAGCCGCTTGGCCTATGCCTCCGGGGTTGGCGATGCGAATGGACTCGTAAACCAAGCTCGTGTCGCGCGGGCTCAGGCCACTTAGAACCTGTCCAATGGGTTTCGATCTCTCACCTGCGACGACGAGCGGAGCCAACAGCAGAATCGTCCCCAAGCTGGTGTTCTTGCCAACAGAATCCATCATCGCTTGAACCATGGACAAGCAGTAGTCGCCAATTCCTAGGTCGCCAGATCTACTACCGGTGTTGTAAAGCAATTCGTCAACCGCAGCCCCGATGGCAGAAGAAGCCGTGCAGAACGTCTCATAGGACATGTCGGTAAAATCCGCTCCCGGATACACGTTTCCCAGCTTCGGTGCAGAGCATTCGCGAACGATTGCGATACGAATCTTGTCCCCAACCGTTTTCAATCTAGCGACTCCTTTGGTTGTGCTGTTCACCCGCTTGCGTTGCATTAGCGAATTAAAAATGTTGCCATGACTGGATGGTGATCGCTGATATCTCGTTCCTGATGCGGCTTGGTATATCGGGTATCCCAGTGATCGAGATCAGCGCCCTGGCCTCGAATGTTGTGCTCGCTCAAGACTTCGATCTTCTGAAACAAAATGCCCGTACCCTCCGTCTTCATCATCGCAGGGGATGCGAGTATTCGATCGAACTGTCGTTCCAGTATCAAATGGGTTCTTCGTTTATCGATCGGTGCTTTCTCAAGCAAATCTACTAAGTCGTCTTTCGAAGTAGCGGTGCCGCGTCCTAATACCCAGTGCATGCCATCTCCATCGGCCTTAACATCGCCAGCTAAATCCTCTACGTTCAAATCGCCGGCAATGATAACGTTTTCACCGCGCTCGATTTGACGCCGCATCCATTCGTGTGCCAGTTTGCACTGTTTGATTCTTGGTTCGGAGGCTTCTGCCGTTGCTCGGAGATGCACGTTGAGCACAGTCAGCGATTCGGTCCGATCTGCTACTTGCCACTCAAAACGACCGATCACATGCTTGGAAAGATTGTAGAATTCGCGACTTCGGAACATCTCGTTGTTTTGCTCCCGTCGCGAGAACTCCACTAAGCCCGATTGATACAATATGGCGACATCTTGTTCTGTCGAACGATCATTGCCATCGATAAAAGCAACTCGATAGCTCAAGTTATGTCGATCCTTGAGAGTGGTCGCTAAAGCGTACATGACCTCGCGACCTTCGATTTCTTGTGCGAGTAAAATCGTTGGCTTGAACTTGGCAATCGCAGATGCGGTCGTGTTCAGCTTCCATAACCATTCTTCCTGCGATGTCGAAGATTGCTCCTTGGCTACATCGCTGTAGTTGTCTCGCAGGTTGTCGTCAAAGAACCACTCTAAATTCCAGGTGGCGATCGTCAATGGCTCGGGAGGGGTGTCCGCGCTGGCGAAACCGCAGACCAATAAGGCACCGATAAAACTGAGGCAGCGCAGGCTTTTTGGCCGCGACACGGATAACGTTCTTATCATGAAACTCGCTTTGATCTGACTGGAGGTATATTTTCAGGAAAAAAAGGGCGAGCTTGCGCACGACTTGGCTTAGAAAAAGGTCGAAACACCTAGAATAGCTGGCGAACTCCGAGTGCCAAGGCTAATCCTGAAACCGTGATTGATTTGCCCTTTCTGAGAACTAACTATAAACTTCTCGACTCGACAGCGTGCGATCCTCTCGCAGTATCGACTCCCCTCCCATGCACTGTTTGTCGATCCACGCCATTCCCAAAGTCAGGCGTCCCGTCGCGTCCCTGGTCTTGTCCGTCTTCGTCCTATCCAACTTCGAATCGACCATAATCGAATCGACCATAACCGAATCATCAACATGCTGAAACACTCTTTGATATCACGTTTGGCCTCCCTCGTTCCTATTGCCCTAGTTGTGATCGTGGGGACTCTCGGGGCAGTACCAGGTAACGCTCGTGAGTTTCCTCCCATTCCCGAAGACAATAAGACGCCCGCGAGCATTAACCTCAACGAGCTCAAGACCGTCGCGGAACAGACCTCCTATCAAGGTACCTCGGACGAATTTCAAGTTAGAGACTTCTTGGACCAAATCGACCAAGCGAGCGATGTCGTCTCGCGAGTGAAGCTCGGTAAGACGACCGAAGACCGACCACTGGACGCTGTTGTCTTTGCAAAGGAAGGTGGCAATCCCCTTCCATTGCCAGCCTCCGATAAGCGTCTGGCAATTCTCATGCACGGCAACATTCATAGTGGCGAATGTGACGGCAAGGAAGCGATCTTGGCTCTGATGCGGGATTGGCTTTTGGATCCTGCTAAGCTAAATCCTATCTTGGAAAAGGCTGTGATTGTTGTCCTCCCCAATTTCAACGCGGATGGCAACGCTCGCGTCGGTAAACTCCACCGACCTGGGCAAGTTGGGCCTGACTTCGGTATGGGGGTTCGCGAAAATCCATTCGGCCTGGATCTGAATCGGGATTTTATGAAACTCGATACCTCCGAAGTGAGAAGCTTGGTGCGAGCGATCGATGCATTCGATATCGATGTGCTAATCGATGCCCACACCACCAACGGTTCTCTCCATCAATACGACCTCACTTATGACTTGCCCCACAATCCCGCTGCCAATCAAACGATCGTGTCATGGATGAGAAAAGAGTTTTTTCCTACGATCACGATGGATCTGGCCAAACAAAACACACCGATCTTTTATTATGGTAACTTCTCGCGTGATCACAAACGCTGGGAGTCTTATGGGCATGAGCCACGATATAGCACGGAATACATGGGGATTCGTGGCAAAATTGGCATCTTGGTCGAATCCTATTCGTATGCGACGTATCAACGAAGAGTCGAGGCTTCGTATCAATTCATTGATGCATGCGTGAACCAACTGGCCAAGAACTCCGAAAAGATATCGGGCTGGCTGACTCCTGTCCCTTCTCGCCGTACATCGATACCAATTCAAGCCAAAGTGGTCGCTGAACCAGGTACGTTTCTCGCCAAAGGCTACAGCTGGAAAGAACCGGCTGGCGAGAATGAGTCGAGGGCACCGTTCCCTTCTCCGCGCGATAAAGATCGTCTCGACCAACTGAATAAGGTGGATTACGAAGTCGAATTGATCAATCGAGGTGAAGGAGTATTACAGGTCGATGCACCGACATACTATTACATTCCATTCGATGCTGCTTGGGCTGCTAGCCGACTCCGGCTTCACGGAGTTCGGATGTCTGAGATTTCCGCTTCAGAGGCCCAAAAACATGCGGCTCAATCCATCGCTGCTACGGCGTATCGCATTGAGTCGATTACGAAATTGCCTCCCTACCAAATGCACACGCCGCAAAAAATCGAAGTCAAGGAAGAGGCGGTGTCTTGGAAAATGCAAGCGGGTTGGGTCGTGAATTCGGATCAACCGCTGGCTGTTCTTGCGGCTCATTTGTTGGAGCCTCATGCAGACGACTCCCTAGCAGCATGGAATTTTTTTGATCCCTCTCTTCAGCCAAACACGTTGTATCCAGTGCTGCGATTAACGTCGCTGCCTAATGGTACGGTGCTAAAGCCACTGGCGCCGCTATCGCTCGACAATCACAAACCTCTCGATATGAAACGGGAAGAGCTCACACTCGAAAAACTATACGATCCTAAGTCAAAGATTTCGTTCGTTGGACCACCAACTCCCCTGCCACGCTGGCTACCTGGTCGAACGGAATACATCCAACAACAGCAAGGGCGTTGGTTCGCGGTCGATTGCAAAACCGGGGCCATGACTCCATGGGATCTTCCGAGTCGCATGGCGTCTGCATTGCTCAAACTCAATGCGTTTGAAGAGAAAGATGTGGCTCGTTTTCGTAACTCTATAACCGCCTTTGACTCCACCATGGAGTATGCGATCGTTGATCACAAAAGCGATCTATTCTACTATCAAGCTCAAGGGAATACCGTCCGACAACTCACTCACGATCCGGATGCCGCAGAGAGAGTGCCAACATTGAGTCCAGACGGAAAGTACGTTGCCTTTGTGCGGGACAACAACATTTGGGTCGTGAATTGCGAATCAACGGAACTCCGCCAAATGACTAAAGATGGAGCGGCCGAAATTCTCAACGGCTATTTGGACTGGGTGTACCAAGAAGAGGTTTACGGACGTGGCAACTTTAAAGCGTTCTGGTGGAGCCCCGATGGCAAAAAGATCGCGTTTCTGCGGTTGGATGAATCGCCCGTTCCGAACTTCGTTATCAATGACTCGATCTCCTTTGAGCAAAAGATCGAAAACATTCGCTATCCGAAAGCTGGTCAGCCAAATCCGTTGGTGTCACTTCATGTATTGGATGTGGAGTCTGGTTCCATCGACGAAGTCCCACTACCGGATTACCCGGCAGACGATCGACTTGTCGTCCGAGTTGGCTGGTCAAAAGATCTGCCCTATGAAGTAGTCTATCAAGTTCAAAATCGCATTCAGTCGCGACTTGATGTTTGTAGCTACGATGTGTCGAACAAAAAGAGTCACCGGTGGACGCGAGAAGAATCGAAAGCTTGGATCGATGTGATTGATGAGCCTCGATTCGTCCATGCAGATCAGTTTCTCTGGGTGAGCGATGCCGACGCTGGCCGACGTCACTTGTACTTTATCAATCGAAACGGCGATCGCAAACAGATCACCAAAGGGGATTGGGATGTCAAAGATGTAGCTTGGATGGCTTCCGACGGATCGCGAGTTATCTTCACCGCTCACAAGTCATCCCCGACCAACACCGATTTGTTAGCGTTGGATACCGCGACAGGTGAAATCCAGCCCATCGAGACCAGGTCTGGGGTGGCGAACGCATCGGTGCACCCGAGTGGTGAGTATGTTGCTCATACATGGAGCAACACGGGAAGCCCAGCAGAAATGTGGCTTCGAGATCGCACCGGGAACAGGCTCAGGCGGTTGGATTCGTTGCAAAGCGATCGATTTGATTACGTCAAATCGAGCTCCCCGGAGCAATTGACAATTGCGGCTCGCGATGGCTTTGCCATGCAGGCGATGATTTATAAGCCAACCGATTTTGAAGCGGCCAAAGGAACCAAAAAGTATCCTGTTCTCATTCACGTTTATGCTGGTCCGCAGTCGCCGACCGTTCAAAATGCCTGGGTAAGACGTAGCGATCTATGGCATCGCTATTTGGCTGAACAAGGCATCGTGGTGATGTTATGCGACAACCGATCAGCGCTTGGTCGAGGCAATTCGGATACCTGGACCATTTACAAGAATCTCGGGGCGGTCGAGCTTCGTGATTTGGAGGACGCAGCAGGATGGCTCAAGGCACAGAGTTGGGCAGACTCCGATCGATTAGGAATGTGGGGCTGGAGTTATGGCGGGTACTTTACCGCGTATGCGATGACTCATTCCAAACTGTTCCGAGCCGGAATCTCTGGTGCACCCGTTACGGATTGGCGAAACTACGATTCGATTTATACCGAGCGTTACATGTCAACGCCTCAGTTAAATCCAGACGGGTACCGATCAAGCTCGGTGGTAGAGGCGGCCAAAGATCTACACGGCCGCATGCTTCTCATTCACGGTGAGATTGATGAGAATGTCCACATGACCAACACGCTGCAACTGGCGCATGCCCTGCAGCAATCAAATCGAGCGTTTGAGCTGATGATTTATCCAACCAATCGACACGGAGTTACCGATCCCAAACAACAGTACCACATGTACCAGATGATGACCGATTTTCTTAAACGCGAGCTAGGCAGTCCCTAATTCCATTTGGTAGGGCGCGGACCGTGGCTGGCCCGCGTCTCAAGCTAAGCGTGATGAGCTCGACAGTCGAGCGACTATCGATTTGGTACGAAAGGTCGGCTCAACGTTTGGTTTAACGGCGTTGCGCCAGAAGCGGTCGTTGGCGAGCTAGAACTGCTGCTGCTGCTGCCTGGTGTGCTCGGTGAAGTCGTTGATGGAGTGGCTGCCTTGGCATCAACTAAGCTCCATCGCTTGCCATTAAGACCCATCGATGCGGTCCATTTGAGATCAGGGATAAACAACATGGAGAGAATAGCCGAGCCGTTGATCTTGGCTTGGCCCCATTCCGTATCCACCGTTACGTTCTTAAGGTCTGTTGCCACCGTTATGGAGTCACCGTTATTCATGATAATGGTCGTAGTCGGGTCATCGCTGGTCGCAAACTTGACCCCCGCCACTTCTGGAATGGGAATTTCAGCAGGCCCCCAAGATGCACGCACGGGAATCGCTCCTAGATCGGTCAATGAACCAATGATCCGCTGACCGTTGATTAGATCAACTGTTACCGTAACCGGACCACTTTTGGCAGCTTTCGATTGGGGCAATGGGGTCGCTGGTGTGGCGGGTGGAGTGACTTTTGGGCTATCCGGAGCAGCAACGGCTGCTGGTAACGCGGTCGCTTCGGCTTCCTGAGCTCGACCCTTGTTGATCAGGATCAAAGATGCAATGGCTAATGCTGGTACAAACAGTCTCATTCAGATTCTCTCATTAATGGGGTTAATCTAGATGCAGATTCTTCAAATGACAGTCGCCAGTCTAGTTAGCCGAAATGCGACTTCTACGGAGCCGTTGTTTTCCGAGCTGGCTTTGTTCATTTCCGTTAAGAAAGTCATGAAAAATCCGTGTTAACCGCTACGACCGGACGTTTAAGACAAGTAAAATTCAGGTCCCGAATCGCGAAAATGGGCGACCAGAAAACCGAAGACTCGTGCCTAGACTTCTAAACATTTCGCGAAGAGCTTATCGAGAGTCGCCAGGGGACATGTTCTCAGTAGCGACTGTTAGGCGACGTCGCTCGGTTCTTTTCTACTCACAAACGATTTTAAGATGACCATAAAGAAGAATGCGAACTCAATCGTTGCAGTGCTGATTTCAACGGCGGTTCTCGGAGTTGCGGTAGGCTACGGGCTTTCTTTTTGGGAGTATTGGCGTGCCAGCCAGCATGCAACGAGCAACGCCAATTCGCCAGCGAACTCCGCTCGATCCGACGCTGCCGAGCAACAACGCGCCGAAGCCCCCGAACTCGACGCTGCCGGCAACCCATCGATTATCGGAGAGACTACCATCTGACCAGCGGCGATCGCACTGGCCAGCGGCGATCGCAAACCGGTTCTCCAACAAACGAGAACTAGACCCGCTTGAGGATATAGACGACATCCTCAGTCATCGAGTCAATTTCCACTGGTTCGTCGATGTCATATTGAAAGTCATAGGCTTCTTCGACTTGCCATTCAGGTATCTTTTTTAGCATGTTGGCGAATTGGCGGTACGTGTAGCTTCGAAGCTCCAAGCAATCATCGATGCGAGTGACACCACTCGGTTTGTAAATATCGAATCGCAAGTTGTATCGTTCCATTCGATTCTTACGATCTTTGTCTCGTGGCCACATTGATGTGTTGATGACCAGATTGCCTCGCCGAGCGCTCCAGTGTTCTTCGTCCGTTTGTGTGCCCTCGAGCGGTGTGAGATGAAAGCCCAGCGCGTAGATGCCACCGGGACGAATGGCTTCTGCCATGGCTCGAAAGTGAGCGACCGTTTGCTTCTCGGTGGCTAAGTGCCGAAACGAATTGATCGTGTTAAAGGCCGCGTCGTACTTCTTTTTCACTTGAAAGTCGCACATGTCGGCCACGAATGCTGACTCCTTGAAGCCATGCTTGGCTAATCGTTTATTGCAAAAATCGATAGCTTTCGCATTTAGGTCGAGGCCTGCCGCGTCGTAACCGGCCTTGGCCATCCGAAAAAGGAGTCGACCTGTTCCACAAGCAGGCTCGAGAACGCGACGTGTCTTCTTGGTAACATGTTTCGCGAATACCGCTTCGAGGAACTTAAATTCAGCTACCCAGTCGCTCGCAAAAATCAAATCGTAATAGGCGGGGTGGTTATAAATGCTGTCGACGACTGTTTCCATGATGATTTCCTAGCTGACAATTCGATATAACCCACAGGCTCTCAACCTTGTGGGCTGCGATGAAACGGAAAATCGTACCAAGAATCAAATCATCCGCTACTTCAACAATTGCAGGATTAACGGGTACTTCCAAAACTCGCCATTGTTCGCCTTGATGGCTCCAATGATCGGATAAGCCACTCCTATGATCATCAACGCGATCCCTACGAAGATACCGATCAAGACAAAAGTCAAAATGAACGCTATCGCGCTATAAATCAGCATCGAAATAATGAAATTGACGACCATCTTGCCGTGCTGGTCCAAGTCAGGAAATTGCTCCTTTTTGAGTTGCCAAATCAGAATGGGGGCAATCAACCCTCCAAGCGGAATGACGTATCCCAAAAAAACGGATAGGTGCAAAAGCATCGCCCAAGTTCGTGATTCCATGGTTATCCTCGCATTGATTAAGCGGTCTGCTGCGGTTCCCGAATAACGGCACATCGTAGCATAATTATCGGCCTATCGTTACAGGGCTTTGTTCGGACGGAGACTGGGCGCGTGGGTTGATCCTTAACGTCGGTCTGATTTGGATGTCTCTATCGGGAACCATATACAATCGCTTTGGAGTTGAGCTAGTCGACTCGAACGGTGGCTAGATCTCTATTCGCTCCATATCCCGGACTCGATTAGCTGTCTTGTTGCCGTACCTTCCCAGTCACGATTGGCAGCTGGAGAGGCAGGGCTTGGGTGCAAGATTCTTGTGATACGATATTTGGATGCGCGAGCGGTAACCCGATTGAGACATTCCTCAGCAAACGCCCCGATACCCACTAAGGATTCGGGCTTTATCGCTTCGATAATTCTCTTTAAATGCTCGTCACAGGTTTCATTTAACTTCTGTGCATCATCTCGTTTAATTTTGTCCGGTGTGACGTTTCTCCCTCCATCATCCATAAACACAAGCGGACAGTAATTCGTCACAAAGTGCCGTCGAAAAAAGTGTTGTGGCTTTTCAAATTTGCGTTCGAACAGTCCCCAGAGGCGACGTCCTGATACCTCCGATTTCGTGCACGCGAATCCTTCTACAGGTCTCTTGGGGTGCTCTTTGGCTGGTTTGGAGACATCTGCCTCGATCCCCAACCAGCCTTTGACCGCTGCGACCTCACCAAAGGGGACGCCGGTCTGTGCCATGCCATAAGGGCCTGGGTTCATTCCAAGAAACAAAACACGGCAGGTCGACTTCGCATGCGCCTTGATATAGCTCTCGTGCGCGACCCATGCGTATTCGAGCGGATTGTATTTCCAAGACACGGGGGCTTGAAACGACAATCGATTGCACTCATCGCGAAGCCATGCGGCGGCATCGAGAAGTTGATCAACGAGCTTGCTCATAACGAAAAGCTCCCTATGGCTTCAGAATCTTGCGTCCAAGTGTTGGATTGAACGGTGTCCACGAATCTTTGGTCCGATCTGCTTCAATCATTCCTCTCGCGGAGCTAAGCTTTGCATCCATCTCATCGAGATAATGAAACGCGAGTGCTTCCAGCGTCATCGGCACCTTGGGACTGCCGTGCTCTAAGCATCCATGATGACTTACGACAATGTGTTGCAGTTTAAGGATCTTGGTCTGATCAAGCTCGGCACCGCTAGCCCTCAATACTGCTGCATGACGATCCAGCATCTGGACTCCTTGTACCAAATGACCAAGCAATTGACCGGCGTCGGTGTAGCCAAGCTCGGTACCGAATGACATTTCTTCCAGCTTGCCAATGTCGTGAACCAATGCGCCCGCAACAATAATGTCGCGATCCAGATCGCCGTAATGCGTCGACAATAGATCGGACAGCTTCATTAACGATACGATGTGTTCGAGGAGACCACCAGGATAAGCATGGTGAGCTTTTATGCCAGCCGGCGCTTGCTTTAGACTCGAGGCAATATGAGTGTCCTCGATCAACGACGAACATAGCTGTTTCAAAGTGATGCACTCGATGCGATTCACCATCTCTGTTAGCTCTTTCCAGAGCGTGTCGATGTCGACTCGTGTGCCAGCATCAAAGTCTTCGAGGTTGACGCTCGTGGCTTCGACGTTTTGCATGTTGCTGACGATGAGTTGCAATGCACCATTGTGGAGTTGCGAAGCGGCTTGAATTCTGGCGAAACCACCCTTAGGGAACTTTTCTACGATGCGTTCGTCGGCGTTCCATCTCATGCCCGATATGGTGCCTGTACGATCCTGCAATTGCAGGAGCAGGTAATGGTTGCCTTGCCGATTGGCACGCAGTTGTCGATCGACAATCCTAAAAATCTCGTCGACTTGTTGTTGCGGTTGAATATCGGCGATGAACTGACGAGACATGATTGGTAAAACTTTCTAGAACTAGCTGCTCGCACTCGCATAGCTTCGCAAGGCGCGAAGAAAAACGAAGCGACTAAAGATCAATGACACGAGTGTCGCCGAGAGACCAAATAATGCCAGTCCCCACTCCCAATTTTGGGTGGGAACCAGCGGTTGAGCCAACAACCGGGCGGGCACATTCACCACGACTAACACGGGAACCAAAAAGGTAAACAGATACCAGAGTGGCAATCCCCACCCCCCTTGGTAGATGTCTGCGGGATATCTCGAAAAGTTGGTGATGTAAAACCAAAAGTCATACAGACTCTGATTGCGTCCGAGCCAAATGCTGGTCGCGGCCAGACAGATCATCAAACTGTAGAGTAGAACCACCCCGCAGCAAATGTAGAACACATACAGCCCGACTATATGTGGCTGAAGAGACCACGGGGGCTCCGTTCTTTGGTTCAGCTGGATTAGAGCGTAAATGAGTATCACTAGGCCGAAGAAAAAATTGCTGAGAGCCGACCATTCCACTTTGCGAAACGAGATGAGGAACTGTGTGTCAATCGGCTTTAGCAACGCAAAATCTAAACCACCTGTTCGAATCAGCTCGCTGAACTCTTGTGCATTGGGCATCAAGAACGCTTGGATCAGCGAGTTGATCAACCAGGTCGTCGCGAGGAAAACGAAGAACTCGTTTCTGCCCCAACCCGTGTTTAAGCCTATCGAATCGACATGATGAAAAACGATTAGGTAAAAACCGAGATTCATTAGCAACCACGATAAGCTCGAGATGCAATCAAGTACGAAATTGCTCCGAAACGTCATGTCTCGAATGAGACTGTTCCTCGCAAATGCCAAGAAGATCAAGAGGTATTCGTAACCACGCTGCCAAATAGAGCCGTCGGATCTTGCACCGGTCGAGGGTGGCACCGAATGGTTGAGCTCGCTCTCTTGATTACTCAATTGATGCACCCATGCACGTTATTTAGCCAAATGATGGGACGCAGTGATCAGGTCGTACCAAATAAAAAAGGCTATGGAACTCCATAGCCTTGATCGGATTTTCAGTGCGGTTATTCCGCTGCCGGTGCAGCTTCACCAAACGCAGGCTTGGTAGCCTTTACAACAACGCGATCGTTCTTGCCGACGAACTCGAGAATAGCTCTCGTGCCGTTGTCGCCCAATCGAGGAGTGGCGAGACGCATGATGCGAGTGTAACCGCCAGGACGATCGGTAAAGCGAGGAGCGATGCGGTCGAAAAGAATTTTGACTGCGTCGCGATCCTTAACGATCGAGAATATCTTTCTTCGGGCCATAACACCCGGTGAACGAGCCGCAGCCCATTTCTGCCATTGCTCGCTACCACGCCATTTCTTCCACTCTTCGCTACCCTTTTCGGCAGTCGTGGCGAACTCAACAGCCTTTTGGTCAGCGATCAAGCCCTTCTTAGCAATCGTGATGCACTTCTCAACCAAAGGTCGGATTTCTTTGGCCTTTTCCAAGGTCGTGATGATGCGACCAGGAACCTTAGGTGGATTTGGATCCAAATCGGTTACTTCTCGCTCTGTTAGGATGATGGCGGTAACCATGTTCGAGAAGAGCGCCTTGCGGTGTGCAGGAGCACGACCCAAAACACGACCTTTTCTTCTGTGTCTCATGACTGTCTATCCAGTTTCAATTGATTG
>JALOQS010000300.1 GCA_025459355.1 Pirellula sp.
GCTAACTCGCGGCGGAAATTCTCGAGCTTGTTCTCATCCAAACGCCCTTCGACATAGGCACGTGAGTACATTCCGGGGGACGCGTGCCCTTGGAAGTAAACGTGATCTCCGTTGTAACCGGACTCGCCCCTGCCACGGAAGAAATGATTAAAGGCGACTTCATATATGGTCGCACTGCTGGCAAAGGTGCTTATGTGTCCGCCTTGGCCCTTGTTCTTGTTGTTGGCTCGAACAACCATCGCCATCGCATTCCAGCGAATGATGCTCTTGATCCGGCGTTCCATCTCGCGATTGCCGGGATAGGGCGGTTGCTTTGACGCGGGAATCGTGTTGACGTAAGGAGTGTTGGTATCGAAGGGGATCTGGACGCCCGAGCTGCGTGCACGATTCTCTAAGGCCTTGATCAGATACTGAACACGTTCATCACCCTTGCTCTTGCGAACGTAATCCAGCGATCCTAGCCATTCGCCAGTCTCTGCTGGATCCACGTCAATGGGTGCCGCTAATTGGCCAGCTGCGGCCAACACCGAAGGGTCAACATCCCCCAGAACTTCAGCATCCGACATACAAACTCGTCTTTCTCAAGATTCCCAAATGATTTTTAGCCGCCAATCCAAGCCCTTTTATCGGTAAAAACCGCAAAGGAAAAGACTGCCGGTCAAGATAATTGCGAAGTCCGGCATTGTCACGAAATTATCAGTCCGCGTAAAGGTCCGCCCACACCATAACTCTCCCACAATCGGCAAATATACGTAGAAGCAACCACGTTATTTCGCACGTCTCTAAGGGACATGAAAGTCGCCTTGGAGCTCAGGAAACAGCGGCTTGCGCTCCTTTCCCAGCATTGGCACTCGTAAAGATCTCAGTCATGCGATCGATCCATCGCCCCAAATCGTGCCTTTCGAGGACGAAATCCCTAGCTAAATCAACGTGTTTTTGCCAAAAAACTTCATTGGTAAACCGACACTGTATTTGTTTTGCTAATGCTGCGGCATTAGCAGGCTCAGCCAAACTTCCTAACGGATGTTCGCGAAGGATTTCCCCGGCACCTGATTCGGTATTCGTTGCCAAAATGGGAGCTCGGCAAGCCATGGCTTCTAGCAAGACGTTTGGCAACCCTTCGTACAAAGAGGGGAGCACAAACAAATCGCATTGTTTGAGATAAGGCAACGGATTGTCGACGTGACCATGAAAGAAAACCTGGCTATCGACACCAAGATCGCGGGCTTGCTGTTCCAAATCGTTTCTGCAAACTCCATCACCAAGTAGATGTAAATCGACAGCGGGCAATTGGCCTCGGATTTGTTGGTTGTACAACGCCACAGCCTCGATCAAATAACGGTGTCCTTTCTCTTCGCTAAGCCTGCCGATCGATAGGATTCGTGGGTTACCGCGAGATAGCCACATGCGAGCCGATGATTCGTTGAGCATCGGTGCAATAGATTGTTTGTCAATTAGCTGAATATCGACTGGGCTCGGAACGACTTCGATTTTCCTTTGAGGCAATGAGTAAAATTGAATGGCGTCGCGTGCCGTCCCTTCGCTAACGGCCAGCAGTCTCGATGCCTCGCGATAGGATCGGCTAAGCAGTCTGCGTTTCCAAAAGAGCCATCGTTTTTCGGTCCTTGTGACGTCTTGGGAGGGAGGAGACACAATCGCGGAAACGCGTTGCACATTATGGTCAACGAGGCGAGCTTTAGAATTCTTTGCAACCGCAGGCCCTGCGATCATCGCCATATGAAACAGTCGCTCGTAAACGACATTGATTTTTTCTCGATTGAGTATCCCGGCCAAGTGATCCACTTGGGCCCGATGAATCTTGCCCGGCCAATTCCATTTCGGCGATTCGTACTGATCCCAAAAGGAATCGATTTGGATGTCATCAGGTAGTTGGGCAAGCAAACTACCTTGGCGATAAAGCAGATAAAGGCGAATTTCGAAGAGGTTACGGTCCAACCCATGCATCAAGTAGAGCAATTGACGCTCGCTGCCGCCGCCGTCCATGCTCGATGCGCAAAACATTAGCCGGATTCGTTGCCTTGGTTGGGTCACGTTTTAAGGTTTATGCGTTAAAATGAAGGTGCAGGAAGCGAGTACGTAATTATAGCATCATTGGTGGGAGTTCGAATGATAGGCCTCGATTCGTTAATCAATCTTCGGAATTTGACGATTTCTTCCCCACTAGACGTGGCATTCTGGAAAGCTTCCCTACTCGGTTTGCTTATTCTCATTTGCACCCGCTCCCCTTTCGTCTCGCCGATTGCAATGGCAAGTGAAATCGCAGAGCTACCGGCCGCCAAGGAGTTAGCGATTTGGATCGATTCGCTTCCACAATCCAAGAACCGTGAGCACCCTCATTTCGAGTTCTTTCGTTCGTTGCAGGCTGCCCTAAGCACCCCAACTGACGGACGCCAGCGATTCGTTCTTCCGATGTCACAAACGCGCGCGAAACGACAGGCTTTATCACTGAAGCAATCGTTTTCCTCAGACGATGAGCGAAAGCAGTTTGAGGTTTACTTGGGACGCCTCCTCACGGAGATCCGCGATAAAGCTAAAACGGAAGCACAATCGAATCGGATCGAGAAATCATTGCGGCTCAATTGGGTGCACGCTGGACTCAGCCCTTTGGCCGTTCAACTTAAAACCGAAACTTGGGAGCCCGCAGAAGCGATCCTCAACCCAAAGCGGCCAGGACCCAATCAGAACCCCAATCATCCGGTCACTGGCTGGCGTGGCTCAACGTACGACTGGATCCGTACGCCACATTTCGATATCGCATCTCGTGGCTCAAAGGCCGACGCGGCGATGATGGCTGAACTATGCGAACAAGTCTACGCGGTTTGGCAGCAAATTTTTTATCCCTACTGGGCCAATGAATATAAACAATCCGGTGCACCGAGCAAGCTTACAAACACGCCGTTTCAAGTTGTTTTGTTCTCGAACAAGCGCGAGTATGAGGAGACGTTAAAGAAGCAAGTGCCCAATGTTGATTTATCGACTGGTTACTACAGCCAAACTGCGAGGCATTCTTTTTTCTATTTTGACCAAAGTAAAAGCTATGCGACTTTGGTGCATGAGCTTACCCACCAATTTTTTGCTGAGGCCACTTCGGCATCGCTGCAGTTTGACCCTGACGCCTCGCCAGGTTTTTGGGTTGCTGAAGGTGTGGCTCTTTATATGGAGTCGATGTCGATCCGTGAACTGGGACCTGCCATCTTGGTTGATGTTGGTGGTTGGGATGCCCCGCGATTGCAATCAGCCCGCTTTCATTTCTTGAGGAATGAAACGTGGCTTACGATTGAATCATTCGGAAAGTTAACTGGGGCTGGATTTCGCAAGCCCGACGATATCGCTTTGCGGTACAGCTTTGCTGGTGGGCTGGTGCATCGCTGGATGGATTCAGGTGAAGCTTCCAGGAATCAAATGATACAACACCTGCGATATCTATATTTCCAAGACGTCGATTCGTATTTAGAGCCATGGGATGATGAAGACCTCCCGAGATTGTATGCCGAGTACATGCAAAACGGTCCCAAGCAGACCGGCGAGTATTTGCCATACCTCAATCGGCCTGATTTGGTTTTAAGTCGGTGTGGGTTGGACGGGGAGCGACTTGTGCGGCTGTTTTCTCGCAGGTCGAAATGGAATTGGGTTGATTTGTCCTTCAATGAAATCGATGACCAGGTACTGCTCAACGGTCAATACAAACTAGATATCGTACGACTGAGTCTTGAGAACACCAAAGTCACCGACCGTTGCCTTGAATCAATCTTGAAAATGCCAAAGCTGGAAGAACTGGATTTGAGCAACTGTTCGACAACTGACGAAGGGCTTCGATTTATGGAAGGTAATCGGTCTATTCGCATACTTTGGTTATCCGGGACCCGGATTACAGATGAGACATTGAAGCTTCTAGAGAGTTGCCCGAGGCTTGAGTCTGTGCATGTTGACCGCACGGAGGTAACAAAAGAAGCATGGGAGCGACTTTTAAAGATCAAGCCACGATTGCGATCGGCCTCGACAGCCCCTTGATTCCATTCCCCACCCGTCGAAAGACACCGCCTTAGGTGCCATCCACCTATTTTTATCGCCCACCAATGAGCTCTAATTAGTGCCACCCAACGTATCTCCCCCGTTCTTAAACAAAAGGTGCCAGCCAAGTATTTTGGCGGCGGGGAGGGGGGACGATTTCTGGTTTCCGTGGTTCAGCGCTCTAACCAATCGCGTAGGGATCTGCCTAGATCCAGTTTGAACTGCCAAGATGTGGCGAGTTGCGACCATTCAGGGGGATTCATGACAATTCCTGGGCAGTCAAGCCGTGCAGCGATCGCGGCGGACGATTCTTTTAGAGACCGTTCGCTTGGTTTTTCGCCTGTTGAGGTATCGTGTCGATGCCTTGCTGCGATGTGTCGCGGAGATGTGACGCTGCGATGTTGTTTGGTAGCGGGCTGTGGCTAGCTGAAGCAAGCCGCGGCACTACGCTGGCCTCGGTGCCAACGTCTGCCTATTCGCTCCGCGTCACTCGACATCGACTCCGAACCGCCT
>JALOQS010000002.1 GCA_025459355.1 Pirellula sp.
CAAAAAGATGAGTGGGCAAAAATATTAAGAACGGAAACGCGTGCGGGAACGGAGAAGGTTTGTGATTCGCGCCGTTTAGGCAGGGGTTGGAAAGGGGCGAATCGGGTGAAGATTGAAGATTGAAGATTGGCGATTGAGGATTGATGATTGAGGATTGATGATTGAGGTTAAATCCGTCCAGTCTCTGGCGAGATTGGCTACGGGAGGATCGGCAATCTGAAATCATAGATCCGACCAATGTCTTGGCGAGATCGGGTGCGGGGGGGCAAAGGGCAAAAAGATGAGTGGGCAAAAATATTAAGAACGGAAACGCGTGCGGGAACAGAGACGGCTTGTGGTTCTCGCCGTTTAGGCAGGGGTTGGAAAGGGGCGAATCGGGCAGGAGTGCCCAAGTTACGGGGTGGGTCGATACTTCGTTCTCGTCGGTGTCCGTTAAGCGAAAACACCAATTCACGCGGGGGTGCTGTGAGTCTCTACTGGCAAGCAGAAATTCGGGTCTTGTTGGTTGATACAATGAGGCTTCAAATAGTCGTTTCGATGTCAATAAAGAACAGGCGTCTGTATTTTTAGAACGACTATGATCCAGGCGAAGAGGTACCCCCCCCTCGATGGATCTCAAGCTGGTTTTAATGAATCGAATGGGCGATGTCAATAAAATTTTAGCAAGGAGCAAGGGGGAGCGATAATGGTCGTGGGTGTGGATTGAGACAGAAGTCGTTGATGCTTCGGGGACGGAGGATTGAAGATTGGCGAGTAGCATTGAAGATTGGCGATTGCAGATTGCAGATTGGAAAGAAAAGCGTCAGATCGATCCAATCTCTGGCGAGATCGGCTACAACCATTGAAGATTTGCGATTGGCGATTGCAGATTGAAAAGAAAAGCGTTAGATCCTTCCAATCTCTTGGCGAGATAGGGTGCGAACCATTGAAGATTGGCGATTGATGATTGCAGATTGAAGTTAAATCCTTCCAATCTCTGGCGAGATCGGGTGCGGGGGGGACAAAGGGCAAAAAGATGAGTGGGCAAAAACATTAAGAACGGAAACGCGTGCGGGAATGGAGAAGGTTTGTGATTCGCGCCGTTTAGGCAGGGGTGGAAAGGGGAGAATCGGGTGAAGATTGGCGATTGGCGATTGCAGATTGGAGTTAAAACCATCCAATCTCTCGGCGAGATCGGCTACAACCATTGAAGATTGGCGATTGATGATTGAAGATTGGAGTTGAAACCATCCAATCTCTTGGCGAGATCGGCTACGGAGGGGCGGCAATCTGAAATCGGCAATCTGAAATCGTCAATCCTTACCGTCTCTTGGGCTAAAAAAAGAAAGGCAGGTCGGTAAAGAATGACCGACCTGCCTGAAGATAGGCGGGGACTCCGCATGACTGGAAATAGCTTCCTTTAATTTAGTTTGATCGTTGGTATCTCGTTCGTCCCTGCTGCGATCTCAATAACAAGATCCGTTGTGTTCAAAGCGGAATACTTGACTGGTAAATCGTTTGGTTTGGCGACAATCGTGTCCTTGGATATCGAGACCTCGTTCCTTATCACGGTTACCTTGTATTTGCCAGCTGGGGCTCCATCTGACTGAGAGTAGGTTCCGAGCACGAACTTGCCATCGGCAGTCGATTTACCTTTAGGTCTAACGGAGTCCGGAACGCTCGAGTCAGTTGGAAAGAATGTTATCTCTGCATTTTCAACTGGTTTCCCCTTAAATTCAATTGTGCCGCTGGCCGGGTGAACGACCTCCCATGGTTTCGAACTGGAGATGCAGCCAACAGAACCTAACAGAACAAACGACAAGGTTGCAATGGTTTGAAATAGCATCTTGCTGTGCATAACGATCACCTGTTTCCTGGACTTTTATGTATTTGCTGACGGCATCGGATGAGGACGCTGGCTGTTACCCAGCGTCCTCTCGTGAGTGGTAATTACTACGATTCTGCTCCGAGGTTCCGAATTAAAACTCGGACGAAACTTCACCGCCTGCGGGAGTAGCCAATCCAATAAAGGCCCTGAAGGAGATGTTTTCCGACAAGAACTGTACTGAACCGTCTCCCATCGTGAAGTGAGCACCACCGCTATGGAAGGAATAAGGCGCCCCGGTTCCGTGTGTCGCAATAGGGGTTCCGAGAATGGTTGCTGCGATCCCTTGGGCTGTGTAGTTAAGCCCTCGGATATTGTGGCCATTGGTCCAGTTAAAGGCCGTTGTGCCGCCTAACACACCTCGCGGGTCGTTGGTTGATCCAAACAGGATAATGTCACTGGCTGGACGAGACCATCCGCCAGAGTTTAAGCGATCGGTGTTACTGGATGATGCATCGGTATCGGTCAAGGCATTTCCCAAAGGCAACCGTCTGCCTCGAACGTACACAAACGGACGGCCTGCCGACTCTGCGATGGCAATGGTGTTCGACAAGCCATCGGTAACGTTAGAAAACTTTGCACCCGGTCTCGTTTGCAATCCCGTGCTGCCATTGATGGTCGCGTTCTTGGGGAAGAAACCACGCACATAACGATAAGGTGGGTTCACCCCGGCAAAGATCTCGGCAGGATCCTGAAATTGATCTGGGGCCGCGACACCTAGCAATTGCGTGAAGACGCCGATGCTTATGCCGTACACAGGGGAATAGTCCGTGGTGGCTGCAATGTTAGGGATGAACTGCGGATTGCTCCCTGGAGGTGCAGTATCCAGAACAATCCCATTCGGATTGGACGGGCAAGCGTACGTTGGAATCGGTGTTTGTGACAAAGGAATGTTTGTCCCCTGATTCCAGTTGATACCCTTGTTGTACTGATTGAATATGTTTCCTTGTTCGATGTAAGGGAGTAAATCGGTCAACACCGATACACGACTCTGCTCACCGGATCCAGAAATGTTGGAGGGGGGCCGGAGGCTGGTTGGCAAGCTCTTGCGTGCGCTTTCAAAGTTATGAAACGCGAGTCCGATTTGTTTGGCATTATTGGAACATTGCATCCGTCGCGCGGCTTCCCGAGCAGCTTGCACGGCGGGCAGTAGCAATCCCACTAGAATCCCGATGATGGCAATCACAACGAGCAACTCAACGAGCGTAAATCCTTTACGACCTACTATCCTTTTTCTCAACATAACCTGGTTCCTAAAAACGGGAGAGTCATTGGTAGGCGACGTTCCCTCATCTCGATGAAAACTCGAAACGTTTCGTCGCTAGCACAAGCCTCTCGGGCACGGTTCAGTACATTGACCTGCTGCGTCCCCCAAACGAATCGTGACTTATGCGAAGCACCAATTACGCATTTGGGATGCCAAACCAGATGGAAATTTTCTTTTAAACTTTCGAAATGCGACAAATACGTGTAATTCGCCAGGAAAAACCGAGCATTTCGAGTACTCTTGGCTCAACAGAATTAACCAAGACTACGGTTATAGCGATTCGTTTCGGTGGTCCCCCACGATATGAAGCAGCCTCCCGTTAATGGTCATGGTGTCCGTGATTTATGATGGGCACCGGGAGCATTCGCTGCGCAAATGATGGCATAGAGACCAGAGAAAGGAACGATTGCGAATGGTTGATGCAGGCTAATGCTATGATCGGATGCACCGTTTGATTTTAATCGGCGTGGAGATCTTCAACAAATCGTTGCTCCGGATAAATTCTGTCATAATCCACTCCGAGTTGTTCCGCGATGATTCTTCGGACCTTTAGGGCTCGCTCACGATCGACGCCCGGGGAGCAGCGACGCAGAAATTCGTCCTCTGAGATCGGAGGCCATTTCTTTGGGCATGGCACGCGTTTGGCGTCAAGCCAGAGAAAGGCGAATAGCAAAATAAAAGGGATTAAGATGATCCCGATCTCGACAATCCACTTGTTCATATCATTTCTTTGATTCACAACCCCGATGAATCCGATTCGTCCGATTCACGGCTTTCCAACTGAGAGTCGATGGAATTCTGAACTCTACTCGGCCCATCGGGATGTAACATGTCCTGGCTATTAACAGCCCCTCGGGTCTCCAAAGCAGATTGAGCACCGAGCAATGTTTTCGTCAAAGGCCCACCCGCAAAAAGCAGTTCGCCCAAGGCTTCTTCGATATGCTGATCCTTTACTACGATATCTCCACGCGAATCCATCGCGGCGAGCATAGCTGCCTTTCGGAGTAGCTCTCGAATAAAAGAGGCACTGACACCTTGTAATCGCTTGGCATATTCGTCAAGGCTTGTGACATCCAACGTCAAGCCAACAGAGTACAGTGCGAAAAGTCGTCGTCTGCAGTCTTCATTGGGCAGAGGTATCTCGATCGCTTGATCAATTAGCCCAGGTCGCGCGGCTAATGCCGGCTCCAATACATCGGGCCGATTGGTTGTCAGGATGAACAGTACATCCGCATCCTCGGCTAAACCGTCCATTTGATTCAGCAATTCGAATAGCACGGCATTGGCATCAATCATCTGTCTCTCACGTCGCGTTCCAACCAAATCGACATCTTCGAGGATAACAGTGGCCGGTTGTAACATTCTCGCCATTCCGCAAACATCTTGAATCGATCCGACTCCTGAACCAGTCATCAAAAAAACCGTTCTCCCCGGCATTCGAGAGGCCAGATACATCGCTGAATACGTTTTACCCGTCCCTGGCGGACCGTATAGGAGAATGCCTCGCTTTAAGTGTCGGCCAGCCGCCTTGAGTCGCTCGGCATGTTCGCTGAATGCAATGGTATGACGCTCGATGCGCACTAGCAAATCTTCGGGAAGCACAATTTGCTCGCGGCTTACCTTTGGAAGTGATTTAAAACCTATGGCTACACTTCCGGTGCAATCTCGATCCAAAGTTAAAACGTGTCCACGAAAGGCGCTGCTCTTTCGAATCAACTCGGTTAGCCGATGCGCAAAGCCTTCACCAGCCTCTTTTTCCGACGCCATGACTTCGACGATGACTCCTTCGCGACGGTATTCGTGATCGGCAATCAATAGCGCAAGTGGTTGATCGTTGACTTTCAAAAGGTAAAGGCCGCGTTTAACACATGACAACCTTTTGTCATTGGGCAGCGGTACGTCGACGTACTCCACTGGGCCTTCGTTTACGTGCCCTGATGATTCGGGGCGAGTTAGTTTGGATAAGGTTACGGAATTGTAGTCTTCGCTGAGTGAGTACCCAAGCAATTCAGGAAGCACATCGGAACCGCCTAATAGTTCTTCCAACGCAAGGTGAACGTTGGCGCGATTATAGGCGGGGTAGCTTTGCTCGATAATGGTCAACGTTGCGGGATCAGCTTGGAAGTGGTTGTTGACGCGGTCGCACAATGTTGGCTTTGGTTTTTTGAAGATCATAAATCTACCCTAATGTGCTTGCTGATTTCATGATAGTTGGGTGCTCGTGCTCGTGCTCGTGCTCGTGCTCGTGCTCGTGCTCGTGCTCGTGCTCGTGCTCGTGCTCGTGCTCGTGCTCGACGGGGTTGGCGATTCGATTACGAGGACGAGCACTATTTCATTGAGCACGAGCACGAAAAGCAACGAAGCTTGGTTTTCGATGCCTTGAAATGTGGGTAAAGCAAGGGGAACGGGCAGGAGTGCCCATTTTACGATTGAACGGGCCTGGAGACCCGTTCTACATTTTAACGGGCCTGGAGACCCGTTCTACGATGAAACGGGCAGGAGTGCCCATTTTACGATTGAAGGGGCTAAGGGGTGAGGAATACTGGATCGAACAAGTTCCAAAATCCTGTGTAATACACTGCATAGTAGACGGCAATAAACGCACCGTAACTGCATGCTGCTATCCCCGCGGTATGTACCGCTGCGATCGCTATTCCACGTAAGCCCCGTGTGATGATTAGATAGAGTATCAACGAGGCCGGGCACAGCAATAGATGAAGCATGCGGAGAATAGGATGAAAGGCTTGGTGCCTAATCCGTGCGTCATTGATTGCCCAGACGGTGCCGACGACGGCAAAAATCACAGACGATGCAAAGTAAATCGACGTGTTCTCGTAGTAGAAAACGTTTGAAGCGAACGAGAAGACTGAGACTAGATAAAGCGATGCGATTAGCAGGGTTTGCATCGACCATCGCGATTTCGGCGCGGACGCTTGGTCCGGTGAGGGTTCGTAAGTCGGGGTGTAAGGTGACTCTTGATGTTCGGGCTGGCTATTCATTTCAAAACTCAATCAATTGCCTTCTTTATCAACGATAACTTGTTTTGCTCAATGTATTTGCACATTGCCAGCATGCTAAACGTGCTGGCAATGTGCGGAGTCGTAGCGATCCGTCATTTTCATCTCGCCGAAGTGACGGTATGAGAAGCTATTCAGCGAGCAACTCTTGGATCATTTTATGCAGGTCCTCTGCATTCTTCTCGCCAGAACCAACACGAACCAGACGTACAATTCCTTTTTTGTCAACGAGAACCGCTTGGGGAATGCCGGTGACTGCGAAGTGATCTCCAAACGCATCTTCATTCGAGGTGACGACGAAACCGTGCTTTAGTTCGTAAGACTCGCGAAATTTCTCTAGCATGGCGAGTTCCGCCTCTGTCGAAACCTTGTCTTCTGATTTTTGGGCTTTCGACGTTTCGGCGTTCCAATCGTAGTTGTAGAACTTGGTTGCACCGACGATGACCAGCCCCTTTTCGGAATACTCGTCATGCCATTCTTTGAGATGTGGAAAGGTAGCGATACAAGGGCCACACCAAACGGCCCAGAAATCGAGCAATACGACTTTACCTTTCAGATCGGCGAGCGATTTGGCATCCATCGCTACATAGTGGTTGTTTTCAGCGAAGTCACCAAAATCTTTGGCTGGTTTTCCCACGAGTTCTGCTCGTTTGATTTCCGTTTCGATGGTGCGATTTAGGTTTTCAAGTGATCGCTGGAAAGACTTCAAGGCATTCTCGGATTCTTTCGAGGAGTCCAATTTGCTATACCGATCAAGATTGGCTTCGATCGATTTGAGTTGAGCTAAAGCGTCGGAGGGATTGATTCGAGCCAAACGGCTTGCACGAGCTTGGGCGAATCCGAAGTAGGCTGTGAAGTCCTCTCGGGAAATGGTTTCACCAGCGACAAAACTTTCGGCGATCTTGATCGCCTTGGCATCAACCTGGTTTGCTTCTTCGGGAAACTTTGAACCCAGGGATTGTACAAACATCGTAGCAAGAGGAAGGAATGCCTTTCCGTCTTCGGTCGACTTCATCAATTCATCCAATTCCCGTTTCGCTTCGTCTGCTTTCCCACTGCGTAGAAAGTTTTGCACAATCATGGTTACAACCGAATTGGCAAGTGGCGTTCCTTGCAATTTCTTTCTCGCCGTTTCCAGTTGCTGGAGCGTTTCCACGCTATCGCTTGAGGCCATGGAGAACATGCTAAGCGTGCTGCGTCGACAAACTTTTTCAGTTGTGCAGCAGCGCGATCAGCGGCTCCTTGGCGATCGCTTCTCATGGATGCTGAGATCATCGTGACGTTATCGCGAAGAAGATCGACATTGAGCGGATCTTTTGCCAGTGCTGCATCGACCAATGCTGCTGCATCCGATACCTTCTGTTCACGGATTAACTTAAGAAATTCTTCGCGGACGTACTCATCTTTGGTTGGTTTCTCTTCCGTGGTCTTTGTCTCTTGATCTCCGTCTTGTGCAATCCCGTACGAGGTGCCTGCGATTAGGGGCACAGGTGCCAACAAGGTGATTAGTCCGAGACGGCAGATTCGATTCGGTTTGGTAGTCGTGCACCGAAAAACTTTACGAAGCATAATGGAAACAATCCTCAGTATAGAAAAAAACGAATTGAGCCGATTGGGTGACGCCGAGAGGCTTAGGTCTCTCGAAGAGTGTTCGAAAGAAAAGCGATCCCCAGATCAGACCTGGATCGCCAATGGTAACCAATTTCCATCCAGGTTGCCACGGTTTTGATTCCTCAATTGCGTCTGAAACCAAGACGAAATCCCGTCCCAGGGGAACAAAAGGCGGGGAATTGTTGCCCCAAGGACGGGAATCTTGGCTATTGACTATTGGATCACGAGAAGATTTCGCGGTTCACGACACCCGCGACATCGGTTAGCCTAAAGTCCCGACCTGCATAATTGTAGGTCAATCGTTCGTGGTCTAGTCCCATCAAGGCGAGCAAGGTGGCGTGTAGATCGTTGGTATGCATTCGCCCTTCGGTTGCGATTCGCCCAACTTCATCCGTTGCGCCAAACGAGAATCCAGGTTTCACGCCCGCCCCTACGAGCCACATCGGGTAGCCAGTTATATTGTGATCCCGACCATCAGGCCCCTGTGCTTGTGGTAGTCGACCGAATTCGCTTCCGAACAAGACGAGGGTTTCGTCAAGCAAACCACGTTGCTCAAGATCTGTGAGAAGGGCTGCCACCGGTTGATCCACATCCTTAGAGCGATCGATGAGTCCCTGGTTCAAATTGTTGTGATGGTCCCAACCAGATTGGCATACTTCAACAAATCGAACGCCGGCTTCACTGAGGCGGCGTGCCATCAGGCATTGTCGAGCGAAACTCCCCCTTGGGCCATCCTGGATTCCGTAAGCATCTAGCACACTTTGCGGCTCGCTATGGAAGTCGAGTATCTCTGGCACTCGATCCTGCATGCGGAATGCTAACTCGTAGGATTGAATGATTCCCTCGAGTGCTTCGGGTGCGCTCGGAGAGGAAGCAAGCTCGCGATTCATTGATTGCACGAGATCGATTTGACGCTTTTGAAGCGACTTTTCCGTCGCAGCCTTTATGTTTGGCAGATACCCCGAATCACTGATCTTGGTCCCCTGATACTGAGCTGGAAGAAATGCGCTTCCGTAATTGATAGCACCACCGAAATTGGGTGGTGGATTAATCGTGACATAGCCGGGCAGATCTTGATTCTCTGAGCCAAGCCCATAGAGAAGCCAAGCACCCATCGAAGGTCGCGTAAGGTTCGCGATAGCGGCTCCCGTGTGCAGTTGAATAACCGCTTGGGGGTGTGCAGGGGTGTCGGTATGGAGTCCTCTTAGGAAGCACATCTTATCAACATGTTTGGCCGTATTGGGAAACAATTCACTGACCCATGTTCCGGTCTCGCCATGTTGAGCAAATCGGAACTTCGAGCCGACTAAGGTCCCGCCTCCGGGGCCCGGTTTCCCATCCTTTTCTTGCAATGTTGGTTTGTATTCAAAGGTGTCAAGTTGAGAGATGGCTCCCTCCATAAACAAGAAGATGATCCTTTTCGCTTTTGCTGGGAAATGTGGTTCACGAGGTACCAAATCCGCTTTTGTCGATTGCATGGCCCTCGCTTTTTCTAAACCTAAGAGTCCTGCGAGTGCAACAGTACCGAAACCTGCAGCCGTAGTTCTTAGAAGCTGTCTTCGTGAGAAGGTGTTAAGATGGAGCTGATCTGATTGTCGAACACGTAATCGATCCATAACTAAGATTCCTTTTTTTACATTTTTACGAGATTGCTTGATTGCTTGATTTGGCTCACGGTTTTTATTCCAGTGAGCCATTCGATTATTCTTTGTTTAGCGCACGTATCTAAACTCGGCAGACGCGTAGAGAGCTTGAACAAACGCTGCCACGGCGGCTTCGTTGCTATCTCGCGGTTCGGCTTTTCGCGACTCGACCGATTCCGCAACCACATCTCGGCTGTCTTCTGGCGCAGCAGCGTTATCGATAATCGCTTTCTTGTTGGAAGAGGTTCCTGATAGGGTTGCATCGGCAGAAGCTTCATTCACTTCGGTCGCTATCTCTTTGCTTGCGGGAGGCTGGGAGGCCGCTTCGATAGAATTGCGATAATCGACCAAAAAGTCAGTTGCTAACTTCAATTCGTTTTCGCTTGGGGACCTATGCAAGATCGAGCGATAGGCAGTTCTCACCAATTCTTCCGAAGTGGAGTTCGATTGCTTCGTCAAACGCTGTGCGACGAGCACCGAGTGATCGCGAACAAAATGAGCATTCAACAAGAAAAGGGATTGAGTCGGCACCGTCGTCGTATCACGTTTCCCTGTTACCATTCCTTGTTCAACGTAATCGAATGGAGCAAGATTCGAGGGAACCAACGTTCGGAGCAGCGGCAAGTACAAGCTGCGGAATTCGCTGGCGGCTGCGTCGTCCAAAATCGCTTTCGCTTCAGGACCATTGTTTCTTAGTTCGCGAACTACAAGACTGTGTGACGCTGATTGTTTCGGTCGCTCAAGACGTAACCGCTGAGCTGAAGCAAGAATCGTGTCACGCAATTCTTCGGACTCCAATCGACGGGGCGAGTGACGCCAATAAAGTCGGTTGTCAGGATCTTTGCTGAACGACTCGGCGTTTTTGTCCGACGATTGCTGATACGATTTAGACAGAACCAGCTTTCGGATCAACTTTTTGATTGACCATCCGTTATTTACAAAATCATGGGCCAAATAGTCCAAAAGCTCAGGGTGCGTCGGTCGATCACCTGTGATACCAAAGTTGTCAACTGTTCGGACGATGCCATCACCGTAAAGATGTTGCCATACGCGATTGACGATAACCCTCTGTGTTAACGCATTCTGAGGATGAATCAGCCATTTGGCGAGTTCCAAGCGGCCGCTTTGATCGTGGGGGACCTCATTTTTTGGAACGATTCGCAAGGCTTCAAGGAATCCTCGAGGAACGATTGGTCCCAGTTTTTCTGCCTCTCCTCGTATCCGAATGTTCGTGTCACCAATCTCCTTTTTATCACGCACGCCAAGAGCTACTGGTCCGTGTTTGGCAGGATCTTTTAGTGCTACAACTTCTTCTTGAGCCTTTTGCATCGCTTGCCTTGCTTCCTGAAGCTTCTTGGCATGATCAGGGCCTCGGTCTTGTTGTCGAACATTATCGCGAATGGCGATGAATTGCTGCCGTAATTCCTTGGCTGCCTTCTCTCTCTTTTCCAATTCGGCATGGATGTCCGGGTTCTGTGGTTGCGATTGTTTATCAAACAGAGGGATGATCCGATCAGGGACATAATACGCCATGCCACCACCTCCCATCTGATTTCTCAACCCATCGCAAAGCTCCGTACTACTAAAAATGCCTGCCAGTCCGTAATAGTCTCGTGTTGAGATCGGGTCGAATTTATGATCGTGACATCGCGCACAACTGACCGTCAGGCCAAGCACGGATCTCGTTACCGTGTCGATCTGTTCATCGACATTGTCCATGTCGTATCGAACAGTGAATCGCTGGTTCACATCTTTTACGCCAAGTGCTAAGAAGCCGGTTGCAATGAGCTGCGTTTCTTTTTCCGAAGGCGTATTGGCGGGCAACAAATCTCCAGCGATCTGCTCTTTGATAAAAATATCAAAGGGCTTGTCTTCGTTGAAGGAGTCAATCACATAATCACGGTATCGCCACGCATGAGGGTAAGGTAGGTTCCTCGCTGAACCAGTCGATTCACCGTACCGGGCAACATCGAGCCAATGGCGGCCCCACTTTTCGCCGAACTGAGGGGATTCCAGTAACTGGTCGACCATCTTTTCCAATGCTTTAGGTGAATCATCTAACAAAAAATCGACGAGTTGTGTTTCCGTAGGGGGTAGGCCGGTCAAATCGTAGGTGATTCGCCTCAGCAATGTGGATTTATTCGCGATAGCATTGGGTCTCAATCCATTCTTGGACAATTGGCTCTCGATAAATCGGTCGATATCATTCGTTGCCCAGTCGGTAGCCGCATTCAAATCCGCCGCTGGTGGGGAAACAACGTTAAGAGGTTGCCATGCCCAATGGGTTGCAATGTCCTGTTCTGAAATCGCCGATCGATGTAACGATTGATTAAGATCGGCAGGAATTTCAAGCTCAGGCCACGCTGCACCATCCTCTATCCATTTAACGATATCGCGAATCTGTTCCTCTTCGAGACGATAATCCGGTGGCATCGTTTTGGTATCGTCCTTATGACGGATCCGTTTGATGAGGGTGCTTTCGTTTGGCTTACCAGGCACGACGGCGGCGCCGCTGTTCCCACCCTTAAGAAGTGCGTTGATGTCGTCAACTCGCAAACCGCCTGCTTCTTTGTTATCCGCTGAATGACAATTAAAGCAGTTATCGTAAAAGATTGGCCTGATTCTCTTTTCAAAGAAATCAACCTGTTCTTGAGTCGGTTTAGCTCTCTCGTCTGCCAATGATGGGTGAACGAAAAGTAAGCCAATGGTTGCGAATGCCAAATACGTCCCGCGACGTACCTTTATTGTTTGAATCATAGTTCATCCATGTGTCAATAAAACTAGTTTTGAAGGTAAAGAAAACTGGCCTGGCATCCTCTCTCTATACCAGGCCAGTACGCGAGGTCCTAAGAGCCTCGTTTTATCGTGACGCCATTTCCGCTTTTTTTCACTTCGTATACACGTTCGACGCGTATGTGTTCCTGAGGGTCGCCCCAGTGAAACTCCAAATCGGTGAAATAGAGGATGACATGTACCCTATCTTTGGTCGTTCCAGTGCCGAATTCCCAGCGAGCTAACCATTTATGCCCATCAAGAAATGACTCGACTGACTCATCGATCTTGATTCCTGGTGCGAGAAACTTCAGTGATTCAGGGGATATGGAATCCTCTCTAGCTGCATTAAGAAGCTTTTTGATCCATTGTTGCGCATCCTTTATCTCTTTGGTGGCTGATTCTTCAATGACACCTTCCACAGGAATGGGTACTCCATTAGACAAATGATTGGAGCCACACCCGGGTAGATAAAGGATTCCTGTTAACAGCGTGCCCATAGCTAACATCAAACGTGATTTCATGATTCGAATTCCTATTCGACATTTGCAACAATCTCGCCGCCGTTGCGACTGCCGAGCGCCCACCACGTTGCGATGTCGACATTCTGGCTAACAAAGGAAACGGAACCATCCGCTTTGTTGTAGTTGATACCGCCGGAATGACGACTCGATGCAGCCTTGGCAGTCCCTTTGTAGTTCATGCGAACGTTTAACGCCCCCGCACCACTTACGACGCATGACTTGCCGTTGGGAGGCATGAGATGGTTGTATCGAGTTACTGCATAGTTGCCCGTGTGCCAGAAGCGACCGTTGTAAGACCATTGAGGTGTGGCAGCAGTTGGCACTAAAGCTAAGCATTGGTTGTACAAGGTTTGGCGATCCGGGGGAGTTGGATCCGCATGTGCTAGTGCCACTTGAAAGGCATCGCCAGGAATAGAGATTCTTTGTTGATTACCATCCCCCAACAGGGCCTCTGCCATTAGAGCCGTGTTCGACAAACCATCGGTCACATCTCTGAATCTTACCCAAATGTTGGTCACGAACATCCCATTATTGCGTTCCGCACTGGCGGCGATGTTGATTACGGAGCCAGACAAAATCCAACCCGTGTCATTTCCTCCATTCGCGTTATAGCTGGTTCGTCCGTTGCCAACTCCATGCTCTGGATCATTTTGATTGTTCATCTGATCGAAATCTGAGGGACACAGGTTGATAGGTATGTTCATGGCTGCAACGGCAGCAATGGAGCCTGGACCTCGTGAAAAGTCGGTCAAGTTGAAAACATTCCCCTGTTCAATGTATGGGGTTAAAGAAGCGTTCATACTCCAACGAAAGCCTCCTAATGCGGGTTCGAGCCTGCCGGACGGAAGCGATTTGAAAGTGCTTTCATAGTTATGCGCTGCTAGTGCCCATTGCTTCAAATTGTTAGAGCATTGCATTCGACGCGCTGCTTCTCGGGCTGCTTGCACAGCAGGCAGTAGCAGACCAACTAAAATACCAATGATGGCGATCACTACCAATAACTCAACGAGCGTAAAGCCTCGTTGGTGGTTTCCCTTTCGTTCCCTTTTCATTTCTTCTCACATCCTAAACAAAAACTAGGTTAAGGATTCGAATTATCCCTACGCGACTGACGAGCCACAGCGTTAACACAAACGTTATTGAGGTATACCGAGGATGTAGTCGTTTCAGGCGCGGAACCATTCCTGATCGCTTCGGCGAGGCGAAACAGGTTCGGCGCACCAAAGCGTTCTTGTCGGATCAAAATGCAACGATCGGTCGCAATCGATCGAGTCGCAGTTCGTCCATCCTTAGTCTTTAGCATTCCAACGATATGTTTGAGTTTCATCGTGACTTCATTAGTCGATTCGAATCCCGATCGTCCGTTAACTGCAACGGATCAGTGGATTGCTCTCCTACAATCGCAATCAATGTGCCAATCGTAAGAGCGAGTGTTTATTTCGAAGAACCTTTCGATAAATCACTTGCAAATTACCGAGCAACGCTATGCCGTAATTTTTTTGCGTCGATTCTTGAAGACGGGAAACGCATTAGCTATCACCGTTGTAATAGATGGCGGTGCAGCATATCCATGAATAATGACGGCGATGAACGATATGCGACGAAGGACAGAAATTCGATAGCTTCAGTTCGCAGCAATAAATGGGCTGGGAATCGGAGAAACGCCTGGGGGGGACCATTGGCCAAGAAGTACGGATTCACTAGGGGCATAAACGCGCAGGTACAAGGTAAAGTTGCCCTTTGGGGTTGGTAGCCACTGTATTTGCTCTCCCTCGATTTTATCGTTGCATAGCACGATCCTTAGAGGCTGAATGTTCGAAGAGCGGGTATCCGGAGCCGAGATCGCAAAGGAGCTGCAATGGCGATCCTGCTCAATCAGTCGATGGTCTTCATCGTAAACGGTTAGAGACCAAAAGCCTCGATTCTGAGGCAGTTGATCGCTTCTCAAAACGATTTCGTACTTGCTGCTTCCGTTGAGTCGTTGACCATATTGGTCAACTTCGAGGTAGAAATACTTGGCCTCCCTTGGTCGGTTTACAAAGATGTTCGATTTGGCAACGGCCATCCGTGATATATAGTCAGTACCGAAGTTGGCTGCGTTATGTACGGTCGTCCAGCCGTGTGGGAGTCGGCTACCGACATTTCGAAAATCGAAATGGGGCGTAATCAATTCCCTTTCAAATTGTTCGGCTAAAAGGCTGAGCAAAGCACATTTTTCTTCGTCATTGAAAACTTGTTCGAGAGCAAGCTTCATATCACCGTAGAACGCTTCTTCGCCCTTCAGCGGTGGGACTTGGTTGAGAACTTCTCGCAGGGATTCAAAATAGGAAGCAGGATTTACCTGTTTGCAACGCTCTCTAGTTGATTCCCCAATGGCTGGATACCATTTTTTCCGCTCCCAATTTTGAATCTTCCATCGGCCCGTAAAGTTATCCCATGGGTAGACTGCAACTTCTTTGATGAGGGATTGCACCTCATCAAGGTTGTGCTGATATACGAAGTATCTAGGTATAATGTAGGCGAGATTCGTGGGAGATCGAAAAACATCGACGAATCCGTCCGGTTTTTGACCGTTCCAATCTGGTCCTACGACCAGGTAGAGGCCGGGCTTGCTAGCGTAGACGCTTCCCAGTTCGCCAAATGAGTCGGTTCGGTGATCACCTAGTTGAAACATCCAAACATGGGACTTGGCATCGGGTACCTGGAGAACCACTTCATCTTTTTCGAGATCTAAGAGAGCGAATCCGTAGATGACATCTCTGTTTGGGCAAGGAACGCTTTTGAAACGAGGATCTAGTGGTTCGGTAAGCATGCTGAGTCGGTTCACTGGCGCGACCGGTGCGCCGCCGCTTACGCCGGGATTGGATATGAGACCCATTGAGTTCTTCACGTTGTGAAGATAGACCAAGGGCCAGCCCCATTGATAGGCTTTCGCGAGCAACGCAATTTCGTGTTCGGGAAAGGTGGATGCAATGGCCGTGCTCGGCTCCGTGGGGGTGTGTTCCGCAGGGAGGAACTCTGCAACAGAGCGGGAAGAATAGGTTGATGACAGAAGCTCGAATACAATAACAAAAAGAACAGTCGCTGCGCGCATGAAAACACCGAGTTAGGATTGACCTAGAAAGAAGGGAAGCGGGTGCGGAGGTCTTAGCGACAACAGCGAGATATATGTCTGCTTGGGTAGATCATGATGGAGATGATGTGTGCATGTTCTCCAAGGTGAATATCGGTGTAAGGCGGATGCACCTCTCGCCCGCAGCTTCCATTGCGAGCCGAGAGGAGCACCCCATCGATTGAGACTGGGAGAAAATCAGTCGCGAGGTATCCTTCGCTAGTTCCGTGCCAATCCAAGAAACGCGGCTTCGTTTGACATACATAACATGCGTTCTCAGATGGTTTGTACCGATAAAACGTTTTGTGCAGAAGTTTGTTGAACATGCCACACTCCAAACCGCAAGGCAATCAGTGATAAGCGTTGCAAAAGAGAAACCGTCGTCGTTCATTGCCTCTCCGCCGCCCTTTTATGCCGTGTCCCTTGCTAGCCGGCTAGGTCTAATGCAAGTGACTCGTAAAGACGACGCACTCGGCAATGAAGACATGAGCCATGGCTGCAAAGAGGGTGAGGTAAATTTCGATTAGTAGAGTGTTCGTAAACACCTACATCGAGAAAAGCCGTCGCATCAGGAGAGATGGGTATCTTTCTGGCATAACAAATGCAGAGTCCTCAGTAAAGATCGTGTTTTCTCGAATCGGCTGGAATGGCACGATGCGTCGAGCCAACATTCACGAGTCGTATTCCATAAAGTATCCTAAGTACCCATGAATCCAGACGTTGTTATGCATGAGTGTTCCGTCAATGACGTAAGTACTGCGTGGGAGATTGATCCGATTGTCGAGGCGCTCCGTTCTGTCCGAACACAATCGCTAAACTCGAGAAATCGCTTTGACAATCCGACGGTGCTCCCCTCAAAGAAACGAATCGAAGCCATTATCGAGAGCTTTAGCGCCGCGATGTTTCCGCATCGACTGAGCCATCGTCAACTGCAGCGAGATTGCGTTGATTTTTTCGTAGGTCAACAACTCGACTCCGCTTGCACAAACCTCGCGGAACAGATTCGTGTCGAGTTAGAGTATTCCGAGGAATCATCGATGCATTCGGGCAAATTGGCCGAGGAATCCAATCTACGTACCAAAGCCATTCTTCAACAATTACCCACCATCCGAAAACTGCTCGATTCGGATATTCAAGCGACCTATCTGCTGGACCCAGCAGCCAGAAGCCAGGATGAAGTGCTTGCTTGTTATCCCGGTATCCTCGCGCTGATTCATTACCGAATTGCCCATGCCATCTACCTTGCGAACCTACCTCTTATCGCTCGAATGATCACCGAAATCGCTCACTCAAAAACCGGAATCGATATTCATCCGGGAGCCCACATCGATCGATCGTTTTTCATCGATCACGGCACGGGTGTTGTCATCGGGGAAACGACCATCATCGGGCAGAATGTTCGAATCCATCACGGTGTTACATTAGGTGGCAGTTCGAATTACACGACGGCCAGCGCAGCCTTTGGAGAGAAACAATGGAAAGTCCCACGTCATCCCATCGTTCACGATAATGTAACCATCTTTGCGGACGCAACCATTCTGGGCCGTGTCCGAATCGGTGAGGGCTCAATCATCGGCAGCAATGTGTGCGTGACCGATGATGTACCAGCGTTTTCCCGAGTGATGCAAGCTCAATCAACCCTCAACTCCTTCATCGAAGGAGCTGGTATTTGATTCGTTCCGATCTGAACCGTTAAAGAGTCTGTGCAATCCAACTTAAGGCGTTATCTCTAAAGCTCAAGTCGCAAGTTGGGAGGCATTACCTCATTTAAAACCAGTCAGCCGGTATAGGGGGCAAACAATGGGGTCGAGAGGTATCGCTCGCCCAAGCTGCACATAATGGTGACGATTCGCTTTCCGCGAAACTCGGGGCGCATCGCAACTTGTACGGCGGCCCATGCATTGGCACCGGAACTGATACCAGCCATGATGCCTTCTTCTTGAGCAAGCCGCTGCCCCCAAGCAAAGGCGACTTCATCCTCGACCGTTACGACCTCGTCGACAATCGACCGATCTAAGTTCTTAGGCACGAACCCTGCGCCGATTCCTTGTATTCGATGGCGTCCGGCTTTGCCACCACTAATCACAGGAGAGGATGCGGGCTCGACTGCAATCGCTTTGAAATCCGGATTTCTCGCTTTGATGTATCTCGCGACTCCGGTCAAGGTACCGCCGGTACCAACTCCAGCGACAATTGCATCGATCTTGCCATCCGTGTCTGCCCAAATTTCCGGACCCGTCGTTAGCTCGTGGGCGCGTGGATTAGCCGGGTTCTCAAATTGCTGAGGCATCCAACCGTTCTTGTCATTGAGCAGCAACTCCTCTGCTTTAGCGATCGCGCCTCTCATTCCATCTGCTGCAGGGGTTAGCACAAGATTCGCACCGAGTGCCCTCAACAACGCTCTTCGCTCCACCGACATCGATTCGGGCATCGCCAGAGTCAGTTTGTATCCTTTGGCTGCCGCAATAAAGGCCAAGGCAATTCCGGTGTTGCCGCTAGTTGGCTCGATGATATGGGTACTAGGGGTTAATCGGCCAGACTTTTCCGCCTCTTCAATCATGGATCTGCCAATCCGATCCTTGACACTGCTCATCGGATTAAAGAATTCGCATTTCGCAAAGACCGTGGCATATTCTGGTGATAGGACACGGCGCAGCCGTATCATAGGCGTGTGTCCGACTGTCTCGACGATGTTTTCATAGGTCTTTCCGTGAAGCATATTCCGATCCCTTGTTCAGTAAGCAGCATGAATCCTTGATAAATGGAAGGGCAATCAATCGGTTCACCGAATGGCGGTGTTACTGCGATCTATTCTGCCAATCCATCAACCGCGGTTACTTACACTTTCCGTGCCAGTTGATGGATGACTGACAACATTCGATCGATTTCTTCGTGAGTGTTGTACAGGGCAAATGATGGACGCACGGTGGTCTCCAGGCCGAAATGCCTAAGTGACGGCTGTGCGCAGTGATGTCCGGTACGAACGGCGATACCATGACGATTCAGTTCCTTGCCTACAGCCTCGGTCGAATAGCGGTCCAATGTAAAGGAAACCAATCCAACCTTTTCCTTAGCATGCCCGTAGATCGTGACCCCTTTGATGCGAGAAAGTCCGTGTTGGGCATGCTCCAGCAACGAGTGTTCATAGTGCAGAAGTGCATGCGGATCAAACTGCTCAAGGTACTCTAAGGCGGCTCGTAATCCGACTGCATCTCCGATGCTAGGTGTTCCTGCCTCGAATTTCGCCGGCGCATCGGAATAGGTGGTTTCTTGGAAGGTCACTCTTTGAATCATATTGCCACCACCTTGCCATGGTGGGAGCATATCCTGCAAATCAGGATGGACGTAGACTGCCCCAATTCCAGTTGGGGCAAAAATCTTATGGCCCGAGAAGACAAAGAAATCGCAACCGATTTCCGAAACATTAATCGGCATGTGTGCGATGGATTGTGCTCCGTCAACAATGAATCGTGCGCCGCGTTTGTGTGCCATGGCTGACATGTCTTCGACTGGCAACACCGTGCCTAACGTGTTGGATGCATGACTGACGCTAACGATTTTCGTCTTAGGTGATAGCAAGCGACGATACTCATCCAGCATGATTTCTCCGTTGTCATCGAAGGGGATGACTCGGATCTTGGCGTTGATTCGCTTTGCCAGCAACTGCCAAGGGACGATGTTGGCATGATGCTCCAATTCCGAAAGAAGAATCTCGTCCCCATCCTTGAGAAATGGCTGGCAGACATTGGCTAAGAAGTTCATCCCCTCGGTGGTACCGCGAACAAACACGATATCCTTTGAAGAATCTGCACGAATGAATCTTTGAACGGTTTCGCGAGCGGATTCATAGTGATCTGTCGCTCGGGCAGCAAGCGTGTGTGCCGCGCGATGAATGTTCGAATAATCCTTTCGATAAAAGGATGACATCGCATCGATGACTGAGTTTGGTTTGTGGGTTGTGGCTGCGTTGTCAAACCAAACAAGTGGATGACCATTCACCGTTTGGTGCAACGCGGGAAAATCACCTCGAATAGACTCAACGTCCACGGGGCGATATCCAGCCGGCCGATAAGGCTTTGCTGTGAAAGGAGATTCAGGCCCCTTTGAAAAACTATTCGGAACGCTTGTTCGGCTCAGATGATTGGGAAGCTTTGATACGGCATGATCTGGATTGATATCCATCGCCGGTGCTGATTCTTTCCCGAGGAGAGACTGCAGAGATCTCGGTTGCCGTAGTTTATCCACCGCCGATTTGGCTTGCGCGGCGGGTGTCATGGGCAAGCTATTGGGTGAAGCAGCCCTTAGCATGGCCGCTAACACAGGAGCTGGCAAGTCGGACTGGCCAGTTGTTGGAAGCTTGGACAAATCAGGTTCGCTGGCTTGACCTGCATCGCTCTTTAGCTCCGTAGGCATTGGCTGGTAATGGCCAACGGAGCCTGGACTTTCGGCGTGGGGGACTGGTGGATACCCAGTTCGCGTAGGAAGAAACGAACTCTGAGAATCGATCGAATCGAATTGCTCACGATTAGGAGTGATTCCAAACACGCGACTATTCACCGCCGCCGAGCTCGAGGGAGTCGGTCTCTTGAGCTGTGACGCGAGATCCAATAAACGCCGAGTCACCTCGTTAGAAGAAACATCTTCAAACGTTTCTGGACGAGGAGCGTTGTGGCTGAAATCCGGCAGATTGTTGTCCACAATTGCAGGGCTCTCAACCAACGAAGCTTGTTGGTCCATGGCATCGATATCGACCGATGACTTTTCAGGATAGGAAAAAGCCATGGATTAAATCCCGGATCCGTTGTCAAACGACTTAGGTACACGTTGCAAATAGTCGTGGTAGTAGCCAACCTCGACGTTTTCGAGTACCCCGACCGCATCGTCCGTTAGCACCGCTGCCGAGAAATAGAGGGTTAACAAATAGGAGCTAACTCCGAGGCTATCCAGTCCCATAAGTCTAGCAGAGAGGCTCGGCGCGATTTCCCCTTCGATACCGGATTGATGCAGCCCCACAACTCCTTGATCCTCCTCGCCGACTCTGACCAGTAGAATGCTAGTGGTGCCGGATGATTGCCGGGATTGGTATCGATTTGTAACCTCAAGTTTATCGCAAGGCACAATCGGAATCCCACGCCATGAAATCATCGGCGCTCCGAAAATGTTCACGGTAACGGGTGGCACGCCTCGCCAAGTGCATTCACGGAGAAACGCGGCAATCGCTTTCGGGTGTGCGAGGAAGAATGCCGGCTTTTTCCAGACCAGTGCTAATAGCTCGTCCATGTCATCTGGGGTCGGCGCACCGTATCTAGGGGTGAGCCGCATCGCGGGATCCACAGAATGCAAGAGACCGAATTTCTTACTGTTGATGAGCTCCCATTCTTGACGTTCTTTAATCCCCTCGATGGTCAATCTCATCTGCTCTTCGAGTTGATTGTAGGGACCGTTGTAAAGATCGGAGACGCGAGTGTGAACACGAACAACAGTCTGCACCGCTGATAGCGAGTATTCGCGAGGCGTCGGAGAATAGTCGACAAAGGTCTCCGGAATTTCAACATTCTCAGCAAAGCCCGATACCAAATCGATGTTTCGCTCTCCGTATCTATTGACACTGGAACGTAGTTCTTGATGTTCGACAATGGCTTTTTGGAACGCTTCGACAAGATTGGGATTGCCAGCGAGGAGAGACTCCAATTCTTTTCGAGACAGAGTCAAAAGCACACATGGAGTAATGGTCCGAATGGTAGCATCGGAAGGACGATCTGACGTCAACTCAGCCTCGCCAAAGAACTCACCATCCGAAAGCAATGCGATTCGCAAATCACTACCGTGAATCCCCTTGCTTAGAACTTCGACTTGGCCTTGAGCGATCACAAAGAATTTGCTGCCATCTTCCCCTTCAACAAGAAGCTTATTCCCAATAGCAACCTTTTCCGTTCGAAACGCACCCACCATACGATCCAACACGGCATCGGGGAGCTTGGAAAACAAAGGAACGCTCCGAAGGGCATTGGGTGGCAGGGATGCCGTGCCATCTACGAAGTCCACCGCTATCCGCTCGGCTTTCGATAATTCGACTTTGGTTCGATTAACTCGATATGTACCACCATCGACTTGTACCCAAGGTAGTAGCCGTAGCAAATGCCGCGGCGTGATGGACATCATCTTCGGAGATGTCTTGCTGGTCGTGGCCAAATTGCGTGCAACGGTTGTCGTAACACTTCGCTGTAACAAGCTATCGCTCATGTGGTATAAATCCTGAAAGTCAACCAAAAAAAAAAGACACGTTATGAATGAAGTCGAACGTCCAAACGCCCGGCGGATAACCTAGTAGATAACCTCGATAAAACTCTAGCGATAACAAGCTTTGCAAGTCACCAACTCTCGCCTTTTCATCGACCTATCCACGCTTATTCATGAACCCATCAAGCATGCAAAACACCAAGATCATAAAGCAGTTCAACGGCTTCGCAACGTAACAAATCGTTAGAATTTTTGTTGTTTTGATACCGATCAATTCCTAAGGGTGGCCATCAAATATGATCGTGATATATCACGGCTCGCGATAGACGCTCCATTCGATTCCGAGCTTACGCATTTTGGCTCGGAGCGTGTGCGGGTTAATGTTCAAAAGCTTCGCCGCACCACGCTTGCCTTCAATTTGTCCACGAGCCTTTTGCAGCGCCCGTTCAATATGCTTGCGAACGGCATCATCCAGTGTTAGCAACGTCTCTGAATCGCTTATCTTTGATGGTTCGCTACGGGCTGGGTCTTGCGATGGCGTTTGCCTTACGATTTGCTCCGGGATAACCTCGTAAAAAGTGGGTTCATCCGACTCGATGCCGATGTCGTATTTAGGAGCGCTGCCTAACCCTAACGCGTTGGCAATCTCAAGCCGTGTGCCGCGACCAAGTATTACGGCTCGATCCATCACAGCTTGTAACTCTCGTATGTTTCCCGGCCATCGATACTCGATCAATTGTTTGATGTCTGCGGGATTCAAGTCGACGTAGGGCAACCCAAATTTGGCCGCAGCTCGTTTCGCAAAATGTCGCGATAAAGCGGGGATGTCTTCGATCCTCTCACAAAGTCGGGGTAGCAAAATCGGAAACATATTGATTCGATACCAAAGGTCCTCGCGAAAGGTTCTCTGCTGAACCATAGTAGCAAGATCGCGGTGAGTCGCAGCGATGATGCGAACATCGACATGGATCAACGATTCGCCACCGACTCGTTCGATTTGATGCTCTTGTAATACGCGAAGCAATCGTACTTGCGCGGCTAAGGGAAGTTCGCCGATCTCATCGAGAAAAAGCGTTCCGCCGTTTGCTCGTTCAAACCAACCTCGCCTTTGGTCCGAGGCTCCCGTAAAGCTTCCTTTTTCATGGCCAAATAGTTGCGAGTCAATCAGCTCGGACGGAATCGCGCCGCAATTGACACGAATAAACGGACGCTCTGCGCGCGCGGAGCGTTGGTGTATGGCTCGCGCTACGACCTCTTTACCGGTACCGGTATCTCCAAGAATCAATACCGGCATATCGGCCGGAGCAACCAGCTCGACTCGTTCCATGACCGTTCTCAACCCTGACTCCGCCCCAACCAACGACTCAAGGTTTTTGGATTGGAGCTCATCTGACGGTTGGCTCGTTCTGAGGCCCGCAGCAGACGAACTATGTAAGGTATTGAGCAGCAGCCATGTAGGGCCGATAAGCGACTCGAGCAGATAATGTTGATCTTCGCGGATTGTGCGTCCAGATTCCAATTCGATCAACATCACCCCATAGGCAAAATTCCGCCATTCTCCGAATGGACGTCGAACGGCAATGGCAACAGCTTCCCCCTCAACGACATCAGGGGCCAACGTAGCAAGCTTGCCAGTTCGTCGCAGTCCAATCTGACGAAGCACTTCGTTTCGATCTAGCCAATCGAAAATCTCCTGCCATTTCGAGTCGGTGCAGCCAAGCGTTAATTCGTGGGTAACGACGCCTGTCGTATTTACGGCAGCAACATGCTTGAGCGATTTGCTTTGGGCATCAACGCCAACCAGAAAAAGACCTCGGGCGGGTATTCCAAGTCGAATCCTTTCGAGCAAACCCGTTAATGCTATGGTTGTACTGGACTCGCGGAACATAACGTCCCAGATCGATTTTGACTCCGCTAACTCCTTAGTCATTTCCCTATTGCTTCTTCCGTTGGATCGAAATCGACCTGTCCGAGATCCCTTGTGGTTTTTTATCTTTGTCCGCAGCTACATCAACTGGGCTGCTGACTCGCGGTGCTGGTCGTGTTGCTAATCGCGTGCCACAAATTATCAGACAACCCGTAGTTATCCGACGCAACGTCCCAAAGTACCTGGAACAAGCACGATGTTGTGTTGCTTTTCCTGCAATGCTCTCGCGTTCACAACGCCCAGGCCCGGCCGCGTGATCGGCTCATCGAGTCGTTCCCGTGTCCTATCCTGCATCCCCATATTCTAATCTAGCAGGCCAGATTATTTAACGGCCGGCCGTGCCTTATGCTGGAATGTGCTTCTAGCAGAAATCGATTTTAGAAGAATCATTTTGCTTGGGATGCGTGAAACGGGTGGGCCTCAAACCAGAGTTTATTCGGCAATTTGAGCTATTGATATAGAGGAATTGGCTTTGCTTGCATTTCTTGGTTTTCAGATCGCAAACAGGGCAGAGCGATTCTGGCCCGCTGTTTGCGGTTGGGGGGCACATCAGATGCAACACATGCAAAGTGCCCATCAAGTTCGAATGGTTAAGGACAGTGAAATGTACAAATATCGCGGAGCGATTTTCCAAGTAACGATTCTTGTCGGGCTCATGATGTGCCTGGGGTGTCAACCAGGCTCCTCGGGCAACACTGGGGGCAACGCCGGTGGCAACACACCATCGAAGCTAACCATTCTCAATGTCTCCTACGATCCCACTCGAGAGTTCTACACTGAGTTCAATCAGGAATTCGAGACTCACTGGTTGGCGAAGTCGGGCCAATCGCTTACGGTCGATCAATCGCATGGAGGTGGCGGGAAACAAGCGCGTGCGGTGATCGATGGTTTGAAAGCAGATGTGGTTACACTCGCACTCTCGTACGACATTGATCAAATTGCCGAGAAGACAAAAGCGTTTCCTCGCGATTGGCAAAAGCGGCTGCCGAACAATAGTTGCCCGTACACCTCGACGATCGTGTTTTTAGTTCGAAAAGGAAATCCAAAACAGATCAAGGATTGGAACGATCTAACGCGGAGCGATGTGCAAGTCATCACGCCTAATCCCAAGACCTCGGGCGGGGCTCGTTACAACTATCTGGCTGCTTGGGGCTATGCACTTCGTCAACCGAATGGCAATGATGAGACGGCGTTTGAATTCGTGAAGTCGATCTTCAAGAATGTTCCGGTCTTAGATTCCGGGGCTCGTGGTTCCACGACAACGTTTATCCAACGCGAGATTGGCGATGTGTTACTCACGTGGGAGAATGAAGCGTTTCTTTCCGTCAATGAATTCGGGCCACAGGATTTGGACATTGTAATTCCATCCATGAGTATCATCGCCGAGCCGCCGGTGACTGTTGTGGACGAGAATGCCAAAGCGAATAACGCTTTAGATGTTGCGACTGCCTATCTCGAGTATTTGTACTCGCCTGTTGGGCAGAAGCTAGCGGCCAAGCATTTCTACCGACCGTACAGTCCGGAGCATGCTGATCCCGCCGACTTGGCCCGTTTCCCGAAGCTCGAACTTTTTTCGATCGACGAAGTTTTTGGTGGTTGGACCAAAGCGCAAACAACGCACTTCAACGATGGTGGTGTGTTCGATCGAATATATGCCGTCGAAAAGCCATAGTGCTTCCTATTTGTTTACTCGTTGCAGGAGGCTTGGTGTGAGTCGGACCTTTCGACAATATAGCGTGATTCCGGGTTTCGGATTGACTTTGGGTTACACGATCACTTACTTAAGTTTGATCGTACTGATTCCGTTATCGATGCTGTTCTTCAGGACAGCCGGTATGGGTTGGGAGCGATTTTGGAGCACCATCTCCGATCCGAGAGTGGTGGCCTCCTACAAACTGACCTTCGGTGCATCGTTGATTGCCACATTGATCAACGTTGTGTTCGGTGGCATCGTGGCATGGACATTGGTTCGCTACAAATTTCCAGGAAAAACCTTGATCGATGCCATGGTCGATCTACCGTTTGCGATTCCGACAGCGGTTTCCGGCATAGCCTTGACAGCGGTCTATTCGAAGAATGGATGGATCGGTCAGTATCTAGAGCCTATGGGTTTCAAGATTGCGTTTGCTTACCCAGGCGTGGTCGTTGCGATGACCTTTATCGGGTTGCCGTTTGTCGTTCGAACATTGCAGCCCGCCATTGAGGATTTGCACAAAGAAAACGAAGAAGCGTCAGCTAGTCTGGGTGCCACGCGGTTGCAAACGTTTCGATACGTAATCTTGCCGGCCATTCTGCCGTCTCTGCTTACCGGTTTCGCGATGGCTTTTGCGAGAGCCCTAGGCGAGTATGGTTCCATCGTGTTCATCTCTGGTAATTTGCCCATGAAGACTGAGATTACGACTTGGATCATTACGCAAAAACTCGATCAGTACGATACCGAAGGTGCGACAGCTATTGCACTGGTCATGCTCCTCTCTTCCTTTGCCGTACTCTTTACCATCAACGCCATTCAATGGTGGATCAGCCAAAGACATCGAGGTGTGTCATGAGTGGCGACGCAAAGGTTGCGCGAAACGATTCCCAGCTACCCGGCTCCCAACAGCCCGCGAGCGATTTGCAAGCGGATGTGAAAATCAGGCAGCCAGCGACACGCTTCCGTGGAGCAACAGAGGAACCGGTTTGGATTCGATACAGTTTGATTTTCTTGACGGTTTCCTTTCTGGTGTTCTTCCTCTTTTTGCCGCTGCTATCGGTTTTCGCCGAAGCGTTTCGCAAGGGAGTGAATGCATACTTGGCTGCATTTAACGACCGCGCCGCGTTGGCCGCCATCAAGCTAACGTTGATCACCGCAGCGATCGCCGTTCCGCTTAATATTGTTTTTGGTCTAGCCGCTTCATGGTCCATTGCGAAATTTGAGTTCTGGGGCAAGAGTTTTTTGCTGACGTTAATCGATCTACCGTTTGCCGTGTCGCCTGTGATATCCGGTTTGATCTTTGTGTTGCTCTTCGGTGCGCAAGGGTTGCTCGGTCCATGGTTAACATCACAGGGCATTCAGATCATATTCGCGGTGCCAGGAATCGTGATTGCTACGATATTCGTAACGTTCCCATTTGTTGCTCGGGAAATAATTCCGTTGATGCACGAACAAGGAACCGAAGAGGAGCAAGCCGCCATTACGCTCGGTGCCAACGGATGGCAAACGTTTTGGTACGTCACGCTACCGAATGTGCGTTGGGCTTTGCTTTACGGGGTCATCTTGTGCAATGCACGCGCGATGGGTGAGTTCGGAGCGGTATCGGTCGTTTCTGGGCATTTACGTGGGAAAACCAATACCCTTCCTCTGCATGTCGAGATTTTGCACAACGAGTTCAACTTCGTAGCCGCCTTTGCCGTGGCATCGCTCTTGGCGTTACTCGGAGTGGTTACGTTGGCAGCAAAAATCTATGTCGAATCGCGTGTTCGCAGCACATCAACATCTGAAGATTTATCCTCTCTCGATCATTGAGATAAAATGAGTATCGAAGTCAAGCATCTCTCGAAAACATTCGGCAGTTTCAAGGCTCTGGAGGATGTAAGTCTCCGAGTCAACGATGGCGAATTGGTAGCGTTACTCGGTCCGTCAGGTTCGGGCAAAACGACGTTATTGCGAATCATAGCGGGGTTGGAGACCCCCGACCCGAATCCAGAGAGCGAAATTCTGTTTCACGAGGCGCACGTCACAGCGTCACCGGTTGGTAAGCGTGGAGTCGGTTTCGTTTTTCAGCATTACGCTTTGTTTAGGCACATGTCCGTTTATGATAACATTGCGTTCGGCTTGAGGGTGAGGCCGCGTGCCAACCGACCATCACGTGAATCGATTCGCGATCGCGTAAATCACTTGCTCAAGTTGATTCAATTAGAGGGATTTGGAAATCGTTATCCGTCGCAATTATCTGGGGGGCAACGACAACGAGTCGCATTGGCGAGGGCCATCGCCGTCGAGCCACAAGTGCTGCTTTTAGATGAACCGTTTGGTGCACTCGATGCCAAAGTGCGGAAGGGGCTGCGAGATTGGTTGCGAAGGCTTCACGATGAGATTCATTTAACGAGCGTCTTGGTTACTCACGATCAAGAGGAAGCGCTCGAGGTGGCCGATCGAGTTGTTGTCATGAACAAAGCAAAAATCGAACAAGTAGGTACACCTGAAGAGGTTTTTCATCAGCCCGCCAGTCAGTTTGTGATGGAGTTCCTGGGGCAGGTCAATATCTTTCGTTGCCGGGTTAAAGCGGGAACCGCGTCGCTCGGTACATTGACTTTTGAATATCCGAATTATCAGGAGTCCAGTGAAAAGGATGCGATCGTGTACATGCGGCCTCATGATCTTGAGATCAAGCGTCGTCAGCGAAATGAGCCAGGATTAATGGCTAAGGTTTCGCGACTAAATCCGGCAGGGGCTTTTGCACGGGTCTTTTTGCATGCTGATGGAGTCGACGAGATTCAAGTCGAACTACCGCAAGACCAATATCGAGAACTGGCTTTATCACCCGGCGATGTCGTTTACGTGTACCCCAAAAACGCTCGAGTGTTCGTGCCCGATTTTGTTATCTAAACCATATATTGATAGACGCACGCTGGTCCAAAGCGGCGTGCCGTATTCATATTTGGTAATCAAGCGTGCATTACCCAGTGGGATTGATGGTGCGCGGTGCCACCTTTTTTCGTAAGGTCTTAGATAGATGCTGTACGGCGGATGCGACTCCAAAGGTAACTTGCGTCATGCGAGCGTAGTCTAGGGTTTCCGGAGTGTCTGTCGATCGGTGGTAATGAGGATTTCGAAGAAAGCTCGTGTCGGTAAGCATTAACGCCGGATAGTTTTGGTCCCAAAAGGAACTGTTGTCGCTGAGTCGAATTTCCCTGATTCGTTCGGGCAAACAAATCGAAAAGAGGGGCATCGATCTTGCTCCCTTCTTGAAGCCTCGGCGAAAACCTAAGCAAAGCCGCCACGAAGCGAGGTTGCCAACCGCTGCCAGGAAATCCCCACGCGTCGGAAAAAAGCGACGAAGCAGTTTGGGAATCAACGGTGGAATGTTTTGCGAGTTTGGTTCCGTGACGTAGTAGCCAACCATCTCCAAGCATAGCATTCCTACGATATTGTCGTTTCTCAATCGGGATTGTCGAGCATGATGCTGACTCCCCATGCAATCGAGATTGAAGTAGGGAGGTTCCTCGCAAGCAAACGCGACGAAGCGGATCGTTCTTTTGCTGACGCTGTCTTTAAGCAATCGACTGACTTCGAGCATGACTGCGACAGCGGAGGCATTGTCATCAGCGCCAGGTGTTGAGAAAACGGTATCGTAATGAGCACCAACAACAATGATCTCATCGCTACGAGACGTCCCAGGCTTTTCGACGATCAGATTCGTGGCTTCTTTTCCGAGCGCATCAAAACACTCGCGAGTCACCTCATAACCCATGGAGTTCCAATGTCCCTCGATGTATCCCAGAGTTGCGATAATCGACTTGGGTTTTTCGAGGTAACGAGGCCCGATCAAGCCGGCCAGCCGGTCCACATGGAGCCGCAGATGGCTCTCGGTCGATTGATGGTTATCACTCTGGCTCGGGTCTGGTTTCGTCATGTCCGGATTGTAACACATCCGGCGCGAAGATGAGACTAAGCAGCGCGACGGAGTGAATCGCTCGACACCACAGTTGCCGGAAGGGTTTGCTTAGCGAAGGCTTCCGAGTCACTATTGCGAGCGAAAATCGTCGACCGATCATGACACAGACGAGGTAGCCACTGATGAATAGCTTGGCTGATTTCGTCGCCCGAATTCCAGCGGCCATCAACGATCACCAAATCGCTCGGCAAGACCACGTTAGCAACACGGGCAATGGCCGCAATGGTGTCCCCTGGGATCAAGTTGGCTTTCACACCAAGTTCCGCAAGTTTCCTGTGGGCCGTTTTCAGAGGCAAGTGAGGAGTTCCCGCTGATGCTGATTCGAACGGATCGACGCCAGCGTATCGGATCTGCGAAATCCCCTCAGGCTTGATGCACAGAGGAATAACTCGCGCGAATCGTTCTCCGTCTCCCAGTCCGATCTCCAGGATCGAAGCAACTGGGTTCTCGAGAACGTGGAGGAATAGAGCACGCTCACCGGCTGGTTTCGCAAGATAACGCCAGTAAAAACGCTTCGTCCAGCTTAGCCGAGACATGTTTTCCTCTGATTTAGCCTCAAAGTGTTGAAAGCTGGGCGAGGTGAGATGACTTGCATCCGTGCACGATCATCACGCCTCGAACAGCTGCACACACCGTCAACGCTGCAAACATCCAACCATCCGTGATCGGTGCCGTTTGCGGTTTTGATGTGCAAAAGCGAATGCTCTACGGAAAGGAGATCGGCACGCGACCGCAGTCGAATGAGGAGTAATAAGTCGTGTCGTTACAGTTTGGCTGGTTTGTCGCAATGCATTCAAATTGCCAAAGTTAACAATGCTGTCGATTGGTGTGGTTGTGCTAGCGAATCGAGCGTAGCGGAATTGCGGGTTGTGTCGGTGGTTCAGGCGTAACCATTCGGATTCCACCCAACTTGAACCAGCATCAGGGCTCTTTGTTTGGTCGTTGACCTACCGTTTCAGCGTCCCAGGATTGTTGAAAACCTCCTTAAGTGTTCCCAAGAGTCTTGAAAACGGAAGAGCCCGATCGTTCGAGAGTTCCACGAAAACAATGGCAAATTTTATTCACTCGCTAGCATCATTCCTGCGTATTCCCGGTGCGGTAAGACTCGTTTTGCAGTCTGCCAAGACCAATGTACCCGGCACGGTTTCGGGAGCAGGCACGGCTACGCAAAGTCCGCTATGGTCGTATACGTCTGATTGGCAGAAGTGTGAAAAGCGATTAGCACTCTCCGCGATGCCGTGGGGGCCACTTCAGTGGGATGCTGCTCAATCCGATTTCGCCCAATCCGATATCACCCAATCCGTAATCGAATGGGTAGATTTGCAGCAGCATAGCCAACCGGGGCAAATCGCACATCATGAATATCACAGTCCCACTGCATCGAATTTCTCTGGGGCCGAACTAGAAACCTTTCTTGCAGCGGCCCATCAACAGACCGGATGGACGAACGTTCAATCTCAGTTTGGGCTTACCGGACAAGGGCAAACGGTAGCCATAATCGATAGTGGTATCGCTTACAATCACGTGGCGCTCGGAGGCGGATACGGATCTTCGCATCGCGTTGTTGGAGGCTGGGATTTCGCAGAAAATGATGCCAACCCATTCGATGATGCCCCGGCCGGTTACCACGGCACACACGTCGCTGGAATCGTGGGAGCTAATCAAGGAGCTCAACAAGGTGTTGCACCGAACGTCGACTTTGTTGCGTTGCGAACATTCACAGACACTGGGCAAGGCCAAATGGCGTGGGTTGAATCCGCATTGCGATGGGTATATGACAATCGAAATACGTTTGAGAATCCGATCACGACCGTCAATTTATCGTTGGGAGCAAGCTGGAATTCCAGCACGATTCCGAGTTGGGCAACGCTCGAAGACGAGCTCATGCGGCTCAATCAAGTTGGAATTGTTGTAGTCGCATCGGCAGGCAATTCGTTCCAGCAAAATCCGACGCCCGGATTAGCTTATCCCGCAGCCAGTCCGCATGTGATTCCCGTTGCCAGTGTCGACGCAGATGGAACGCTCAGTGGATTCAGCCAGCGAGATTCTCGGGTCATCGCAGCACCTGGTAGAAACGTCATGAGTACGGTGCCTGATCATTTTTGGGGTTCCGATGGAACGTTCACCGATTGGGCCCGAGCTAGCGGAACGAGTATGGCGGCGCCTTACATATCGGGCGCCAGTGTGCTTATTCGCGAGGCGATGGAATTGGTGGGCATGGAGAACATCAATACGCAGTCCATCTACAATACTCTGATGAACACGGCGACATCCGTTTTTGATCCCATAACGAGACAAACCTACAAGTCGTTAGATCTCGATAATGCCATCGCATCGATTTTGCCGGCCGATGATATTGGAAGCACGTTGGAGTCTGCCAGAGTGCAAAACATTCAATCATCATGGCGAACGGACAGTTGGATCAACAATCTTGATGACAAAGATGTGCTGCGGCTCAATGCAGCCAAGTCAGGTTTGTTGCAATTCGAAATAGAGAGTGAGCACCTGCAAGATTTGAGCGTTTCGCTTTTACGCAATGGCGGCAGTTCGAATTTGCAGCTCGTTAATGGAATCGCATCCTTACAAATCACAGCCGGAGAATCGATCGGTTTTCAAATAGCTGATGGAGAGACGATCGGACGATACGGAATCAATTGGAGCTTTACCGAATCATCGACGGGTAACGGAAATGGGACCGGAGGAGGTGGGGCGACTGGAGGTGGAGGTTCTAACAACGCATCCCCAAACTTAGGTACAGTCAATGGTTCAACATTGACCATAAACGGTACCAGTGATGCGAATGCTTACGAGCTAGACTTGAGGCAAGGCATTCAGTTGCGAGTTGGAGACGCCATACAATCGTGGAGTTTGCAGCAGATACAATCGATCGTGATAGATGGCGGATTAAACAATGATACCGTTAAAATATTGGGAACTGCGGGTGCAGATAAGATCGAGTTGAGAGCCGGCGTCACGGTCGTGACGACCGAAGCGTTGAACGTGGAGCTGCGAAACGTAGAAAGCGTGCAGTTCGATGGGGTTAGTGGACCCGATCGCGCATTCCTGTACGACCAATCGACCGACGATCGATTAGTCATTCATCCGAATCGTGCCGAGTTGGTTGGCGTTGGATATAACTTTTCGGTCGAAAACGTAAATCGCATCTTTGTTCATGCCGTTGCTGGAGGAGACGATCAAGCGTTCGTTTATGATTCCAATCAAAATGACGTCCTCTCTGTCAGGCCACAGTTCACCAGCATTTCTGGTCCGGGCTATTTCAATTATCTAGCCGGATTCGAGAGAGTTTTTGCATACTCCAACAGTGGAGGGTTAGATCGCGCGCAGTTGTACGACTCTGCGGGAGATGATTCGTTTAATGCGAGTCCGACCGTAACCTCAATTGCCGGACCTGGATTTTCGACTTTTGCCAGAGGCTTTAGTGAGGTCGAGGCCATTGCGAACGCAGGTGGTCAGGATCGAGCGGTGATTCATTTTTCCGGCGCGTCGCAATTGCTATCGAGCAGCGACTCGTCGGGCGTCATCAACAATAGTCGCACAAGTATTGCGCGTTTCTTTGAGCAAGTGCAGGTTACTGCGGTCGTGTCCTCCTCTACAGCTGTTTCCGCGATCACGGATTCGAGCCAATCGATTGGGAAAAATATTGTCACGGAGGAGTTGGGCGAATTAGGAACGTCCGACGCCGTGGTGATGGGGCCATCGGTGAGCAGCGGCGTGCCCGTGGAAATGCAACGCACGCCAATAGGTCATTTCGTCGGCAGTTCAGAAATCGCCGGCAGTCCAGAAAGCCGTGTCGATTTCGGCCGCGAAGATCTATTGCAAATGTCCCAGTCCGAGACGTTTCCGCTCCCTGAGGCATCCAGCCAGCACCGAGATTCGTCGGGCCGAATTCGATTGGAGTTAGTCGAAGAGAGGCTCGATCAGCTCGACTCCCTTTTAGATGTCATGTCAGGCATCGAGACGGAAGATGAGATTTTTGAGGCGCGACATCAGTTTTTCGCTCAATATCGTTAGTTAACGCCAATTGTTTCCACATAAGAAAAAAAGGTGATAGTAGATTTTTCGTCAAGAAAAGACCGGATGCACAAAGAATGCTGCCTTTCGCGGTTGTTTTGGAGGCGTAAAATCTGCCTAGCCTGCTTGAATTACCCATGTTTCCGGGCTATCCTCAATGACTACATTAAGCTGAGGCATTTTGCTAGCGCGGGTGTTTTCCAATTAAAGCTACTGGAGGAGCTTCATGAGACGAGGATTATTTAAATCGATTTCTGCAATCGCAGTGGTTAGCTGCGTAACCAGTTTGGTGGGCATGGCTCACGCAGGCTGGGGATCTAGTGGTGGCTCGTCGGGCTACGGTTCGAGCGGTGGAGGTTCGAGCGGAGCGTACGCCGTCGGTTACGGTTCGAGCGGTGGATATGGCTCTTCGGGCGGGTACGGCTCGTCTGGGGGTTATGGTTCGTCGGGCAGCTATGGTTCGTCGGGCGGTCATGTTCAGCATGTTGGGCCGTTGCGTCGGTTGCATAACCACTTGCATGACAAAATTCACAATCATTTTGCTCGCCGGCATGCTTACCATGGCAGTAGTGGTGGCAGCAGCGGCAGCTACGTAGCATACGGATCGAGTGGCGGTTCGAGCGGCGGATCTTCGGGCAGCTATGCAACGGTTCGCGTGACCTATGGCTCCTCGGGTGGTTCATCCGGCGGTGCCTATTCGTCTACTTCGTATGGCAGCTCCGGAACCTACGGTGCGGTTCGCGAGTCGTACGAGGTGCCAGGTACAGCACCTGCAGCAGGGGTCGGAACGCCGCTTGGTTATTCTGACAACATGGGAAATAGCTACGCTGTGAGTCGTGTTTCTCCTGAGGCGATTAGCTCGAACGAGATTCATTTGATCGTTAACTTGCCTGAAGACGCAAAGATGTTCGTCAACGGCAACGCAACGACTTCGACCGGCAAGGCTCGACATTTCATCAGCCGAGACTTGGTAGCTGGGCAAAGCTATCGGTTCGATCTCAAGATGGTCGTTGAGCAAAACGGCGTTGCAGTAGAAAAGCAAAAGGTTGTCGTTTTGGAAAGCGGTCGTGGCGAAGAAGTAACGTTTGATGCCGTTGCGACTCAAGAAGCCGTTGAAACCGTTCTTCAGTTGAACGTTCCCGAGGGAGCAGTCGTTTCTCTCGGAAACAATGAAACCAAGACGACCGGTGGAAATCGTATTTACCGAACTCGCCAGCTACGAGAAGGCGAAGCTTGGGACGACTACGAGATCAAGGTGACTTACGAGGGAGAAACTCGGGAGCAAACCATCCGCCTCATCGGTGGTGACAATCTCGAATTGTCCTTTGATTTCGCTTCAAAGAACTCTGACGAGCGGCTAGCCAGCAAGTAGTTTTCGAGTTGGCAGCTTGGGGGCGGGGGACAGCCCACACGCGGCTTGCATGCAGTCCGCGAGAAAAGGATCCCAAAGAATTAGAAGGCCTTGAGGAATACTCAGGGCCTTTTTTCGTTTGGGGAGGCCGTTTCATTGTGTTAGTTGCCTGGATTTCATACAAGTCGGATGGTAGCGGAAACTATTGCGGCTTATCATCAAGGGGATTGAAAATCTCTAACCCCCTTCATTGCCGATGCCATTCGATTCCGTTTCTCGCCCCTTGAGTTCCAATATTGCTGGTACAGCGCGAACTGTTGCGGTAGTCGATATTGGTTCAACCAGTGTGCGGATGGCCATAGCCGAGATCGGACAGGGGAGTTTTCGGATCCTCGAAGAGGTTTCCCAGATGGTCTCGTTGGGCAAGGATGTGTTCTCGACGCAGAACATTCATCGCAAGAGCATTGAGGAGTGCGTCGTCGTTCTCAAAAGCTGTCGTCGGTTGATGAAAGAGTACGGCATCACTTCACCTCAACAGATACGAATCGTCGGTACGAGCGCCGTGCGAGAAGCCAACAATCAAGTAGCGTTTTTGGATCGCGTTTTTATCGCGACAGGCTTGGAGATCGAGGCCTTGGACGAGGCGGAGGTAATCCGAATCACGTACATGGGAGTTCAATCGATTCTGCAGGGGACACCTGAACTCGCAGCGGCCAAGACATTGGTTGTTGAAATTGGAAGTGGGAGCACAGAAGTATTGCTGGTTCGTGGCGGCAATGTTCTCTTTTCCAACACCTATCGACTAGGGTCGCTGAGGTTATTGGATCAAGTGGATCGATTGAACACATCGCTTGCCAAGCAAAGAGTCATAATTGAATCCCAGGTGCATAGACATGTTCAACAGATCGCCGAGCACATCGATACGGATCAAACTTTGCAAATGGTCGTCTTGGGTGGTGACGTCAGGTTAGCGGCAGATAACTTGAGTTGTGTAGCGTTGGGAGATCAGCTGCGAACCATGTCGTTGTCGGAGTTGACTGAGTTTGCGAGGGCGGTCAGCAATCTCAAGGAGGAGGATTTAGTAAGCCGTTTTGGAATTAGTTATTGGGATGCAGAAACGCTTTGGCCAGCGTTGATTGCTTACATCCATCTCGCACGCGAATTGCAGCTGGAACGATTGCATGTTGCCCCCACGAATTTGCGAGACGGGTTATTGAGCGACATAGCACAGCAAGATTCCTGGACACAAGAGTTTAGGAATCAGATTGTAAGATCCGCAATAAATCTTGGGCGAAAGATGGCGTTTGATGAGACCCATGCTCGTCACGTCGCGAATCTTTGCAGGAAATTGTTTGCCGATTTGCAAGAGGAGCATCAACTCGATCAAAGAATGGAGTTGATACTTTACTTAGCGGCGTTGCTTCACGAGATCGGGTTGTTTATTAGTCCGAGAAGTCATCACAAGCACGCGATGTACATCGTTCGCAACAGCGAGTTGTTCGGGTTGTCCGACCGCGACTTGCTCATCGTTTCGCTGGTGGTACGTTATCATCGCCGATCGTCACCTCGGCCCGAGCATGAGGGATACAACGTATTGGATCGCAAGCATCGTGTTTACGTCTCCAAATTGGCCGCTATTCTTCGGCTTGCGATTGCGCTGGATGAGTCACGTTCGCAGCGCATCAGTAACATCCGATGCAACCGCGATCAAAATCGATGGTTAATCACGGCGTTTGGGATCGATGATGTTTCGTTGGAGCAATTGACGGTACGTCAATCGAGTGCGTTGTTTGAGGAGGTGTTCGGCATGAGTGTGTTTCTTAGAAGCGAACCAGGATAAGCCCTGAGCGAGGATTCGCATGTTACTCGTTCCGCTTATCGTTGCTTTACTGGCTCTCGGGATCATCACCGGAACGACATGGTTTTCTGTTAGTGTTATCGCGTTGCTTTTGGTCTTCAAGCTGACCGGTTACTTTTCCAAGAATTGGGCCGAGCTCGTCTCCATAGAACGTAGCATTTCGACCAAAGAGATTGAGATTGGCGGGCGTGTTTCGGTAGGATTGCAGATTAAGAACCGTTCCCGTCAGCCGATTCCTTGGGTGTTGCTCGAAGATAGCATACTCAAGTCGATCATTTATGCTCCCCATAAGTCTTTGGAGCTTGTCGGGAGCAATGTCAAATTATACGAGTTGCGTTCCGGTCAATCTGGGTTGTTAGCCTATGATTTAAAAGGGGTGCGGCGCGGTTACTTTAGAATTGGTCCCACATTACTTGAGACGGGGGATTTGTTTGGTTTGAATCGGCAGCATCGCGTCGTGTCGGGCTCGGATTATTTGCTCGTGTTGCCCAAAATCATTCCCATTGAGGGCATTGAGTTAACGTCACAGCGTCCGTTGGGCGACCTGCGAGTTTCCGATCGATCGATGGAGGATCCGAGCCAGATGGCTGGCGTTAGAGAGTACCGCATGGGAGACCCATTGAATCGTATTCATTGGAAAGCGACGGCTAGAACAGGGCAATTGCATACCCGGGTTTTTGAGCCTACGTGTATGCAAGGTGCGATGATGATTTTGGATTTGAATAGTGAATCCAATCCCGAGAACCATGAGCCGATACGAACGGATCTGGCTGTTACGGCGGCCGCGTCTCTGGCCCATGCGTATTATCTACTCAATCAACCGTGCGGGCTGATATGCAATGGCATCGATATGGCGGAGCGATATTCCTTTCAAGAGCTCACGGGAGATTACACGGATCGAAATTCACTTCGTAGTACGGTTCAAAAGGAGTTAAAGAATGACCGTTTGAGGCCCATCGTGGTGGAGCATGGAAACGGCGTAGAGACGTTTACGCAGATCCATAAAACACTTGCGAGAGTCGGTCGATCTGAGGGATTGACATTTTTCGAGCTAGTACAAGAAGTTCGCAATCGATTGCCGCGCAGTTTGACCGTGATTGCGATTTTACAGACCGTATCAGAGGAGTCCGCCATGGCTTTGGAGATGCTCAAACGGCAGGGGTATTCCGTAGCGGTGATGTTGAATCATGACAACGATTCAGAAGGAATCGACATGGCCGCACGTCTCGTTTCTCAGCGACTTACCGTTTATTCCTTGGCGGATGAAAGGTCGGTCCCCTACATTTGCCAAAACCTTCTTGCCATGAGATGATTGCGGAATGAGTATTTGCCAACAATCAGACAATTCGCCGATGAGTTCCGTAACAATTCCGACCTTTGCTCCTTTGAAAATTGGTTCAGTGGACGTTGGGTTTCCAGTCGTTCAGGCCGCGTTAAGTGGGTACAGCGATTGGGCCATGAGAGTCATTGCGAGGCGATTAGGGGCTTCGTATTCTCTTTGCGAAGTCATGTTAGATCAGTTTTTGGTAGGCTTGAAAGATCGTCAGCGAACACGACATTTTTTGTATAACACACCTGAAGAGCATCCGGTTGCGGGGCAGTTGATGGGGGCGGAGCCCGAACAATTTTCTTTGGGGGCTCAAAAACTGGTCGAGGCTGGATTCGCGGTGATCGATATCAACTTTGGATGTCCGGTGAGAAAGGTGCTCGGGCGTTGTCGCGGGGGATTTCATCTGAGTCAGCCCGATGTTGCTTTGGAGATTGTAAAGCGAACCAGAGATATCGTACCGCCGGAAATTCCCGTAACGATTAAGATGCGGCGAGGCATCGACGACACCCAGCAGAGCCGGGACCGATTTTTTGAGATTCTCGATGGGGCGTTTGCCTATGGTGTGGCCGCCATCACGGTTCACGGTCGGACCGTAGAACAACGTTACATAGGGCCGAGCCGATGGGGCTTTCTAAAGGAAGTCAAACAGCATGTGGGCGAACGCGTCATTCTGGGTAGCGGCGATTTATTCAGTGCGCATGATTGTTTAAAGATGATGCAGGAAACCGGGGTTGATGGAGTAACCGTGGCACGCGGTTGCATTGGCAATCCGTGGATTTTTAGGCAAGCGCGAGCCATCTATGCCGGCCAGCCGCTTCCTCCACCGCCAACACTGCATGAACAGAGAGAGATCATCCTCGAGCATTTTCGCCTAGCGGAGGAGCTGTATGGGACCGATCGAGCTGGAGTACCTATGCGAAAATTTGGCATCAAGTACTCGCAGCTTCATCCGAGCGGCGTTGACGTCCGAACCGATTTCGCACGCGTTAAGAACTTAAGCGAGTGGACAAAAGTGCTTGAGAAGTGGTATCACACTGACGGACCGGGCAGGTACCCGCAATTTGCCGAGTTGGAGACAGAGTGTGAGTAAGCCACACTGCATTGAGTTATTGCACGTCAAAGCATGGACTCACCAAGAAATCGACCACGGTGTTTGTTGGGTAAGAAGTTTTGGGGCGCCGCCAAATGTTAAGAATGCCACTCGAACGAATCTTTGCATCTCCGGAGATTGGCTTCCTAAACAGATAGTGCTGAACGGTTTGTTGGCAATAACGCAGACAGATAAGCGGGGGCAAATGCGAATGGAGATTGGTCGGCAATTGGTGGAACGAAACAAGGTTGAGTTGATTTGGGTTTTGGATAAAAGCAGCGAGGCCACCGATAGTGCTTTAGCATCGCTGAGCAGCGTACATCTGGAGATTTGGGAATGAATTGGCAGCGTTTACGGGTTGTTTTGTTGTTTTGCTGTTTGTTGGGCGAATCGACTCTCGCTCAGTCCGAAAAAGAGTCATCCATTAGAAGCGTTGGAGCGGAGCTGGATCTAGACCCGCTGTTAGCGGCGAGGTTGACCGAGGAGGAATTGAAGCAGGGGTGGATACGATTGTTCGACGGCCAGACATTGATGGGGTGGTCACCAACGGAGGGGGCGAATTGGCAGGTCATAAACGGCGCGATAACAGCCACGGAGGGAACCAACAGTTTGCTGTGCACTTCTGTCCCATTTGTTGACTATGAGGTGTCTTTAGAATTTCGTGCAGAAGAAAAGACCAACAGTGGATTGTTTTTGAGAACGCCGTTGGTGCCAACCGATCCAGCTCGTGATTGTTTCGAACTAAATATTGCACCGAATGACAATCCGTTTCCGACAGGTTCGTTGGTGTTCCGTCAAAAAAGAAACGAAACGATCCCCCATCCTGCGCCCAATCAGTGGCATGCGCTCAGGGCAGTCGTTCGCGGAACGCATGTAGAGACTTGGCTAAATGGAGACAAGACATGCGAGTATGAAGACACGACCAATCTGCGAAGTGGATGGATAGGTTTACAATTTCGAGAGGGAAAAATCGAGTTTCGTGAAATCAAAGTTAGACCGTTAGCAGATGAAGTGCTCGTGGGAAAAATGGATAGCTTCAAACCGGCCGTGAATGTCGTTGCCGATTACGATTCGACTGGTGCGATGACCATTAGTGGCGGTCGTGGTTATGTGGAGAGTGCTTTCCTATTCGGGGATGGTGTCGTCCAGTTTTCTGCCGAAACGCTAAAAGCCAACGTCAACTCGGGAGTCTTTTTCCGTTGCATCCCGGGCGAAGACATGAACGGGTACGAATGCCAATTGCATCATGGGTATACGGAGAGCCGTTTGAAGCCGGTCGATTCCGGGTCTGGGGCGATTTTCCGTAGGCAGCCGGCCCGCGCAGTACTTTCTGACGAGGGGCTGGTGACTCACATTACCGTTGTGGCTTCAGGGGCCAGGATTTCAACATGGGTTCAAGGGGTGCAGGTCGTCGAGTTCGAAGACAAAAGAAAGCCTGATCCGAATCCTCGGCGTGGATTACGCGTGGACCCAGGAACATTGATGCTCCAAGGTCATGATCCCGAATGCAAAGTGAAGTTTCATTCGATCAAGATCCAAGCCTATCCGGGTGAGTAAAGCTAGATCCAGGCTCGAAATTGCTTGGCTGGAAGCAGATTGGCTTATTGTGCTGGGCTTGCAGTAGCTGATTTTGTTCCGGCAGGGAAAGATCTGCTAATTCTAAGGCGGAACAAAATGCTGTTGGTCGGGTTTAACCATGAAAGGGCCGATTCTGAGTTCTGCGACAGGAAACTCTCAGAGAGCCTTGGCAGTTTGTTTGGTTCCAGACCGATTCCGCATTGTTGGGGGGCTTGTTGGGCTCCGATAATGGGACGGAATAAACTGGAGTGGGCAAATGTCATGAGTTTGGTTAGTGTTGTTGATTGGTAAGTAATGGCTTTTTCGTTAAATTCGTCTGTTGATTGACGTGCAAAAGCGATACTTAGTTAACATGGTCAGATCTCCGATTGGGCCGACTGACGTCAGACTTATGAAGAACTATCCCACCTATCTCCCACCTACCCGTTGAGCAATTCATGAAACGCACATCAGTTCGAAATGTCCAAAGTCGTCGATCCGGGAAGATCGGGTTTGTGCTTTTTAGCATGGCAGCGGCGACCGCTCTCGTTGGAGGGGGCGTTTACTGGTGGATTTCGAGTGGCTCGGGCGAGGGGGCGTCTGGCAAGAGTAAGCCTATTTTGGAACAAGTTTCCCGAGGGCCTTTTGACCACATTGTGCTCGAGACTGGGGAAATTGAAAGTAGCAGCAACAACGAGGTTAAGTGCGAAGTCAAAGGTCGCGGAGGTAACGGAACTCCCATCTTGGAGGTCATCCCTGAGGGCAGCATTGTCAAAAAGGGAGATTTTCTATGTCAGCTGGACTCCTCTGCTCTAGATCAAGAAGCGAAAACGCAGCGTATTGCCGTATCGGTTGCCGAATCGACGGTTATCTCGAGCCGAGCTGCGGTTGAGAAAGCGATCATCTCCAAGCAAGAGTACTTGGAAGGGACCTATTTAACAGAGCGTCAAGTTATTCTGAGCGAGATTTCGGTTGCCCAGCAAAATCTTCGCAAGGCTGAGTTAGCACTTCAGAGTGCGGAACGGCTGGCTGCAAAGGGGACGCTCAAGCCGTTGCAAATCGAAGCCGAGCAGTTCGCCGTTCAAAACGCCAAGAGCACGCTTGAATCAGCCCGGGGACGACTAAAAGTTCTTGACGAACTTACCAAGCAAAAGATGTTGGTTCAGCTTGAGAGCGACATCAATACCGCAAAAGCAAAGCTCGAATCAGACGAAACTTCTTCGATGGAAGAACGAGACAAGCTTGCTGAGATTCAAGGTCAAATTGATGCTTGCAGCATCAAGGCACCTGCAGACGGCCAGGTCGTGTATGCCAACAAGTTTGGAAACCGTGGCGGCGCGGATTTCGTTGTCGAGCCCGGTGCCTACGTTCGAGAGCAGCAAACGATTTTCTTGCTACCCGATCCAACAAAGATGCAAGTCAAGGCGAAGGTCAATGAGTCCCGGATCACTTTGATTCGCGAGGGGATGCCGGTCAAGATTCGGGTTGGCGCGGTGGATAACGATTTGTTTGGCAAGGTTGTCAAAGTTAACAAGTATGCAGAGCCAGGCAATTGGTTCGGTCCAGCTGTCAAAGAGTATGCAGTGTATGTTCAAATCGTGGATCCTCCGAAGGAAATACGTACGGGTATGACTGCAGAGGTGCGAGTCTTCGTCGAGCAGATCCCTGATGCGATCCAGGTTCCTATTTTGGCGGTGTACGAAACCAAGCGACATCACTTTGTCCTCGTCCAGGACGGAAGTGAATTTGAAACACGTCCGATTAAAATTGGTGGTGCAAACGATAAGTTTGTTACAGCTCAGTCGGGAGTAAAGGATGGGGAGAGCGTCGTTCTGAATCCTCGCAATCACTTGGATAAAATGCAGATCCCGGACATCGTGGAAGAAGACGATAGCGAAGAATTCGCAAAGATTTCAGCAGACGCCCCGACCAAGGCATCGTTTGCCGCTAGCGAATCCAAAGGACCACCCCGTTCAGGAGCACGCAGTGGTGGCGCACCCGACGTTGCAGCCATCGTTCAATCCATTATCGAACGGCTTGACAAAGATTCCGACGGCAAGATCAGCAAAGCGGAGAGTCAAGACGACACAAACTTCGCAACGCGTTTTGATGACGGCGATCTCAACAAAGATGGATTTGTTGATAAGGCAGAATTGACCAGCAGCATGCGAAAAATGATGTCCGCGCGAGCTGGTGCAGGTATGGGCGGCGGTCCTGCTGGTGCTGGCGCTGGTGGTCCTCCTGGATCACGAGGTAGCAATTAAACGTGTCGCGTCTAGCTGAGGTCAAAGTGTCTGATGCTTCGATGGATACGATGCGGTACGCATGCCGCGTCGTAGAAATGAAAAAGGAGTACGTGTTAAAAAGCGAGACGGTACGTGCGCTCCGAGGAGTCACGTTCGATGTACCAGAGGGTGACTACGTAGCCATCATGGGCCCGTCTGGATCAGGCAAAAGTACGTTGCTTAACATGTTGGGTTGCTTGGACAAACCTACCTCCGGTAGTTTGTTCCTGGGCAAAGATGACGTCGCAAAGATGGATGATGACCAGCTCGCATCGATTCGTTCGCAGAGAATCGGGTTCGTCTTTCAGGCATACAATTTGATTCAGCAGTTAACAGTGGTTGAGAATATTCAGGTTCCGCTGTTTTATCAGGGGCGGCCCCTTTCCAAAGAGCAACAGACTAGATCTCTGGATCTGGCCAAGATGGTTGGTTTGGGGCAAAGGCTCGACCACCGTCCCACGCAGTTGTCCGGGGGGCAGCAGCAGCGTGTTGCCATCGCACGATCTCTCGTCAACGATCCATACTTTATTTTGGCTGACGAACCGACCGGTAACTTGGATTCCCGAACGACGGAAGAGATTCTTCAATTGTTCGAGAAGCTAAACAATGAGGGTCGTACCATTATCCTGGTCACTCACGAAGACGAAGTTTCCAAGCGAGCCAAAAGAGTCATACGCCTCAAGGATGGTCTCTTGCAATGGGACAGGCTCAACACTCAAGAGGTACGAGATGCGGCGGCGAAATACGCCATAGAGAATATGCCGGTGGAAGTATGAACATTTGGTTGGGAACAATTCAGCTTGGTGTAAAGAGCCTTTGGTTGCATCCAATGCGATCCATTCTTACGGTGCTCGGTATCTTTATTGGAGTAGCCAGTGTTATTTGGCTGCTCGCGATAAGCAAAGGCATAGGAGATGAAGCGCAGCGACAGATCGAAAGTCTGGGTGCGGACACGATCATGATTCGCACCATCAAGCCACCGAGCGAAAAGATGGCCGCCCAAGGTTTGACTCCTTATGGGTTGACTCGCGATGAATACGAGTTTCTCTCAACGAGCATTCCGACGGTGAAAAGTGCGATACCGATCCGCGAGCTACGACGTCAGTTTCAGTATCGCGATCGCAAAATGGATGGACGATTGGTTGGTTGCACTCCGGAGTACTACGATGTCAACAAGCTCGAGATGGAGCAGGGGCATTTCATCACCGACGCAGAGAACTTTAGCAAAGAAACGCATTGCGTCATATCGTCTAAAGTTGCAGAGAGGTTGTTTCCAGCTGAGGATCCTATTGGCAAACGGGTTTACATGCCCGAGAACCAAGACTTTTATTTGGTCGTTGGAGTGTTAAAGCCAAAGGGAGCCACGGCTGCGGTGGGCGGATCGATGGCCGCGCAGGATTTTACGAACGACATTTACATCCCGATAAGAACGCTACAACAACGAATTGGCGATATGGTGATGAGTTTTCGTTCCGGATCCCGAGAGGGAGAAGTCATTCAGCTCAACCAGATCACTTTGCGAGTTGCTGACATCAAAGATGTAAAGAGGACGGCCGAGTTGGTGCAAACCGCTCTTTCGAGTCATGACAAGATGGAGGATATCCAAGTTGTCGTGCCGTTGGAGTTGCTGGAGCAAGCCCGAACGACTCGCGCCATGTTTATGTTGTTCATGGGAATGATTGCGGCCATTTCGCTACTCGTTGGTGGGATCGGCATCATGAACATCATGCTAGCGACCGTAACGGAGCGAACTCGTGAAATTGGAATTCGAAGAGCGTTGGGAGCAAAGCGTCGCGACATCATTCGCCAGTTCTTGGTGGAGACCAGCGTTTTGAGTTTGACGGGCGGTTTAACCGGCATTTTGTTCGGACTTCTTTGTGGTCCTGCGGTCCATGGTGCTCGATTGCTAGCCACACATTGGTTTGGTGATGTCATGGCAGAATTGCCAGAGGTCGTCCGAACGGTCGAGCCATCGATCGTTCCAGCAAGTATTCCAGGCGCGTTTTTCATCTCACTCGTTGTTGGTATCGTGTTCGGCATTTACCCAGCGACCAGAGCGGCCAAGATGAATCCTATCGAAGCACTTCGTCACGAATAACTGAGCACAGTCGGATGAAACCAGACGACGAGCTTTGCCTCTGCTTTCACATCACCTGGCGAAAGGTGATCAATTTCATACGTGTGCACAACGTCAGCAAACCGAGTCAGTTGCATGAGTGTGGGGGAGCGGGCACAGGGTGTGGATGGTGCCGCAAGCAGCTCACAAAATTGACTGCGGAAATTCAACAATGTCCGCCTACTTCAGATACGATTGAAGAATGGCTTGCGGATCGTTCCCCGAACAAAGAGCTGTATGCCGAAGGGCGACAAAAGTACCGAGAGTCACTTCCGCAATAAATTGCAAGACGGCCAGTTATAAGAAGCGGCCAGCGATACGGGCCTGCCAGCGATACGGGCCTGCCAGCGATACGGGCCTGCCAGCGATACGGGGCGGCGGACCAAGACTTTTTTGGCGGGCTTTTCGGCAAGTATCGGCTCCCCAACCGGGTTGAAAATTGGCTATCATAGGGCGTTTCATTTCTCACCCCTGAGCGCCACAGTCATGACTACGGATCGAACCCAAAAGTTAAAGCGAGTTCTCTATGCAATTCAGAACTTAGATCAGTTCTCCTCTGATTTAGCAAAATCAACTTGCAGCGATGTCCACCCTTCGTATGTGACGCGTGTTATAAAACAGCTGAGCAAGGAGGGGGTGCTGAACAAATATCTAGAGAGCAAGAAAGAGGTTTATTGTTGGAACAAGCCCAATCAACTTGATATCGAGAACTGGGTTGCCAACCAAGTTCATGGAGAGCAGATCAAGGCATCACCCGAGCAGGAGCGTCCTCGAGAGCTGCTGCTGCAGAATGGTCCAAAGTCGCTTACTGATGCGCAGCTCATTGCCATTTTGATTCGAGTTGGGATACCAGGAGAGTCAGCGATTCATGCGGGGCGTCGCATCTCAAATCGTTTCTCTCTAGCGCAGTTGGGCAAACTGGTTGATGCGAGTTTACCTGAATTACGTGCCATTTCGAAAGCCATCAGGAAAGATAGTTACGCGCAAATCATGGCGGGTGTTGAACTGGGGCGGAGAGTCTCTTTGTTGAGAGATCGCATCGATCGAGTGCCTGAACGAATTCGCGGTTCTGATGACGCTATTCGTTACTGCATGAAAGAGTTCCATCGTCTCGCGGTTGACGGTGTGCAAGAAGAGTTTCATATCGTAACCCTCGATACGCAGCTCGGGCCTATTGGCACCCATCACATCACGACTGGCACACTCGATGCGAGCTTGGTTCACCCGAGAGAAGTCTTTCGGCCGGCGATTCGGGAAAGCGCTTCGGCCATTATATTGGTTCACAACCATCCATCTGGAGATCCTACCCCAAGCCGCGAAGATAGAGCGGTCACCGATCGACTCACTCAAGCGGGAGAATTGCTTGGAATACGGGTGCTCGACCACATTGTTGTGGCCAAAGAGTCTGGGCGATCGGTGTTGGCTGGCTAGCCGCCCATATTCGTTTCAAGCTGAATGGTTTGTTCAGGCGACTGTTCGACGATCTTGATGTGATGTCCATTTCGCGAGGTTCTGAAGTACTCGATCAGAGTTGAGTACGGCTGATCCTCAGGCAGATGAATAAAGCGTTGGTGGAGCCCCCATTTGCTTTCCAGCAGTACCGTATTATCTTCGAGAACGGAGCACACGAGAGCTGTGTGAATAACATCACCGCTCATGTTTCGATAGATTGCAATGTCCCCGGTTTCTGGTCGATCCACGCGTGTGTAGTCATTGTCCTCGAGGATTATTGAAACTCCGAGGGAATTGATCAAAAAGTCACCTTTCGCAAAAACCCATCCGTGGCAGTTGGCACTCAGGTCGACTTGTTTTCTTCGAATCAATGCGACGGGAAAGGAGTTGCTGGTGGCCAGGAGCGCTTGATCGTCTGCCGGTAGTTCACCTTCTAGTTCAAAGGAATAAAGGTCGATTTGTCGCCCCTTGTCGGTCAAGCCAACATGCGAATGGACCAGCTTGGTCTTTCCTGGTAGCGCTGGCCAAGTCAGAAGACTGAGCTCGGAGTTCGCAGACGCGTGCATTCGCTTGGTGCATAAAACGCAGATAAGCATCGATGCCGCGCACATACTCCAGATGCCAAGTTTCTGACGAGAGGTTTTGTGGTTTCGCCAATTGTAAGAGATCCGTCCAATGGTCCAAATAGTGACTGCGAGAGTCCCTATGCAAGAGAGTTGAGCAAGGCTCTTTACCATACCAATGAACCAAAGATCAAACTGCCCGAAAAGATTGACGCATAGCAATATGAGAGAGATAGCAAAGAGGCCACACGTCAGTTGACCTGTCCTTATACCTCCTATTCGATTTTTTAGCAAACAAACGCTGGTTACACAGGCGACCACTGCGCTGCAACAGATCGTAAGAAGAAGCAGGATGAGGCTTAACGAGTCATTTGCTACGATAGACATTGACTTGAACCAATCGCGAATAGGGAGGGGCATATGTTCTACAAACCCATGACGGATTGGCAGGTTTCGCCTGTCGACTGGTTCAGTTTTTCAATAGAATGAGGTGAAGAATACGATCGGCACCGATGATGAAATTTACAAGGTCTATCGGTGCAATAAGATGTTTAAGAATTAGCCATCCGCTAGTTGACTTATTTGGTCATCGGTAAATTGAAATCACCTGTCAAATCCCGCCATACGCAGTGCACGTGATTGGCTTTCTTGCCTGCAGCATCTGCTTGAAAATTACAAAACTCGGCAATAAACGTTGGCCCTTGGACCCGGAAATAGCACGCTCCCTGTTTTGTCTTGCTGCCTGCCCAAGCAAAATGAATCGTTTCGTCGTCATTGGCTGCAATTGCATTAAGTCGCTCTTGGACAACCTCTTGGCTTTGGCATGCCAAGAACGTCTCGATGGTTTTCCTGAGCAGCGACTTTTGATGAGCATCCAGTTCCTTGGCGGAGATGCCAACGTAGGGAATGGGCTTTGGTTGTGGTTCGCCGGCCCAAAGAATATCTTCAGGGCATGTTTCGTTAAAAACAGCTTTGGATTGCTGTGCATCATTGAGGCTATTGAGTAGTGCGAAGCCGGCATCTTCTTCGCTGGCTATGAGTCTGTATCCTTCCGGAAATTGGATTGTTTCACCCATTCGAGTGATGCTCGGGGGTGAGAATTCTTTTGGAAGTTCCGCTGGGTTCGAAGCAAACAACTGTGGGGTCGAGTCGACAATGGCTCCCTGAGAGAATGTAAAGTTGAGTGACATGTGGTGCCCTTCAATGCTGAGCCCCCAAGCACCGGAATCGGTGGGTTCGCCATAGATTGCAAAATAATACTTCTTGAAATCTCGTCTACCCACCGAAGCGGGACCTTCGAGTTCCAGAAGGATTCCTTCAAAGCTCATAATGTCGGTGGCTCGTTTGAAGCCAACGGGGCTGGTGACCGATCGAAGTAGTTCTAGAGCGGCTTTGATTTGTTTTTCATTCATGTCTCGAAGGGGCACCCCCTTGCGTGTCTCCATAGGAATGAAGTGCCATTCCATTCGCTTTTCGTCTTCGAGGCTCAAGTTCGCTTTTTTGGCTTGGGATTCATCGAGAGTCGCCAAAAACTGCTTGGCCGCGACGGAAGGGGGCATCGGCTTGTTCGCTTCTTGCTCGCAGGGGCTGGCAAAAGCGGAAGCATCAAAGGAAGCGGGGAATAGGAAACAGAACGCTAGGAGGAATCGTTTCATGGTTGGTTGGATGGCTAGATTGGGAAGGATGGGGTGAGAGAGTTCCTATTATGGTCGTGGAAAAGAATTGGTCTATGCCCCTGGAATGTGTGGTACTGACCTTTCCGCAAGATTAGCTTGCCAAGTATCTTTTGGACTGGGAAATGGGGTGATCTCTACGTGACGATCTCAGCATTTTCGCTTTTGAATTGTGAATCAGGCGAAACAAATAGGAAAAAAATATGTCGCGAGTTTCCAACGCTTTTAATACAAGTGCTTCGCAGGCAACCAGTTCCGCAGCCAACTCGGTTCAGGGGGATGGTTTGAACGATGTGGATATGAGCCAATTCCTAACCTTGATGATTACGGAACTTCAAAATCAAGACCCGTTGAATCCCACCGATAACGCAGCATTGTTGGAACAAATCGGGCAGTTGAGAAGCATCGGTGCCAACGATCAGTTGGTCAACACGCTAAGTTCATTCTCAAACACTCAAGAGCTCACGACAGCTAGTAGTCTAATTGGGAAAAAGGTGTCTGGTTTGGACGTTAAGGGGGATGAGGTAAACGGGGAGGTTTCGAGCGTTTCCGTAAAGATTGACGAAAAAGATCGAAACAAACGTACGGTCCAAGTTCATGTTGGCTCGCAAATTGTCGATATGAGAAATGTTCGTCAGATCAATCTAGATGAGTAGCGAGCGAGTCGCTCCGCTCTAGTGCTGACGAATCGGTTTTCACCCAACGTTAACGTGCACGGAGCGGTAGGTTCAAATGGGATTAGCGTCGTCACTCAGTACTGCACTAACCGGAATGAATGCTGCGGAAACGCAGATCGATGTTCTGGGAAACAACCTTGCGAACTCACAAACTGTCGGGTTCAAATCATCGGACGTCGTCTTCGCTTCACAGTTCTTGCAAACGCTATCACTCGGTGCGTCTCCCACTGCGGGTAATGGCGGTACTAATCCTCGGCAAACAGGTCTTGGGGTGCAGGTTGCTGCGATCAATCCAAACTTCAAACAGGGAACGGTCGAAATAAGTTCTTCTCCTTCGGATCTTGCTATCCAAGGAGACGGTTTCTTTCAAGTTCAAGGTGGCCAGGGAGAAAAGCTGTATACTCGCAATGGTATCTTCCGGCTCAATAGTGCCAATGAGCTCGTGACCTCGACGGGAAACCGTTTGCTAGGATTCGGTGTTGACGACCAATTCAATTTGCAAACAACGGAAACGCGAGCGTTGACCATTCCGATTGGAACCGAATCTGTTGCCAAGGCCACAACCGAAGTAACGATGCAAGGAAATCTTACATCGTTAGGAGATGTCGCCACCACATCAAAGATAATCCAAAGCTCGGTTCTCGGAAGCAACAGCATTCCGCGACCGCCTGCCACGGTGAATGTGCAGAACTCCGTTAGCCCACTAACTGCAGGCATCTCCGTTAGTCACACTCAAGGTGGTGCGGGCACTCACACGGAAGGTTCTGTTTATCAATACCGATTCTCATATGTTGATGCGAGCGGTCGGGAAAGCATGCCGAGCGAACCATTTTCGGTAACGGTTCCCGCGGGAAATGGTACGGCAGATAACTCCATCGTGTTGAACAACTTGCCAGCCGCCAACACGCAATATTCGCAATTGCGAATTTACCGCACGGCACCTGGAGGGAGCGATTTCTTCTTGGCAGGAACAGCTGCGGCTGGTGGTACATTTACCGACACGAGTGCGACATCTTCAAGCACAGCATTAAATGGGCAAGGAATCACCGGTAACTACAATTACATGGTGACCTTTTTCAGGTTAGGGGAGCCTGAGTCGCGTCCATCGCCTCTGCTCGGTCCTCAAAACGTGATCAATGGTCGAGTGTTTCTCAGCAATCTTCCGACCCCACCCTCTCCTCCTCCCGGGGGCGGCTTTCCAGCGTACGATCAAATTCGCATCTATCGTAACTTGGCCAACGATCCAAACTCTTTTTACCTAGTCGATACCGTTGCGCCAGGCAGCACGTACACGGATTCTAAAACGGATGCCCAAATCAGTAATCTAGCGACGGCAGGTAATCAGCGCGTTAATCTCGACGGCCCACCTATCGACAGCAACACGCGTTTGGTCGATGTTTTGACTCGAAGCGGACTCGATTACACCAGTCCATTCAAGCCGGGTGAGTTAACGTTCCGCGCACGTAAGGGAGAAAAGCTTCAAGATGAACGAACCTTTACGATTACCAACGCATCGACTATTCAGGACCTCATGGGTTTTATGAAGAGTTCCATGGGTATCGTGAGCGATAGTGGCGACGCTGGCAATCCCGTTAAGCTTTCTGAGAACCTAATCCAGGGCGAGGGTGGCTTCATCCAACCGAACGCGTATATCAGCAACGGTGCGATCCGCTTTGTAAGCAATACAGGTGTCGATAATGGGGTCTCCATCGACCTCACTAGCATGCGATTAAAGGATGCGAACGGTGTCATAACGACTCCTAACTTGGCATTCGGTACCCTGCAAGAAGCTAAGGGACAGAGTACCGTCACCGACTTCATCGCCTACGACTCTCTTGGTTTCCCTGTTAGACTTCGCGTAACGGCTGTTATGGAGTCTCGTAATGATCAGCAAACCGTGTATCGTTGGTACGCGGATAGTTCCGATAACTCCGAAAGCGGCTCGCCAGCAATTTCTGTTGGAACAGGTTTGATTTATTTCGATGGAAACGGCAATTTGATCTCGTCTCCTAACAATGTTTTGGCGGTGGAGCGAAGCGGTTTGCCAAGCACGAAACCGCTACAGATAACGATAAACTTCGATGACGTGAATGGTCTAGCGACGAACGCTGCGACGTTAGCTGCGGCCAGACAAGACGGTTCGCCTCCAGGGGTTTTGACCAGCTACGTCATTGGGGAAGACGGCACGATTCGTGGTGTGTTTAGCAACGGGATATCTCGTGACTTAGGACAGATTCGATTAGCTCGCTTCTCTAACCCTGGTGGTCTTGAGCAACGAGGCCAAAATTTGTTTGCTCAAGGGATCAATACCGGTTTGCCGATCGAAGGTCGACCAGCCGAAAACGGTCTGGGAACGATTTCAGCTGGTGCTCTCGAACTTTCCAACACGGATGTGGGAGGTGACCTCGTGACACTCGTCTTGGCGAGTACCCAGTACCGAAGTAACGCACGAGTTATCACGGCGACCCAGCAGCTCTTTGATGAGTTGTTGAACATCCGTCGTTAATAGTAACTGAGATTGACGATCAATATGAATAGTACTCATTGCCGCGTGAAACGAGACACGACCGCTCGGCCTGTTCGAGCGGTGGTATGTTGGCTTATACTTGGCAATTGTGGTTTGTTGGGTTGTCGATCGACTCTCTCCAGCGAGCAACCTAGTCGTCTTTGGGAGGTTTTTGGGCGACAAACGGGGCGATTTTATCCTCGGTCCGATACGACAGCTCCCTCGACGCATATGAGCCCAGGTGCTCCCACTGTACCGCCAATGGGAACTCCTGTTCAACCACATTATGTGCCACAACCTGAACCTAGTTCGGTGAGAACTGTTCCTGTTCAACCAACGCCCTATGCCTCTTCTGCCGCGATGATTCCCCCATTGCCGAGGGAAGTACGGTAAGACTCGATTTGCGGCTGTAGTCCCTGTCTTCTTTTCTTTCGATTGGGATTATCGGTTACGTTTTGAACCCTATAATCATGGGCACTGCATAGCGGACTCTCATGGTTAATAGGGCTTGAAAGATGATTTCGGTTGATGATTACGAGAAGTTAGGGCTTTTCTACCTTGGCAAGAAATTCGATTTAGAAAATCGTGTTTTGCTGGATGAGCTTGTTAACTACGAGTCCAAGGATCTGACAACGCATGCTCTTTGTGTGGGCATGACGGGTAGTGGAAAAACGGGACTTTGCTTGAGCCTGTTAGAAGAAGCCGCGATTGATAACATTCCTGTAATCTGCATCGACCCCAAGGGTGATCTCGGCAATTTGTTGCTCACGTTTCCTGATTTGAAACCGTCCGATTTCGAACCATGGATCGATGCTGACGAAGCGAAACGTCTTGATAAATATGTTTCTGTTGTCGCAGAAGAAACGGCGAATCGTTGGAAGAAGGGGCTTGAGAGTTGGCACATGCCCATCGATCGAATTCGAAAGCTTCGAGATAACACAGATATAACGATCTACACCCCAGGCAGCAATTTGGGGGTACCGCTGACTGTGTTAAAAGGATTCGACGCTCCTCCATCGAGTGTTATCGATGATGTTGAGTCCTACCGCGAAAAGGTGTCGTCGACCGCATCGGGGGTGCTCGCGCTCTTGGGCGTCGAAGCCGATCCGTTGACGAGTCGTGAGCACATCTTGATTTCGACGATTCTCGATGTTGCGTGGAAGCAATCCAAGGACTTGAGTCTAGAAGAACTCATTCGTCAGATCCAAACACCTCCTATTTCCAAGATAGGAGTTATCGATCTGGAGTCGTTCTATCCGGCAGTCGAGCGACAGAAGTTATCCATGACATTGAATAATCTTCTTGCTTCGCCAGCGTTCGCAGGGTGGCTTGAAGGTCAAACCTTGGATATCAAGAAACTCTTTTACACGAATGAAGGTCGGCACAAGCTGTCCATCATTTCAATCTCGCATTTAAATGATTCGGAAAGAATGTTCTTCGTAACAATACTTCTCACCGAACTTTTATCGTGGATGCGTTCTCAGCCGGGAACGAGTTCACTCCGGGCCATCTTTTATATGGACGAGGTTTACGGATACTTTCCTCCATCGGCTAAACCACCGTCGAAAACACCGATGCTTACATTGCTTAAGCAGGCGCGTGCTTTTGGTCTCGGTATCGTCTTGGCGACGCAGAACCCGGTCGACCTCGACTACAAGGGGCTAGCCAATATGGGGACTTGGTTCTTGGGAAGACTGCAAACCCAGCGAGATAAGGATCGAGTTCTCGACGGGTTAGAGGGAGCTTCTCTCTCCCAAGGCGGTCAGTTCGATCGGGCATCGATGGAAAAGGCGTTGTCCGCGCTCGGCAATCGAGTGTTCCTGATGAACAATGTGCACGACGATGGGCCAACAATCTTTCAAACTCGCTGGGCTCTCTCGTATCTTCGCGGCCCCTTATCGAGAACGCAAATATCTAGCTTGATGCGAGAAAAGCGAGAGGCTCTTACCAAGACGAATGACTCAGGCACGGCAGGCGTCGATGGACAGGTCGTGAAGGCAACAAACCGCAGCGATACATCGACAGGTAGAGAGAGCGACAGTCGATCGACCTCGCCAAGCAAAACCAATGGACGTCCGATTTTGCGTCCCGAGATTCAAGAACGATTTATCGCAGCTACAGTTCTTCCTAAGCAAGACAATCGGCTCATTTACCGACCTTCGATCTTGGTCAATGGATCGGTCCATTACGTTAAAGCGAATCCTGCCATCGATGTGTGGCGAGACATTCACATGGTTTTCCCCGTTGATGGGCAGTTGGCCAGTGATCCATGGGTTGACGGTATATCCTACATGCCCAACGATTGGATTGTAGGAAAAGAACCCGAAGATGGGATAGCGTTTGAAGAGTTGAGTGCGGAACTGCTTTCGGACAAAACCTATAAGCGACTGGAGAAGTCATTCGGCGACTATGCGCATCGCCACATGCCCTACAGTGTTTATTTCTGCAAAGCAATTAAACAGCTCTCTGCACCGGAGATGTCAGAGATGGATGCGAGAATCCATTTCTCCATAGCATCGCGAGAAGCAAAGGATCGGGCCATTGAAGATTTGCGCGAAAAGTATTCCACCAAGTTCAGATCGTTGCAAACCAAGATTTCGGCTGCGGAACTAAAACTCGACAAAGAGCGGCAGCAATCGCAGAGCAAGAAACTGGAGGGATTCTTGAACGCCGGCACATCTATTTTTGGTGCGTTGTTTGGAAACAAAGTTTCCACACGGACGAGAGCCACCAAAGCCGCGACCGCTGTGAAGAGCATCGGAAAGGCTACGGCGGCGTCAGGAGATCTGGCCCGAGCGGAGCAAACGGTAGACGAACTCGTTTCCATGAAAGAAGCCTTGGAATTGGAATTGGAAACCGATGTTGAAGCCATGGCAGCGCAGTTTGCGGCCGAGAATCTTGAGTTGGAGCCGATCGAGATACCCCTAAGAAAATCAGATACGAAAATCGCTCTTGTCGCTTTAGCTTGGATACCTTGGCAAGTTTCCCAGGACGGCAAGGCAACACCCCTCATTACTTTTGAGGCATAGATGCCAACAAGCAAGTCGGAATACGTGACCTATATCAAGGGACTCGTCGAACGCAAAAAGGAAAGACAAAAACGCCGCGAAGTCGATTCGTATCATGCGTCCATGAGCTCAAAAGAAAAGGACGCTTTAGTTGCGAGAAGCCACCGTTCTTTTTTTCAGTTGTTTCGTTCTTTCTGGGGAATGTTAAGTGGTCACTACGGCAAACTCTCCTTAGGTTTGCTCACATTGACCATTTCCACGGGCCTATCGCTTGTCCCACCTCTCGGAACTAAATTCGCAATTGACTATGCGTTAACCAAGCCACCACTAGCCCCCACAGACTGGGGCGGCATCCCATTTTCGAAGTGGTCGCCGATCGAGCTTCTGATATGGATTTCGGTTGGAGTCACCGTCATTACATTAGTTCGCACCGTGATTCACTTGTCGGGCCGTTGGCTGTGTACCAAGATGGTTCAACAAGTATCGATGTCGATTCGCAAGCGAGTCTTCGAGCATATGCTGCACATGCCTCTTCATAAGATTCAGCAACTCAAATCGGGCGGAGCAACCAGCCTGATACGTGAGGATGCGGGCGGAATCGCTGAACTTGTTTTTAGCATGGTTTACAATCCGTGGCAGGCAATCGTGCAACTCATCGGAAGCCTTGTCATCTTGGCCTTTGTCGATTGGAAACTTTTAGCTGCGGGACTATTGCTGCTACCAGCTGTTTATTTTAGCCATCGAACATGGATCTATGCCATCCGTCCCCTTTATAAGGATGTACGAGAGCGACGACAGAAGATTGATTCGAGCACAACCGAAACGTTCGGAGGTATTCGCGTCGTTCGGACCTTTGCCAGGCAGAAAACTGAGACAAAGCGATTCACATGGTGGAGTCACGTGCTAGTTCGACAGAACTTGCTGGTTTGGTGGAAGACTCGAATGATTGAGATCATTTGGGAAGTGCTCATTCCGTTGGCGTCGACCGCATTGTTGGTGTACGGTGGATGGCAAATTTTGGAGGATCAACTGACGCTAGGCGATCTCATGATGTTTTTAGTTTATCTGACGATGTTGTTGGGGCCGATTGCCACGTTAACTGGTAGTGCGGTTCAATTTCAAAACAATCTGGCTGGCCTTGATCGAGTCTTGGATCTGCTCGCAGCGCCCAAAGAGCTTCCGAATGTCAAAGGATCCAAACGAGTCTTGCGACGTGACGTTTCTGGAGTCATGTCGTTCGAGGGTGTATCCTTTCAGTATCCCGAGTCCGATAGCTTGGTGCTCAATAACATCTCGTTCGAAACTCCACCCGGATCAACGGTTGCCATTGTGGGGCGAAGTGGTGCCGGCAAGACAACGCTTTGTAATTTGGTG
>JALOQS010000301.1 GCA_025459355.1 Pirellula sp.
GTCTTGTCATTGTTTAGCTTCTTTTTCAAATTGAACATTTAAACAAATCTCGTAATGGAAGGGTAAGTTGATTTTCTTCTTCCGAGTGTTTTTGCTGAGGAGGATCATCATGGATTCGTGTGTCTTTGTAGTGCAATCTACGATCCAAATGATCCTGAAGTGAAAGAGTCATTGAAATTTCTGGCTTTGCCAACGGAAGAACGTATTAAACTTCAGTGATGTTATCGAGCCATAACGACCGCACCAACTACGTTTCTAAGTTGGGCATCTCCGACTAGCTTTGATTTGAGAGCGCTAACGATCAGCAAGCCCGAGCAAGAGACTCAACGAAAGTAAAAAACGGTTGATCGAGGGCTTGGCTGCAACGTTTTGTTCGTCGATAATTGTAGCGATTCAAGTTTCCAGAAGCAATCAAGTAGGTACAAGCATGCCGACAACAGCAGACAACGCAAAGTTGATGTACGAAACGGAATTGAAGGAATCATTGGAACGCGACTCTCTCGGGCAATATGTCGCCATCGTGAGCCACTCCCGACGCCATTTTGTACGGCCTACATTTTTGGAGGCAGCCTTAGCGGCTCGTGAGGCGGAGCCCGAACATGTACCGTTTGTGATTCGGATCGGACACGATGCAGCCTTTCATATTGGGGCTGTATCATTTTGAAAGCATGGATTGACGAAGAATATCGGGCAATGGTGGAAGTCCAAGTCGCCAATCATGCTAGGGGACAGCGAAAATCAATTCAAGCTTGGATTGACACGGCTTTCGATGGTCATCTCGTTATGTCCAAATCTGAAATCGAAAGATTGGGTCTTGGAGTTTTAGCTGACACCGATGCAGTACTCGCAGACGGGTCGAAAGCTCGATTGCGTTGTTGCTACTGCATCGTCGAATGGATGGGGCAGATCGTTCCCGTGCAAGTAGTTGAGAATGTTGGCGGGATCCCGCTGATTGGGACTGCTTTGCTGTCAAATGTTGATTTGCGAATCAACTACAGGGACAGAGTCTGCACGCTGTCATAAAGAAGAACGCCACACGTCACCGAGTCGCGGCGATTGACGTGCCGTTGCCAAAACGCACCGTTCGCTACTTCGGTGCACGTGATTGTTATCCGGCATTTTGCGAGCCGAGTCCATCAGGCCAAGATTGCAATACCAAGATTCTTTCTTCCCAGTGTTCTTTGGATGGAATGCCATGTAATCGCGCCCAGTGTTCTGCGGTCAGCTCGATTACCTTTGGACTGTAGCATAAAGACATTCGGAGATCTTTCAGGTAACGCAACGGGAGATCCATCTTGACGTAACAGCCAGTTGCGCGGTGATGGCCTATGACGGTCACTGTCTCGCACATACCCCAATATGCGTCTATGATGTAGATCTTCGCGTTGCCACGAAAGTGCTTTGTTCCAATTTTAGTTTCGGTGCCGCCTTCGCCAAAGGGACGCATCTGAACAACGTTGGCGGTGATCAACCAAACCGATTCAATCTTCGAATTGTCGTTCGTGTCTGCCACTGTGCAAATTTTTCAGACGGATAACGGATGCATTGACCGATGGGCGAGGGGTGAACTCGACACAAGTCGGGGCCGAGGAATCGAGCCCTTCGGTCTAATGCTTGGTTCTCATTTGTTTTCGGTTTTCCAAGGATCGCCGTTCAATCCCTGTCTTGGTCCTGTCTCGTCATTGTACGAGCTTTGATGTCACGCTGCAATCAGTGCGATCGTTCCCGATGTTTGCAGTCAATCAAACCTATCGCAATGCTTGCGTCAGATCCGTTACAGCATGTCGTTATCGATCCGTGGCGACAATTTGTCTGTAACATCGTGTTTGTATCGGGGCAAAAAAATGGTTGGGCAAAAATATGGGACCCGGAAAAAGGTATTCCTGTTTTTCGCTAGATGGACGAACCTAACGCGTAAGTCTAGCTTGGGAACCTGATTCACCGGACCGGGCAAGCCCGTCGGGGTCTGTACAATGTTGGGAGAGAGTGTGTGTTGAGGGGTTGTTCTAGCTGCGAACCGTTGGCTCCGATGGAAGGAGCCCATCGGGGGCCGAGTTTGGTTGATTGCGATCCCTTTTCGGCTTCGCCCCCGGTCGGCTTGTCCGACCGGAGCGTACGGTTCGTGTGGCTAGATCGCAATAACGCGATAACATGGCTCCCAGACGGGCTCGTCCCGTCTGAAGCCTTAGGTTCATTGGCTAGAACTAAATGAAAGAGACCGAGTCCCCGATCCAGCCAAGGGGCTTCTTGTTATGCGCCGACAGGGTATCGTCGTGGTGGGTGAGGCAACGAGACCTGACCGCCTGGTACGAAACTTGTACTATCGTGAAATCTCGCCACAGAAACAACGTAATCGAATAGATGGACTCTTCGCATCGTTTGCTACGAGCGAAGGTTCAAAAGCTGCCCTACATACACAGGTGGCATGAGATTTAATCGAATGTGATAGATCGAGTTTACGAAAGGAACAAGGTTCTGAGTCTGCTTGTTGTTAATCAACAGCGGAAAAAAGTTTTGGCAAAAAGATGTGTGGGCAAAAAGATGAACTGCCTTTATCAAATGTTCGATCCGGTCGAGTCGCCTTTTTAGGAGTGAATTTAAAGAGTTCCCTTTCTATATCGATTGCTTTGGGAGAGAAGCGGTCGGGAGGGAAACGCAGAGGCGCGGGGGACGCTGAGTTACTGATTGACGCATCCAGCAGATTCATGCGGGCCGGGTGGGTTTCTATTGCCGAGCTACACTGGCAATCTGGTCTTTCGAGCTAAACCACAGCAGGACGGTCCATATCTGAGTAAGGATAATGGCCGGCTTGCTTGAGCTTTTCGAGGAGCTCTTCGCCGCCGTGTTCCCTCGCGTAATCCATCTCGGATCGGTGTATCTCGATGATCAATAGTAAGCCGAACTCAGTATGTTCCCCATCAAAACCGTACGCGTCAAAGATTAAACACTTGCCGCCAACAGTGGCCATCTCCGCAGGAAACTCACACGTTTCATGTGGGTTTAATGTCGCTTGGGCACTGTAGGGTGCTATGTGGTTGAGAATCGCATTGATCGATTTGTGAATACGACCGAATGGTGTCGATTCGTCTTTCGCATCATCGAGTGATATTGTTTGGCGAGTGAACATCACTAGCTCATAGGTTTCGAAAACATCATTGGTTGATCCTTGGCCGGGTAGTTCGCAAAGTTCCTTGGTCGCAATCGCGGTTCCCGTGATGCCGTTTGGAAAGTAATACAAATCCAGCCCACCACCGATCGCATAAGGAATGATGGCGTGCATGACCATGTCATGTTCTTGGCCGAGAATATCGACCATCAGCGAGGTCTTTTTGTCGTACCAATCCTGTGCGAGCTTTTCATCTATTTCGTCAGTCATTCCTTCTTTCTCCTTCATCTCTTCTGCTACGGACGAGTAGCCATACAACATAAGTAGTCCACCGATGCCGACAAAGAGCCGACTGTTGGTGTATCCGTCGATCGCGATGCGATAGATCGAGTAGAGTATAAAACCAATCGCAATCGCCACGTAGAGCCCAAGGCCAATTCGAATTCGGAACCAAAGAAGTGCACGAACCAAAGAAGTGCACCAGTTGTCAGTGACGCGATTGCCATCACGCTGGTTAGAATGGGGAACTGCGTTGAGTGTGACAAAACAAGGCCACCAAGGTAGATCCCACCCAATAGAAATGGACAGCAATAGAACACAAGCCACGGCGTTGGGAGAAAGCGGCTAGCCCACGTCGTTTGCTTCTTTTTACGGGAGATCGCTTCTTGTTGTTGCATAATCCTGCTAAGTCTGTTTCGGGTTCTTTGTCTTCTTGTGGTTGTAGCAAAACGTTGGCCAAGCTTCGGCGCGAGAATTCTAAACGATATGGAATGATGTTTCAGGGGCAAAATTTGGGAAACGGGCAACGGGGGATCTGGAAACCTTCCTATCGAGAACGGCATCAACTTGGTGGGTAGTAAGAAGGTTCAGCCACAAGGGGCACAAAACTACACAAGAGAAGAGTTGATCCCTAGCCGCCGCTCTTTATCGCCAATCGCTAAATTTTCTGGTGGTGCGCCTTGGTAACAAGGTTGATTGGCCTGGATAGGAGAGCCTACGATACACCAGTGGGCGATATGCTGTTTAGCTTGGAGTGGGAAGCGATGTGTCAACCAGTCTGTGTACCCCTGGAAGGTTAAGTTCTATGAACCTATCGGAATCTCAATCAACCCGCCTTGACGTTCACGCTTATGTTCGCGAGTGTGACCTGTATCTTCGACGGGTGATGGCCTTTGCTGGCGTTACGATTTTGACGGTCATCCTATGCTTTGCTGTGGTTCTGCCCTTTCGCGATCAGATAAGGGACTCTCTAGCGGATCGTTTTGGAATGCCAGCAGCCGAGCTGGCGATTGGGCTGACCCCGACTCCGGCACTCTTGGTTATGTTTATTGGCATCTTATGGTTACAGCGCACGGCGAATCGAACACCGGAACTTAATTGCCCGATGTGCGAGAAGTCGATTGTCGGAATGAAGCATCTTGTGGTTGCAGCAAAATGTTGTCCCCACTGCGGCGTGAGAATTCTAAACGATGTGGAATGATGCTTCAGGGGTAAAGACATCGAATAAATGGAATCCTCGCGTCGTTTACTAAGAACCAATAGTTAATCAACCAACGCATGCAAAGCACCAAAAAAGCTCGTTTCTACTCGCAAAAACTTGACCCATGATTCGCCCTTCGCTATGGTGACGTTCCTGCCCTTGCTGGCAGTGCATGGTGCTCCGACACGGGATTGAGGTGTTGAATGCTTAAATTTCTTGTTTGCTTTAGCTATTTGTTGCTAGTTTCGTTCGTTAGTAATTCCGCTGCAAAAGAACCGAATGATCTCATACACTTGCAACGATTCTACGACTCGACTAACGATCAGCACCTCTATTCCGTATCCTCGAATGAAGCTACCGCGTTTAAGCAGCGACCGGGTTTTCAGGAGCAGCAGGTTATCGGTCGTGTATCGTCCAAGCCTGTCCAGGGAACGACGAGGCTCTGGCGAGCTGTGTTTGATAACAACACTCGTTATTCCTACTACACAGGCCCCGAGGATGCGACTCCTGAAACCGCGTTAGACAAATCTGGATTCGAAGCATATGTGTGGATCGAGCCGGGGGATGGTCGCATTCCTGTTTACTACAATGCACTAAAGGATGGGACCGACCAGTTTTATTCCCACGTTCTAGATCAAGTTCGAGGGTATGCTAAGAGTAGCCCGAGCGCGAAGCGTAGACTCCGAGTCGCGTTCGAGGATAACGCCATCGCGTTTTGGGTGTATCCTCCTATCGTTCCAACGATCGTATCTGAGGCAGTAGTTGATTCATCACAAGCAATGTCCAAGACCCCTAAGGCGGGGGAACGCGATGCTCCGGGCACTAAGCAGCCGAGCACCGGGAAAGAGGAGATCCTAGACGATTCGAAATTGGTACAGTTTCGAGAGTTGCCGTTGGATGCCGAAGTAACAGATTTGCAGCTCACGAGTGATGGCAAGTATTTGTTGGTCGCCCACCAATCGATCAACACCGTCTCGGTGGTTGATGTGGTGTCTCAAAGATCTGTACGCAAGATCTCAACACCTTCTCCTCGCTCGATCGTTTGCCGAGGGGATGCCATTTACATTGCCAACTATGGTTTTGGGACGATAAGTGTGTTTTCAATTGCTGGTGATTGGAAGCAAACGAATGAGCTTCGTGTTCCCAAGTTGAATATCGTTTACATTTCCATGTCACAAGGTCCCAGCAACAGCAATTTGTTGTTAGCTACTTGCCATGGTGAAGGAGTAGAAGGCTCTTACAAGGATTGTCACAATTATGCGATTGAGGTCACTAGCGATCGCTCTCGCGAAATATCGCAGCGGTCCCTAATTCTCGCTTCGAAAGATGGCAGATCTGTGGTCAGCGTTGAGTCGTTTGGTTTGAGTTCGGCTGGGACATTGCAGGTGTATGACTTTGATGCATTCATTAAGGACGAGCGGTCGGCCAAACACCGTGTATGGCGAGATGTTGGTGACAAGACCTTCGCCCGCGAAGCGTTCTTGGCTGGCTTCTGGATTTCTCCGTCGAGTGTTTTTGCAGGTGAAAAACTTGAGCCGCTAGAATCAAGTCAAAGTGCAATGCAGATACCTGATTATAGCCAACCTATCGTCTATACCGTTGACAGTAAGTTTATTCGAGCCAGACGATTAGATGGTACACTTGGTGAGATCGGTAAACGCAATATCAAGCTACCGAGCGAAGCTGGTAGTTTTGCGTCGATGACTAGTTGGCTTACGCGAACACGCAAGTATTTGCTCGACTTGCCAGTAGCGGTCACTCACGGCGATCGATTGCATTTGTTCTTTACGTCGGCAGAAACCGGCCGTTTGATGTCAGCCGAGACCGAGGCTTTCGCACTCCCCTCGGAGACCTTAAAGTCCATGGGAAGTAGCGGGTTGGCGGACGCTTCCATGGACAATGATTCTGGCAACGCAATGAAGTCAGATAATGAAGCGATATTTGCTGATGCTAGTCAAACGCCTAAAACCGCCCTAGATCAACAATACCAGAATGGATTCCCTGCATGGGTGGCCGCCGGCAGTACCGTTCAACATCAATTCCGAATTCAAAACGGTGCGAAACTACAGTTGATGAATGCTATCCCCGGTGCGAGCTTAACGCCTGATGGGCGGTTCAATTGGGCTGTTTCGCCAGAATCGCTGGGATTTGTCGATCTGAAACTGCGTATCGAATCGAATGGCTCGTACCAGTTTGCAAGGCTATCCAGCGAGGTAGTAGAACGCGAGTTGTTTGCTGAGCTGCGTGGTAATCTGGCAAGTTGGGACACACACCAGAGAGTCGCTTGTGGAAAAGAAGTTACGAACATACGGCTTTCGAGTGATCGCAAGCAATTGTTGATACTATGCGGTAATCGGGTTGTTTTGTTAAGCCCCGACGGCAGCCGCAAGATCAAAGATATATCGCTAAAGAACAAGTACGAATTCGTAGATATTCGCGGCCCGCATTTAATCGCAGTGTCCAAGGATAGCATGGACGCTTTTCGACTCAGCGATTTGGTTCAAGAAGCGAGCGTGGACCTTAGACAATTTCGACTCCCAATCAAGAAGGTGACGGATCTCACATTACACCCCACATCTCGACAAGCGTTTGTTTGTATCGAGCTACGAAACATGGTACCTCGTTATCAATTGCTGAGGTTTGATGAATCGAAGTCGGTGGTGAATGATCACGACCTTCCCGCAAAATGGACCGCTGTCTCTCCAGATGGAAAAATGTTGTTTGCAGGTTATTCAGAGATCATTGATGCCGGGCAATCCCTCCATTGGCATCCACGGGGGGTAGAGATCGTTAATCACTATGGTACGATCGACCTGCTGTATCGCGTTCAGTTAGCGAACCAATTAAATGTTGAGCAGGTAGTACCCAAACCGGGAGTCAATGGACGTGGAGTTCGATTGTCCTCGGGTGGCCAACGAGTTGTTTATCTTTCCGCTCGTGGCGATGCCAATCTCGCAAACTCCTTGGTAGCCTGGGATGGAAAAGACTTCGACGCGCAAAAAGCGATTTTCAGTTTAAGTGACGACTCTCAACCGGAAAAATTCTGTTTCCATCCGAAAAAGTCTGTTGCAGCAATTCCAACCAAGGGATCGGCAGTGCTCTACAACGCAGTGGATGGAGCGAGATTGCAAAGCGGCCTTTTGATACCACGATCTGGAATCGGGGCGTATGAAATACTAGACATGCAATTCTCCCCGGACGGAAATCATTTGGTGGTTCTTTGCAAGGCAGGTGAGGAGTACTTTACCAAGTCGATCACAATTAAATGGTCCTCCGGGGATACGTTAGCAGACGAAGAGGTGATCAAGTACTTGCATCGCGAAATCGTAAAATCCAAACCAATTCCCCGAGGGCTGCTTACGTCTCTAAAGATCCCACCCAAGACAGGCGAGTCGTTAACTCCTCGAACGATCGGGCGAAAATCCCTCCCCTCTGTTGTGTCC
>JALOQS010000302.1 GCA_025459355.1 Pirellula sp.
TCCGGATAGCGACCAGCGGCACGCATTCTATCGGCAACCATTTGCGCGGCTGCCAAGGGACCGGATGCCTGAGTTGTTTGTTGAAGCTGTTCAAAAAATGACGGACTCACAGAATCTCCATGCGTTAGACCAATTCCACGTTGCGGTCCCTAAGTCTAACCGGAACGACTCATTTCGTCATTGGGCACAGGATTAGAGACCGGGCTTGGGCGGTTTGGTTGTTTTTTCCCAGGAAACGACACCTTTTGCGGCCACTTTTCGGCGGTAAACTTTGTCTCCGCAAGTGACCCACATCCAATCCCGATCCGCTCCGCCAAAACAAACGTTGCTCAAGAACGCGTTCTGAGGTTTGTTAAGGATCTGATTGACTCGGCCCAGCTGATCCAAGATTTGAACACCCATAGCCGTCGCGACGTACAACCGACCTTGGTCATCCATGGTCATGCCGTCCGCCGAACTCTTGGATGCACCGTGAGGAATATGAAGGTATCCGTATTCCTGTTTGTGAGAAAGCGACCCATCGGGCTGAATCTGATAAGAGTAGGTATGAACGGCGTTGGAATCGGCTACTAACAACAAGGATTGGTCCGCCGAGAGAATGAGACCATTCGCAAATCCGAGCCCTGAATCGACTTCTTTTTTCACGCCGTCAAAGCTCACATGGAACACTTTTTTGTTGCCAGGATCGGTGTAGTAAATGCCGCCAGCGTATACAGCTAGATCGTTGCAAGGAGAGTTCTCGACGATAACTTCTTCTTTGCCTGATTGGTCGTACCGAACGATGCGTTGCGATTTTCCTTGGGCGGCGTATAGCTTTTTGTCTGGTCCCAGCATTAGGCCGCTGGCCCCTTGGGAGTCTTCGACAAACACAGAGACGTTTACCTCGTATCCATTGTCGCGAGCAACATAGATCTTGGAGGTTGGTACGTCGACGTAGTAAACCTCGCCATCGACTCCGACGGCTGGCCCCTCTGTAAATTGGTATCCATCAGCAATCAATTCCCAATCGTGATCGGGAATAATCAGGTTAAGCCTAGCTTTCGTTGGAACGCTGGCTTGTATTGGTTTGGGATGATCTTTCCAAAGCCAGCGAAGGGCATCGGGCATTATAGCAGCGGCATGTTTTCCGTTATGTCCACCTTCACCCCAAACATGGTTGACGTCGTAGCCCGCGTATTGGAGAGCCGAGAGCAACTGCAAATTGGCGATCCACCAACTGCCCGCGTAGATATCGAGGTCAGTCGAGCCATCTTGTAGAAAGATCTTCAAGGGCTTTGGTTCCGTTTTGCGAACGAGCGTGGCCACTTCGTCAGCGCCGCGGAGGCCGACGTAGGTACCGATGGTGCTTAAAACGCGACGGAATTCATTAGGACGTTCCCATGCGGCGTTAAAGGCGCAGATCGCACCTGACGAAGCACCTCCGATAGATCGATCATTCGGATCGGTGCTCAAGTTGTAGGTTTTGCTGACTTCAGGAAGAATCTCTTCGAGGAGAAAGCGAGCGTAGCGATCTCCAAGACTATCGTATTCAAAGCTCCGATTAAAACGTGGTTGTGCATCCTCTGTGAGAGCGGGCACAACTCCATGGTCGATGAATATACCGATCGTTATAGGCATCTCTCCTTGGGCGATGAGGTTATCCATCACCACGGGGAGCTTCCATTCTCGTGCGCGATTGATTCCATCTTGGACAATGAATGTACAAGCGGGTTTAGCGGGATCGTATTGGCTAGGAATGTAGAGATAGTAGTCGCGAACCGTGCCTGGATAGATTTTGCTTTTCCAGGTAAAGGGGCCTTCGACTTTACCTTCGGGAACATTCGGTTTCTTGATGGAATCGGGGTGTGTTTCGTACGCCTCTTCTTTTTGTTGCGGGGCAGCTGATAACGGAAGAGACAATCCGAATAGGAAGCCGAGGACTAAAACTGTGGCAAGGAAGATCCGACTCATAGGTAAATCTTGGAGAGGAAAGAGTGGTCAGGTTTAATGAACAGGAGGGGTCATGCTGGAGCAGATTCGACGGCGCTCGATTTGTTGGGCATGCGGAATCGAATCGCAATGGGAATCAATAGTATAGTTAACATGATGAAGACCGATGAGACTGGCCAACCCATAAAAAGGGATATGCTAAGGAGGACCTGATACAGAGGGCCAGCCAGCATTAATCCGATAAAGTTGGCCAGGTTCATGGTCCCGATCATTCGTCCCTTGGCTTCGGCGGGAGGTCGGCTTTGCATGAAAACTTGTATGGGAAGAATAAAAATGGCGGCGAACATTCCGCAAGCGATCAATCCCAATAGAGCGCCCCAGTAACCGAGCAAATGGGTACCACCTGGCTTCCATAGTCCCGTGATTGTTAACGATAGAATCATACCGACGGTGCCCGTGAGCACTTGGAAGGTAGCCGATTTACCTTTGAAGATTACGTTGGCTAGCACAGAGCCGATGATAATACCAATTGCTAGTGCCCCAGCTAGTACGCTCGTTTTCGTATCGCTGTCCAGTTGGAGTTGAGCTTTGCCCAATGCGTTGACTGAAGGCATCACGACCCCTGACACAAGCCAAAAAGTGCTCGAGACGATGACGGCGGCCAGCAGTTGTCGGTCTTGCCAAAGTAGTTGTCGGATCGAGGGGCTCACGCCGACATCTTCCCAGCAGAACTTCGCCTCGGGTTGAGCCGGTTTGGTGTATCGAATGAAAAGAGAAGTAATGGTACCAACGACTGCGATTCCGATGCAGATGAACGAGCCGATCCAGAGGTTGCTAAAATCCTCAACACCGTCCGCATTGCGAGTGGTGAGCATATCTTTGACCCAGCCTGCAAAGACGATTCCGAGGATGATGGCCAAAAAGGTCGACATCAAGATCAAGCCGTTCGCGCGAGGCAGATCTTCTTTGCGAAAGAGTTCAGGCAGAGCTCCATATTTGCCGGGTCCAAAGAACGCACTTTGTGCTCCCATCAAGAAAAGAACAGTCCAGGTCCCCACCGCTCCGACATTGGCATATTGCAGGAATGCGAACAAGGCCAGCAGCATCACCGCGATCTCAGCAAATTTGCACAGAACAATGATTCTTGATTTGCTGTACAAGTCGGACAGATAACCTGCGAAGCCGCTGAACAATACAAAGGGCAAACTGAATAAAGCCGTGGCGTATCCCTGAGTATCGTCACTGATTTTTCCAGCAACGGCCGTGATCGACATGAGCAATACCAGTTGCTTGTAGAGATTATCGTTAAAGGCGCCAAGAAATTGCGTGATGGCTATTCCCCAAAACGATTTATCGGCCAAGAGCTTTGGCGGCGTGACATCCTCGGACACAGCGTTTGAGTTGGAAGAGGTTTCGGTCACTGATAGGGCCCTAAGGATCGAGGACTGCAAAGCAAGTTACAAAGGCGCTGACAGATTGTACCCAATACTGGGAGATTGTAATCATTACTGGATTCCAGGTGAGCGATGCGATAGCTGTCGCCAAAGAATTTCAACGGGTAAAGCATTCCCCTATACCGTTGTCCGCCAATCCACTCCAATCTCGCCACTTGGCTTCGATCATAGCGGCAAAGATCTGGCCGTGCATGCCAAGATTTCCCGATGCGATGCCATCGTTGACATCAATCAGCAACGTTTGGCCTGAAGCGGTGATCCCCCAGTCCATGCCAAAAACGATGCGTCGATTGGTATATGCGTTGAGTGCAGCCAGCATTACTTCTCGATCAGGGTAACGCAACACGTCCCCTTTCGTACGAGATAAGTGAATCACTTTATCCCGGAATACAAAAGCTCTCCATTCGGAAACAAACTCCACTTTTTGCTGGGCCAATACCGGCGTCTCGTCGGCTAGCGATGCGGAGGGGATCAAGTCGCGTAGTCCGTAGACAATCGTCCCTTTGAAGATGCGTTTGGGATCAAGTGGTCGGATATGAAAGGGGTTGAAACCAATCTCCGAGTCCACTTGTTCACGAACTTGCCCGAGCGTTGTCTCCCAAGTGAACCGACCGATCCACGGCATCAGGCAATCTGGCAATTCAAACAGAGGTGGCTCGTGATGATTAAACCTGCGCAGGGCCATCCTCATGACTTCGGGAATAGCCAGCAGGATTGTTTCGTCTCTTTGCTCGCCAAACGCAACATCGAGGAGTCCAGTGGTTAGATCCTGCAAAGTAAAATGAGCAATTTCGTACCCACGCTCCCAAAACCAATGCTCTGCGTTTTGCAAAACAAGGTATGACGAAGAGTCCGGTCGGAGGTTTTGCAAAAAAACTTTCATCGCACGCGTTCTAGCTAAAACCTAACGAATTGGCAGATATCAGCAGATGAAAAAGAAAACTGCTCGCGAACTGCCAAACGAGCGGAGGCCAGCGGATGGGCGAGAACAGCCCCGTTCAAGGCGAAAAACATGAGAAATCGGAATCTTTGCGCGAAAATTCTCCCAGGATGCACCTTTTGCTCAAAAATGGGCTGGGTACGATTTTCTATGTGGATTAGTCTCATGGAGCCGATTGTAACCAATCGGGCCATTCCGCCCCAGTTCGTTTC
>JALOQS010000062.1 GCA_025459355.1 Pirellula sp.
ACTCCCTCCTACGCCCTACGGTCTGCAAAGAATTGGTGCGGTCGCTTTGTCCATGTGCCAACAAGCTGTCGGACCCTCGACGAAGTATATGATCTGGGCCTTGGTCGGCGTGGGGATTCTGGCATTAATCTTACCGGCTGGTGTACTGCAACATTCCGCAGGTGACAAGGATTTGATGGCACCGCTGACGATGACCGCCGTTGCTTCGCTCGCCTATATCACTCCGATGACGGCGATTGTTCAAGTCTCATCGATGTTCCAACATGGTAATTCCATCGGTGCATCGTTTACGTTGCTCGTTATGGGAACGGGCGTCAATCTCGGTCTAATACTTTGGAGTCTTCGCGAGTTTGGGGGACGCAAAACAGGGAGTTGGATCACTTTGCTAACCATGGTTGTGTTATGCATTTCGTACGGTATCAACGGTCCTTTGCATCCCAAGGGTGTCCAGGCCGCGGACCATACGCACGCCTTTGACGGCTACTGCAACCCGTTTGCATGGGGTACCGACAGTTCCTTCACGGTCGCTGTTCGATTGATTCGTGAAGCCCTAAGCGTGGATGCGTTATTCGCCGGTCTGTGCGGTGGCGTCATGATTTTGGTGGGATTGGGGTTTGCCAAGTTCGATTCTCGCAACCGGGCCATGCAATACTTAACAAAGGTAAAACCAATAAACCAAACATCCCGAGACATTGTTCTTCCAAATTGGGTTGTGGCATCGGTCAGTTTGATTGGGCTAGTGGTCTTAAGCATTGTTGGGTGCTATGTGTACTATCCAGATACCAGAGAAGTCCGGAAAGAGCTCGCGGAACTTCAAGCCGATTTGAACAGCGCTGTGGCTGGGAAAGAGTGGGACAACGCGGGTTTTCTGATTCCACAACAGAAAGACTGGGCGCACAAACTGGTCGTTGGACGATACCTAAGGGGTCAAGATTGGAACCGATTTCAAAACATGCGCAAAAAGGTCTTTTTGTCGAAACTAGAAATGTTGATGCATGCATGCGAAGAGCAGGATGTTGAAGAAGCATTGATGTGGAATTACGAAGCCCGAATTGCATATCGAAGATTTATGGAGTCAATAGGTTCACCAACGGAGCAATAGGATGACTATACCAATCAAATCGAACGGAACGTTAGATCTCAGAGCGATGAGCGAGGCCGATATTCCACGGGTACTCTCCATTATCGCAGAGTACGATGAAGACGATGCATATGATGCCCAAGAAACCTATGAGGAATCGATCGATCACCAGTATTGCTTGTTCGAAAGGAACCAGTTGATTGGGGTAATCGGTGCCAAGCCCATCGAGAACACGCTCGATTCTTATGGCTTGTCGTGGACGTATCTGCAACGAGCTGATCGCCGCTCCGGCAAAGGATCGCAAATGCTGACGTGGATCGTCGACCTGATGCGGGAGCAGGGGGGGCGTAAAGCCTTTGTGCATGCGAGTGATTACTTGGACCCAGACGAAGGTGACGTTTATTTTGACGCCAGAGAAGCCTACATGAGAATGGGATTCTCCCAAGAGTTAAAACATCCAGATTACTATGCACCCGGTGAATCGATGCTGGTTTATGGCATGAGGCTTCAACCGCGAGGTGAGCTAAACACCAATCGGATTCTCGATGATATCAAGATCACCGATGTCGATGAGATACCAGAAACAAACAATGCGTACTGGATCGCATGGGAGCTTGTGCCAAGTGGCAAAGGCTCGACGCTCGCCGATCTGGATCGCGTTTCTCGAGAAGTCAAGTCTTGGGGAGGCAGATCGATCTTTATGGCGTTTCCCTCTGAGGTTGTTAAAGCGAACGAGTTGCTGCCTACGGCAAAGTTCCGGATCGCGGGACGATTGATGGATTACTACGAGGATGGTATCGACGAGATTCACTACCGATACGATCTGCTGGGCTAAGGGTACATCGCAATGGGGGAGCTAAAACCTTATCACAAATCGGTTCGGTTCATCGCTGTGTTTAGTCGATACCGTTCGCATTTGGATTGGTTTTGGCTTCGCGTCAAGCAGGAGTGGGGCGAACCTCTGAGTCTCAGCCCTACCTTTGCTTTTGCCGAGTCGGAGTACTACAGACCCACGATGGGAGATGAGCTGTTAAAGCAGTTCGCGGTACTCGATGCGCAGTACGATCCCGCGTCGTTGGCGTCGGATAAAATCCTAACCAATCGCTGGGAGGAGGACGCCAAGAGAGAGTTGCCCACGACCGAACCACGTCCGCTCAATATTGATCCTGGATACATGACTCTAACCAAACTAGTGTTAGCGTCTACAAAGAATCGCGAGCACCGAATCTACCTTCGAGACAACGTCTACGCCGAAGTGACATTGGGATTCCGAGACCAACGATGGCAACCAATGCCATGGACCTACCCCGATTACCAGAGGCGTGATTTCCTGGAATACTTTCTCGAAGCACGGCGCGTGTTGTTAGGCAAATACCCTTAGACTCGCTTCTGGATCAATTGGGCGATCAGCTCAGGCTTTTTCTGTTTCTTGATATGTTCCACTTGATCGGGGGGCACTCCCATTTTTTCAAGATGGCTGATGATGCTCTCCCACACTTTTTCCTGCTTCTTACCTTCGCAAAGGTAGAGATCCGTCAAGAGTTCTTGGACCCTTTGAAAGGATACGTTTTCCCGATTATCGTAGTAATTTTTGATGACGTTCTGTTGATAACGGCTGTAGTTCTCCATTGCCATCTTTAAATTGCCTTTCAAGTGGGAGCTGTTAGACGAGCGATCATGCGAGGTGATAAAAGTTCGAGTGTCCGATACCCGAGCCTCTATCGACCAAATCTTAGCGATTATTTGCCAACGCGGTTGTTTTTCTCAGAAATCCGAATTAGCGTATTGGGAAATCCAGCCAGGGAATTAGAATCGCGAATCAGGTCCTCACGATTCGCATGCTCAAATAATTCCGGATGTCTACTCAACCGCAACCAGCAATTTTCCTGCTTCTTTTTTCCGTACTGCTTCCCGGTTGCCTACCCGCGTTTGAAGATCGTGTTGAGGAACGTACGGCTCAAGAAAAAATCCCTGTGGAAAAGAATATTCTTCAGTCCACGATAGACAGTACGTTATCGAGGAACTTGGAGGGGCGATTGCTTTCTGCTGACCGGAATGCCGCTTGGCAAGTGTTTCACGGAGCGGTTGCGTTTGGAATCGATTTGCCGATGGCAGCAAAAGGGGACGTTGTATTCGCGCTCGAATATCTTTTCCAAGGAGGGCAGTTGCCAGGTTGGACGCCGTTCGAGGGGGATGCAATCGAAGCGACCGGGAGACGAGGAATCCGCTTGACTGTCGAAGAAGGTAGTTTCACTGGTCAAGGGCACGTTGATCAATTCCTCGGTTACTTGTCCCAAGCCCAGGTACCGATGGAGACGAAACTAGTCGTTGATGGGAATGAGCATACGATTGAGGACTGGGTAAGGCAGGCTCAGCGGGATGTTTCGAACAATCCTTATCGCGAGTACTCTTGGACCTTGATCGCATTGACCAATTATCTTCCTAAGGAGGAAAAGTGGGTTGCTACCGATGGGCGCACCTGGACATTGGAGCCATTTGTTTCCTTCGAAGCGAAGCAGGACATCCCCAAAAGTGCATGTGGCGGGACGCATCGTCTCATGGGATTAGCTCATGCTATTAATTACCGATTGAAACTCGGCGAGCCGCTCACGGGGGGCTACGAAGCAGCCAAGTTAGTTGTTGATGATGCGATTCAAAAAGCGAGAGCCTATCAAAACTCAGATGGCTCCTTTTCCACCAGATACACCGAGCGACCAGGCAACAGCGCCGACTTGAATTTGTGTATTGGTGCGACGGGCCATACGCTTGAATTCCTAGCGTATGCTTTGCCCAAAGAGCGACTAGAGGAACGATGGATGGAGAGGGCTGTTACGCGGTTGTGTGCCATGCTGGATTCGACCATCGAGCTCGATCTGGAATGCGGAGGCATCTACCATGCATTGGCCGGCTTAAAGCTATACCGCGAGCGACGGTTCGGCCCGATGGTTCTGACCGAGCCGCCAAGTTCAGCGACAGAATGAACATCTTTGCGATCGACTAATAGACCTCGATCGTTTTAACCGCATTGGCCCCTTGGATGGCGGCACCATCTCGACAGCGCCAAGCAGCGTCAGTCAATTGGTTCAGCTGAAACGAACGTGACGGAGCATTCACCATCGCGACTCCTGCAATCAGCTGCTCAGATGCTTCGACGTGCATGCTACGACTAGAGCTGCCAGATCTAAGCTTCAAAAAGGATTCTCGAAGCCAATAGGCAACGTCGGATCGATCGACATCATAAAACATCAGAGCTAGCTCACCAGAGTCAGTGATGAATCCTTTCAAGTCCTCTGCCTCACTTTCTTCGATGAGTTGATCGATCATAGGCGAAAACCAATTTCCTACTTTATCTTTTCCAGCATTCAGACGTGAAACAACCGCAATCGTGAGCGTTGTTTGCTCTTCACGACTACGTTGCAGAAGTTGCTCGAGCACGTTTTGCAAATGGGAATCGGAGCTGGAGCGAATTTCCACGAGCCTGCGATCATTCGAGATGGGTTCCGTCTCGATCGGCTTTTGACTCTCCTTTTCTCTATGTTCCGATTGAACCGCTTCCACGTTGGAGCTTACCGATTTGATCGCGTCTAGTAATCGCGATTCCTGGCACGAATCCTCGATCTTAACAGCTACTTGGACCGAATTCGCTGACGAGTTGTGAGCACAAGCTACTAATTCTTTCTTCAGTGAATTCCAATGCTGAAGGATTTTTTCCCACGATACAACACCGGGGATCATCGATTTCGGAATATGGATTTGGGAGTCACCTCGAATGATTCTACACGCGAGTTCCCAGAACCCTTTGTCCATGTCTACTGATTGCGAGGTACAGGCAGCATAAGACCAATACTGACTGGCTATCCTCGGTACGGAAATTTTCAAGTTATGCTCGATTGCGGAATCCAGAAACTGCCCGTTGCTGGCTTGCTCTTCTAGCCATAGATAGCCGGTATCAAAGTCCATCACATTAAGCCAGCCAACAACACACGCCGATTGGCGTAGTTTGTTCATGGTGCCCTCTACCGCCGTTACGATTTTGTCCCGTGATGAAGCCAGATAGATTGGCATCAGCGAGTATAAAAGCAACGTGTCGATGACCATGGGCCGCGTGTGATTGTTTCGGCTTCGCACGTGATGAAGGCAAAATGCGAGTCCTCTCAAGAATTTTGCGTGCAACTCAAAACGCTTGTTCGCGCCCGTAATTTGATCTAAAAAAGACGGGTTGATAATCTCACTGAGCAAAGAGACCAGCGCAGGAAAGGCGTCGTGGGGGATCTCCGACGAGATCGGGTTTTTGAAAACGTTGGAGACCGATTCATCGAGAGGAAACTGGCGAGAGATAAGTCTCGCCAACAAATCGGAACGCGACTCGACATCGTTACTCGGGCTTGGAGACGCAAATCGACGAGGATCAGCTCCCGGTGCGATTGGTTTGGCGTCTTGAGAAGCTACCTCAGAAAATGTGGCGGAGTGAGTGGTTGTTGAGGAGGCCATTTTCGATCAATTAACGTGTTTGGTCTGGAGACACTGGTGCCGCAAAAGAGTAGGTTGAAAGAACGGTTTCGCGATCCACGAGTGACGGGGAACCACAAAAATGCATCGGCCTCTGTCAGGTTGCATAGAATAAAACGGTCGTAACGATTGGTTGGAATGTCCAATCGATCCCTCATTGAGCCCCAGGGTGACACCTGTCTCACGGTTCCGCTCCGAGGAATCCAGGGGCGGCTATCACGGTTAATCCTAAGAATTTGCAGGGTTTTGGGCCCCGCCTCGGCTGCAAAATGAGAGGATTGCCCGAAAAATTTAACACTCTCGGGCTCTGGCATTAGATGCACAGCATCTTAACGCTATATTCCCATTTTCTTAACATTCCCGCGTTACAATCCCCACCGAAAAGAGAAATCAAACGAATGTCACTACACCTCACACACGATCTCGCCGAAGCGCACAAGTCCCTCCTACGTCTCTCTGGGGTCGTGGAAAAGATGATTGACCAAGCGGTTCAGTCGTTGGTGGCTCGTCAGGCTGACGTCGCGTTGATGGTAATCGGACAGGATGAAGAAATTGATCGGATCGAGGTAAAAATTGAAGAAGATTGCTTGAAGATGTTAGCCTTGCACCAACCGGTTGCTGCCGATCTTCGACGTATTACCACCATGATGAAGATTAACAATGATCTTGAGCGGATGGCGGATCTCGCTTGCAACATCGCGCAGCGAGCAATCAGCGTTCATGAGTATCCCGATTTCCAGTTGCAGTCAGGTCTTCAGCAAATGGCATTGATGGCCATTAACATGGTTAGGAGAAGTCTCGATGCTTTCGTGCGACAAGACGTAAACCTCGCTCTAGAAGTCATTCGCAGTGACGACGCTGTGGACAGCAAAAACGTGGACGTCATCGCTGTGCTCAATGATCAGATGCAGCGAGACATCAGTCAGATATCCCCTGCGATGCATTGTTTTTCCGCATCGCGACACTTGGAACAAATTGCCGATCACGCCGTTAGCATTGCTGAAGACACCATTTACATGGTTCGAGGTGAAATCGTCCGTCACCGACAACATCCACCCGTTTCCTTTCAATCTCACAGTAGCCCCTGAAACTCGCAATTAGAATTGGCTAGACGATGCCTCGTAAGAAAATCCTGGTAGTCGAAGACGACCGAGCCCTCTCGGAGGTTCTATCCTACAATCTTGAGAAGGCCGGATTCGAAGTTATTCTATCGTTTGATGGACGAGATGGTCTTCATCAAGCGCAAACGAAACAGCCCGACATTATTCTGCTGGATGTCATGCTCCCTATCATGGACGGCATTGAAGTCTGTCGACGACTGAGAGCGAGCCAAGACACGGAAGCCTTTAACATCGTTCTCTTAACCGCCAAATCCGAAGAGTCCGATCAACTCGTTGGTTTCTCAGTCGGTGCCGATGACTATGTTACGAAACCCTTTAGCGTCAAGGTTCTTCTGGAGCGAGTCAAGGCATTGTTGAGGCGTAAGCAAGCGCTGGAAACCAATGATGCAGATGTCGTCAGCTCGCAAGGCATCACGCTTGATCGTCGCAAATACCGCACCCTCGTCGACGAACAGTCGATCGAACTGACCAAAAGCGAGTTCCGACTCCTGGATACCTTGATGCGACAACCGGGCCGAGCATTCGAACGCAGTGAACTCATCGACTCAGCCTTGGGCGAAGATACCCTAGTTCTGGAACGAACGATCGATGTCCACATTCGTGCTATTCGCAAAAAGATTGGCGAAAAGGCTGATGCTATTGAAACGGTCCGCGGTGTTGGGTACCGATTCAAAGAAAACTAAATCTGGCAAATAAAAAACCTGGGTTTCCCCAGGTTCGATGCTTTACATTTTTATCCGAACGCCAATCAGTGGCGGACGACGATTCACTCTCGCGATACTACTCGCGTGGGCGAATTGCGCCAGTCAGTCCGCTGTAGTCAACTCGGTCATCTGAGTGCCACAAGGGCTGCCCAAGCTCGACGCGACGACGAAGAACTTCGATCTTTTCTTGTGAGCCAGCGGGAGCGTCCGTTGGCAAGAAATGATTGTCTACAACTGGGTCGAAATCTTCATCATGACCGTACTTGAGAATTGCTTCAAAGACGTTCTTGCACAAACTACTCATTAATTAATTGCCCTCCCAAAGTTGCCAAGGAAACACCTCGCTTCTCTCTCAGGGATAGAATGGACTCCCATTCCAAGAACTGATGCGGTCGACAAACATACACCTGTCACCAGCCAACCCAAAAGTGGTTGACACCGGGCTTAAAACCAATCGACTCCGGGGTGAAATGTATCGTCCGCAAAAATTCTTGTAAAATTCTCCCAACGGAACGATTATTGACATCGAGGGAATAAAGTCAAGAAAATTTCAGCCCTTTCCGGGACGCTCTCTATTGCGATGTCTCGCGATTTCGAGCAGGTAAACTTTGAGGTACAAAAACTCCCGTTTCCTGACTCAAGGGCCTGATTGGCTCAGGGCCAAGTTTTCTGTAATCCTCACTCCACAAGAGGCCATCAAAGGGGGATAAGCCGCCACAATCCAGCGTTTCCCCTTTGGCGATACAACCTGGCTCCGGATGGCGACCATCCCTCAGGATGCCGTTTTCACTGCTGAGGCTTGTAAAAAACTTCCCTAAATTTCTTCAACCAAATGCGGACTCTCTTGAACTTTATCTAACCGGGACGGCTTGATAGACGCCGGGGGGCGGTCGTTCTTGCGGTTGCACTATCGCGATGATTCCAAGCCCATTCGGAATCGAAATCTCGCCCTCTCTTATGTCCTGATTCGACCTAATCTAGAATCGCTCTTTGTTCCTTTGCTTAAGTGCTCCAGAGTGCTGACTACTTGCCTGCGATGATTTGTCATGTATGCCATTCCAGAACTACGTTCCACAGACTCCTCGATTCGAATCAGCCCTGAACGCGATGTTCCGGTCACCCCTCGGATTAAGCGTATCATCGACACCGCCGCTTTTCGCAGGTTATCCAACATCAGCCAGCTTGGGTTGGTGGCCTACGTTTACCCAGGTGCATCCCACACACGTTTTGAGCATTCGTTAGGCGTCTATTTCAATGCGATCCAGTTTGTCACCCAACTGGAGAGCAATCCACTCTTTCGCTCGATCATCAACGACGAAGACGTATGCTGTTTTCTTTTGGCCGCGCTCCTGCACGATATCGGTCACTGGCCTTTTTGTCATGCAATCGAAGACCTAGGGTTACCCAATGTCCCTCGCCACGAGATTCTAGCATCGCGTCTTGTGCTCCAAGGAGAATTGGCAGAACGAATTAGTAAGGATTGGCATCTGGATCCAAGGCGAATAATCGATCTGTTGAACCCAGCTAAAACGACTCATGTCGAGCCAGCAGCCAGCATTTTGTCCTCCATGTTAAGTGGGCCGATCGATATAGACAAAATGGATTACCTCGAACGTGATTCGGTGCACTCAGGTGTTCCCTACGGGAGAAACTTTGATCGCAATCGCTTGGTTCGATCACTCTGCATTCACCCAGAAAAGAACGCGATTGCTCTTTCCGAAAAAGGTAAAACGGCGATCGAGATGATGATCTTTGCCCGTTACATTATGTTTAGCGAAGTTTACTGGCACCACGCCGTTCGCAGTGCTACGGCCATGTTACAAAATGTGGTTTGGGAATGCGCAAACGCGAACCCATCACGTTCCTTTGCCGATCAATGGCTCGAATTCGACGATGCTCAGATGAAACATAGCATCTTGCTCATGTCACAGAACCAACCTTGGGAGGGCTGCGCTCGAGGTCTTTTTGGCTCTCATCGCAACCTTTACAAACGTGTCGCTGAGTTCGACTCGCAAAACGAACCCCTCTGGCATCAAACGCTCTCAAAGCAATCGCCCTCAGGGCTTCGTGATGCATCTTGCAAACTGGCATCGGAGGTTTCGAAAAAGCTGAGGGCTGATTGCTGCCCATTTGATCTCCTTATCGATGCACCGCCCGCCAGCCTAGATGTTCAGTTTCGCATGGAGGTACAATTGAGAAACGGACTTTTCCGGCCACTCGGCGATATCTCACCCATGGTTCAAGCGCTCGCGACTCAGCAGTTTGATGAATCTGTAAAGCGGGTCAGAATCTTTGCGTCTCCCCCGTTGGCGACCAAAATTCGTGACTCGAAATTGAGTATGGTCGACTGCTTGGCCAATGCAATGTGATTCATGGTCCAACAATCCTCTATCCGAAAAGAGAACGTTTTTGTAAGTAATCGCTCGTTGGCACCATTTCAACGATCCAAATTAGCGGGCTCAACCTTGCGGAATGGGGTTTTCGAGCGATTCCAAAGTCGTTATTTTCTTCGAACGCTAAATCATTGGGTCCCGAACGTCTCCACGCCATGAGGGTGTGGAGAATCGTTTGAGCATTCGGAGTTCACCGGCGACCTCCTTTTTTCGTTTCCTCGCATGGCACCGTTTCGTCGTGAGGCCCTTATCGCAGTTTGATGAAGCAATTTGAAACACTCGCAAAGGTGAACGGTCATGTGGTGATCGTCGGATTTGGTCTCATTGGTCAAGGGACATTGCCACTCATTCTGCGTCACCTGGATGTGCCTCCCGAGGCCATTGTCATCGTGTCTGCTGATGCATCTGGCCAACAGCTAGCAGAAGAAACCGGTGTGCGGTTTATCCTGCAACCGCTGGATCGCGGGAACTATAGATCGGTACTGGCGCCTCTGCTAGCTCCACCCGGCTCGATTCTCTTGAATCTATCAGTGCGAGTCTCTTCTTTAGCGCTGATCCAACTGACCCAGGAACTCGGAGCGGTCTACCTCGATACGTGCATTGAACCATGGCATGGGGGCTATACGGATACCACTCTCTCTGTTCGAGATCGAAGCAACTATTCCTTCCGCGAACGAGCCGTTGCACTGAAGCAGACAGGTCGGCCCACAGCTCTCATTGCACACGGTGCTAACCCGGGTCTCGTCTCCTATTTCGTCAAAGAAGCATTATTGAGGCTACAGTTCGACATTCATGGGCATTCGTCCATCCCTCAATCAAGAAAGGAGTGGGCAGAGCTCGCTCACTCGTTGAAGATCAAAACCATCCATGTGGCAGAACGAGATACACAGCTTGCCAATAAACCGAAAGAGATCGGTGAATTCGTCAACACGTGGTCTGTCGACGGATTCATTTCCGAAGGGCTTCAGCCAGCAGAATTGGGCTGGGGAACTCATGAAGTCGAGTGGCCTGCGGATGGGTTGAGACATGAGGCGGGATGCCTAGCAGCGATTTGTCTCAATCATCCTGGTGCGGGAACGCGTGTTCGCACATGGACACCAACCAGCGGACCGATCCATGCCTTTTTGATTACTCATCACGAAGCGATTTCGATCGCGGATTACTTGACGTTGAAATCAGAATCAGGAGAGGCTTTTTATCGACCTACTTGCCATTACGCTTATCACCCGTGTAATGATGCGGTATTAAGTCTCCATGAATTGGCAGGACGCCAGTGGCGTGAACAACCACGATTTCGAGTTATGAGAGATGAGATTGTTTCCGGCATCGACGAGCTGGGGGTTTTGTTGGCTGGTCACGATCGAAATGCCTATTGGTATGGATCGCAACTTTCGATCGAAGTCGCGCGGTCTCTCGCCCCTCAAAACTCCGCCACCAGCCTACAAGTGTGCGCTGCGGTTCTCGCTGGAGCTGTTTGGGCCATACAGAATCCCGATCGAGGAGTCACGGAGGCGGAAGAGATCGACCACCAATGGATGCTGAAAATGATGAAACCTTACCTAAGCCCAGTCAAAGGCTACTATACAAATTGGACCCCGCTCGTGGATCGTGATTGGATTTTTCCCTCGCGCATTAATCCATCCGATCCGTGGCTATTTAGCAACATCCGCGTTTCTTAGCCTATGCTTCACGAACCCCTTGGGTCTGAACATACTGCGTCGCTAATCGCGATGTCGTCGATAAACGAATCAGATAAATGCCTGCCCGCAGCACGGCGGTCGATGCAACGACGATCACCGAAGCTTGAATAATCTGCGGCGACTCTAGATCCCAGATCAATAGAATGCCCGACCGTAACCAATACAGAGCGAGCAGCACTAAACTCCAACCCGCAATTTCTCGTATCCAAAAGAACATCAATCCACCCTCACTTCTTGTTTTTCTCTTTCAGCACCAATCTTACGACCCGCGACAATTCTCGATACTGCCAACCAATCCTGTCGGCTCTCAAATACACTGATGCTTGCATGCGACTTGCTCGCCTCCAATTCCACTCCCGAACAAGCACGACGGCGCCAATCAAGATCGATATGGCCGACGCACCTGGCCACATGGCTTCATTACTGTCTAAACTCCAGTTTATCCAAGCATTCCCTGCTCCGCCAAATGGACTGTAGGCTAGCAAGAGAAATCCCGAAACAATCAATGCCATACCACCAAGCAATGCGTACATAACACTAAAAACGAATCTGATCGAAAGCCTGCGGACAACGACGCGTTCCTCAGTCGCCAACCTGTGCACGTCGCGACACAGGGCGGAGTGAATGGATGTGTATTTGGCGCGAAACACGAATAACATGAGCCCCACATAACCCAACCAAAGACCGGGAATCAGCTCAACTCTTGGTGATTGCCAACCGTACTTGGCCAGCAACACGATCACTTCGCCCAGAAAAATCCAATTGGCATTTACCTTTAAACTCCCCCACGCCAAAACGCAACATAAGACGATCAGCCCTGGACTGAGCAACTGTACAACGCTCGAAAACCAATAGGTCATAAAGAGACTGTAGAGACAGAAAAGCACAATCGCAACGGCGCGATTGCTGTTGATAATACTCGTCATGGTGCGGTCGTCGGGCTCTGTCTGTTGATTCATCTAGCACTCCCACTTTTTGCCGCCAATCGACCCGACCTGGCTAAATCGACCTCCCTCAACACGGACGAAATGGAGGAGTCGTCCGATGTTACAGAGAAAGGAACTCCGATTGCATTTAACTGCAATTTTACGGTTTGAAATCGTTCTGCAATCCTCAATTGGGATGCCATCCGACGTAGCGATTCAGGTGACGCATCTCTCAGTTTGCTCATCTTCGACAAGTCCCATTTTTCGATAGGCTCAAACGTGGGAGATTGTGATACGACGACTACACGATGGTGCTTTCCACGAGCGACTTTCAACGATTGAAGCAGACGGGAGATATCTCGATCGGCACTCAGCAGATCCACCATTAATACGAACACTTCATTGTCTTTCGCAATTTGAACAGCCTGTTGCACCGAGCGTATCAATTGGTCGATTGCGTTTTGAGATAGATAATGTGGGATGTCCTCTTCTGGAATCATGGGAAAAACCCATTCCCTGCCATGCTCACAAAGGTACCTCTGCATCCATTTTGCAAGAAAGCTTTCATCGACAATCATTCGGACATGTTCCCAGTCGCTAAGCTTGTAGTGCTCAGCGAGAACATTGCACACTTGATTCCGTTGACGCTTTTGGCTGCTCATCGAAAGATCGAAAAAACTTAAGTGCGACGGATTAAAACGAAACTGGAGCAAATCGGGATAATACTCACCTATTAATGCGTACACGGCGTTCTGCATGGCGCTAGTCCATTTAAATCTGTCGGGAAACTCGCGCGAACAAAACTGCGAGAGCGCTTTTGCAATTTTGTAGAAGCCACTTTCACCAAACTCGGCAGACACACGCGTAACCTCGTTTCGATCGATAAAATATCCGCCAACTGCATCGCCGTGGCTCGTTACGATCTTGGCAAGACTGGTGGAAAGCGAGGCCATTTGATCCACGACACGATAGCCAAAGCTGCCGACCCGGCACCCTACAGTCCCCTCGACAAACAACTGCAAGCGGACCGGTACCTCGGATTCGTACTGCCTGATCATCAATGTATCGCGCCTGGCGGAAGCTTTCCAAGCAATCGATTTCGGTGGGTCCCCATCGACATACTCGCGAAGCTCCAATAACTCAAACCCCATGCCTGGTTTTCGTTGGCGATGAAACCCGTGCTGCGGAATGGAATTGGTGGTCTTTAACAGTTGCCGAATCTCGGCTTCTTCTCGATACTTGGGCAAGATTCTCGCCACCTGTCGACATTCCACAACGTAATCGGCTCGAAACCAGTTCATCGGATCCTTGTGCTCGACTCTTACGCCGGGGAATATGGCTATCCCGGTTGCTCTAGGACGAATGCGATATCGATGCACTAAGCTGTGACGTGATTCGATCAAGGTGACGGAATTCCAATCGGCGACGCCAGGCTTCTCAGATGCTGGTGTAAACTGCTCCCAAAACCAACTGCTCCGCGTCTTCGCAACTCGAACACTCGGATCAACGGCACCAACCGCCGCTAGCCGACGGTCATCGGACTCCGACGAATCCAATTTCATCAAATCTGGTGCGATGTCTCGAATCTGAAGAGATCGCGGCAAACGCTGATTCGTTTTTAATGTTAACTCAACAGAGTAAAGTCGATCCGCCCACAAATACACGTTCGACTGGGATCGATCCTGAATCCTTCGCTGGAGCACGAGCGTTTTTCTGATGCGTCGATGGACCCAATGAAAATAGGCATAGGCTGCAATCATCCAAACAAGAATGGCGGTCGCAGGAACCGCCAGCAGAACATTTTCTCCGTACATTCCAACACAGAGCACCACGATGCAGATGAGTGCTAAAGCCTTGGCTAGGTTTGTCATCGTTTCGCTTGAGCCACCACAGGAATCGATTTTGTAAGGCTCGCGATCACTCGATCAATCGTCTCGCCATCCATTTCGGATTCTGGCTTCATGATCAATCGATGTCCTAAAACGGGCCCCAAAATACTTTGCACATCGTCATGAGTCACAAAATCACGACCTGCCAATAACGCATGCACTCGTGCCCCCTTGAGTAGAGATATCGCCGCCCGAGGGCTAGCACCTAACAACAAATCAGCATGCGATCTGCTCTTTCGTACCAAGTCGATGATGTACTCGTAGATTTCGTTGGCGCAATAAATATTTTCAACACCGTTTTGAATCTCAAGAATTCCCTGTGCATCGCAGATCGGCTTGGCGGACGCAATCGGCTTGCTGTGTAACTGAAGCATTGAGATTTCTTCATCCCGACCTGGATAGCCAACATGTATCTTGAACAAAAATCGATCGAGCTGCGCTTCGGGTAGTCGATAGACTCCTTCCTGTTCAATCGGATTTTGAGTTGCCAATACCAAAAACGGATTGGGTAATGCGAGCGTATTCCCTTCAATCGTTACCTGCCGCTCTTGCATGGCCTCCAAGAGTGATGACTGCGTCCTGGCTGGAGCCCGATTCAATTCGTCAGCCAAAAGCAGTTGACAAAAAATCGGTCCTTTTCGAAGGACAAAGCTTGAGGATTGTCGATCCAAAACCTGGGTGCCCGTCACATCAGAGGGCAATAGGTCGGGGGTGAATTGAATGCGTTCGAATTGCAAACCCAATGCGATCGAAAACGAACGGCATAAAGTCGTCTTGGCCGTTCCCGGCACTCCCTCTAATAACACGTGCCCGTTGGCCAGAAGAGCCATAAACATTTGATCGATCACTTTAGATTGCCCCACGACGATGGAGCCCAGTTGCTCTTGGATGGCCCCGCGCAAACCCGCAACCTTGATCGCCAATTCCTTAGTGTTTGTTTGACTCAATTTGTTCCATTTTCATTGAAACGAGGACTGTCGTGGATCGTAGCTTGTCAGACTAGTGTAACATCTTGTCGATAGCGTTGGAGCAGATCGCACATTTGTTGCGAGAGTTTCGACAACTCATGATCTGGCATCGGGGTCTTTCCTCCAAAAACGGCAATCGCCAACAGTGACTCCAGTGCGACTCGATCCTCTGCGGGCAGCTTGTCTCGATCATCATGCCTCATGTCGTCCAGCCATTGTCGCCAATCGGATGCTGTCGAAAGACCCGTCCAACGTCGACTAAACTCCCTCGCCAAAGCCTCCGACGCCATTCGGTTTTTGACATCGCCCGGATATCCGTTTCGAAGCATGGACTCCGCAGTTACAGTCCCGACGGATCGTCGATACTTGAGCCAACGATTGGACCGACTCAACAACTTGACAGCGCCCCACAACAACAGCAAAACCGTTAATGCTGAAATGACAAATATCACATACTGACGTTTGTTGATGCTTCGCGGCTGGTCCTTCAGCCTGGAGTTGATCTGCTCGGGATTGGCCAGTTCTTGTAAGGCGGAATTGGCAACCTCTAATAGTGTTTGAAATTGGGGCTCCGTGGTCGCTGGCTCTCCTTCTTCGGGCGCAGACGCTCCTTGCGGGCTCCTCGGTCCGGCAATTCCGCGGATCAAGCGAACAGGCTGCCCATCTACTGACATAAACAGCTTGCTCCTGGAGTCGGTCGACAAATAGTTTGCGAGCCTGCTTGCAAACTCACCATTGTCTCCGAACGAGAACATACCATTGGACAAAATGCTCGGATCGGCCAACACAACCATGGCACCATTGGTCTGTGTCTCACCAGTTGCGAGAATGGATTTGCCCGCGAACTCACTCGGGTAACAATCGTCCGGCAAAAAAGCCAACTGCATCGAGTCACCCGTTATTCCGATTCTCCGAATCGCTCCTGCACGATTGGTTACTAGTTCCGTCAAATTCGAAACCAATGGATGACTGCTCCGAAATCGCGTGACTCTGACGCAATCATCGAAACCAGAAAACTTCGATTCCTCTAAACGAGCCTTCGCTGGCCCCGGCTGGGTCTCACCAAAGTAGACGGTGGAATGAAAGTTATCGGGAGCAATAAGAATTCTCCCCCCCAAATCGACGAACTCTTTCAATTTGATCCATGTTCCAACGGATTCTCGCCTGACTTCTCCCATCAAGACAATGGTCGATTCATGCGGTGATTCCAACACCTCGGAAATAGTGGGCGTGGGAAGCAAACCGTCCCGTTGCAAAAACGCTTGAAAAATGTCGTAACGATAAACCCAATTTTCGTCAGTCGTATCGACCAGTTGTGCACACGTTTGACCACCGATGACCAGCGAAACGAACCATGCGGCCGCCAAAACGAACAAACGACTGCGCCGAACCGAACCGTCCCGCAGCCCCATCATTCGGTCTCTTTCGATTTCGCGCACTGGCGAATGGCGTCTCGAACCGTTGCTAGCTCCTGTTCACTTAATTTCTGATCAGGTGGTGAGTAGCGAGCATTTTTGTAAACTTTCTCGGCCGCTAGAAGCTGGCTCGAATATCCTAGCTTTTGATCGGAGACATATTTGACCACCCGCTGCGATGTCCACCAATCCTCGAACGATCGCAACTGCTTGGAAACAAATGTATCGAACGCGAGCACAACTTGTTCACGATTCGCAATTTCCATGTCCAGTAAACGCGCTCTTTGCTCGGCTTCCTGTCTTCTTTGTGCAACACGCTTCGCGATCTCGGGCGAGCGATTGATCAAGACTAAGCTGCCAAGTATCAAGATGATCAAAATCGCTCCAACCAAATACCAGTATGAGAACGATGGAAGATCGTTCCAAGTCGGCGTACGCCAAGAAGAAAGTGGATTGTTGGTCTCGGAACTTTGCGATGAAGCAGGCTGGGACACTGATTCTGATTTCGGCGCAGACGGACGAACGGGAGCGGATTGATTCTGAGCCAGAGTCTGCCTGTCTGCGGCCCCACGACCTTGCGAATCGCTGCTACTTTCGGAAGGCTTTGCGGAATCACGCCTTGGAAATTCTGCGGGACGTTTCGTTGCTGCTGCGTCTCTACGCGAATCTCTGGTGCCCAGCGCCGTTCCAAGATTCGAGTCTGCCGCAGATTTCTCGGTCGCTGGTTTGTCGTTGACGTTACCCTCACGACTCTTTTCAATCCCTACTGCTTCTTTCGCGAGCTTCTCGAACGTTTGCCCTAGCCCTAACTCTCCAACCCGACGTTTCAAGGCTTCAAATGCCGTTTCTGGTTTCTGATTGCCAGAATTAGCGACACGATTTGTTTGTTGTCCGGCATTTTTCTGGCCGGCACTTTGTTGTCGGGCATTTTGCTGTCCGGCATTTTGCTGTGAAGGTCGAGAACGGTTGGAATTGTCGTTCGACGCGCGGGATGCGTTTCCTCCGAACTCACTTGATCGTCTATTTCCATTTTGGAGTTGCCGTTCTCGGTTTTCAGAATTCGATTCGCCCTCTCTAGACCGCGTGCTTCCCGCGTCGTTATAACGGTTCAACCCGACACCACGCTCCGGTGCATCGGAGGGTTTAGGAATAGAAAGTGTATCCCCCTCTTTTCTAGAATGTCCTTCACTTCCGGAATTCGATTCGGCAATATCCGAGTTCGCGTCCTGTGTCTGATTTTTTGCATTGGCTTTTAACGAGGAATTGGCCGGATCGAATTTGATCCAAGGCTGATTATTCGAATCGTCCAGCAACAGGGAATCGCTATCCTTTGGCTGTTCTTCACCTTGACCTTCTTCCAAGACCTCTTTCGCAAACTCTCGCAGAGATGGTGACTCGCGAACTTGATCTACTAGCCCCTGCGGTAGATTCTTGTAAGCGGATGATAACTCTTTAGCTGCGTCGTTCTTGGACAACTGGTTCGCTAGCTTCTTGAGTCGCTCACGTTGCTCAGGGGTTAAACCAGCAAGTCTTTCTTCTAAGTCTCGCAAATCAACCTTGGAAAGATCGAGCGGGAGCGACCGTGGAGAAGAATCCGTATTGAATTCCGACTGCTGGGTCGATGACGAGCTCTCAAGAGCGCTCTTCGGGTTTTGCAACAACTCACCGAGCCGCCCCAACTCGCCAAGCTTTCTGCGATCAATGGGTATCCAACGCTGTGTGGCTCGATCATCCGTCGCAGCGACACCCTTGCTACCTTCAGGCGATCGCGATGGTAAATTTGTTCGCTGCTGCCCAACCACGACCATGTCGAACATCATGAAACAGACAAGTATCGCGGTTGCGTTGAACAGCCTGCGGCAAGTCGCGAACGACGAAATCCGGGAAGATAGCAATCCTTTTAAATCCATAGACTCAAGCCCGACAACTAACAGCCTGACAAATAACAGCCTGACTAAACACTCATGCTGACGGCGGGACGTTTACTCAGCCACAACGCCGCTGTATTGTATCGCGTTGACCAAGCCCCGGATCTTTGGGTTCCAAGAAAAGGCTAAATTCTCAATTTTCCCACCCTATTCGCATACTGTCACGATACGCGATTTTGCTTGCACGACAGTACAGATCAGACCGGTTCCTTTGCAAGCTGGTCGGGTTTCAGGCCTCACGAATCCCCGAGATTACCCGCGACCCATCGCTTTAGGTTGATGCGGTTCTTTGCTCCTTTGAAGTTTCGGAGCCCATTTGCTTCGGTCCAGTCCTCGATGGTAGTGACGACGCGTCTAGGGAGAACGGGCAAATGCCTGCGTAGTAAATCCTGAAGTTCGTCTCGGAGATCCGTTTCGTTCGTCTCCGCATTAGGCTCGTCAAGCAATAGGACGATATCGTATCCAAACTGTTCGTTTGGAACCAAAGCGCAATCTTTGACCCCTTGTCTTTGACAGATGAGTTGCTCGATTCCTAACGGATCAATTTTATATCCGTTGTCGAGAACGATGGTGTCGTCGCTACGACCGAGTATCCTGACATTCTGCGTTTCGTCGCACTCCGCTACGTCCCCTGTATCGAGCCAACCGTTCTGGATACGATTGCTGGTCTCAATTGGATCTTGCCAGTAACCTAACATGACACCATCGCCACGAACCCAGAGCCGGCGATTCTCGTCTATCTTCACTTCAACTCCTTTCACTGCAGGACCAACTCCCACCAAACATCGATCCATCCCTGCACCTTGGGCACCCGAACGATTGGAACAGACGACTGGCCCTGCTTCTGTTAACCCGTACCCTTGATAGATTGGCATTCCTGACTGTTCGAATGCGGCACGCAGCTCGTCGTGAATTGGTGCACCACCACTTGCAAACTGCCTAACACGACCTCCGGTTATTTCTTGCAAAGCATCCAGTCCGCCACCCCTCTTGAGCGACTCGGCATGTATTCGTTTAAAGAGTATCGGAACCCCGTTAAACAGAGTCGGCCTGGCAATCGAAAAAAGACGAAACAACTCTTGGCTATTAGGAGCAATCTCAAGTGACGAGGCGCTGATCAACCAAGTTGCGAGCTCGCATGTTTTCGCATAAGCATGCGAGAACGGAAGCAAATTCAGTCGGTGATCATTGGCAAATTGAGGCATTGCATCAAGCTTCGCAATCGCGTTGCTCACTAAATTGCGATGGCTCAGCATCACTCCCTTTGGCTTGCTAGTCGTTCCCGATGTGTACAGTATGTTCGCAACATCGTTAGGTGAACTCTTGGCAACGCTGTTATAAGCATGCGAGTTCGCAGCCGGAGCTCGTCGATCGATCAATTCTCTCAATCGATTCGGTTCAAAACATTGGATGGGCTTTAAGGTGCATTGGAAATCACCTTCATGACTCACCAATGCAAAACGAGGCTCGACCTCCCGAACAATATCGAGGACTTGGTCCTGCGGAAGCCTAGGATCAATCGGGACGTGCACCACATTGAGACAGGAACAAGCCAGTTCAAGCAGAATCCATTCAAGAGAATTGGCTGTCAAGTTTACGATCCGTGACTGGGGACCAATTTGCCACTCTCTCAACAAATCAACGACGACTACAACCTCCCGATACAGATCATTCCACGTCCAATTGCGAGTCGAGTCCTCATCAATTCGCTTGACGAAACAAACGGAATTCTTTGAGTCGCGAGCGTTTCTCTCGCAATAATCAAACAGACGCATCGCATCGATTGTGGAATGGACCGTTGAGGTTAGGAGATTTTCCATGGTAGTTTTTTTACGGAATCAAGCAACCTCGCAAAGCCACACTCAACATCACGGGAGCAACGATACTCAGCGAGGTTGAAACAGAATAACCGCTCATCCCTAACTGTCGATATCAGAAACGGGCGCAACGGTAATGTATCGTCAGCAACTTTTTTCTCTCCAAGATTGTCTATGATCAAGCGAGTCGTCTTTCTCTTGAGAACTCGGAGCCATTTCCATGTTCCTTTGTCCGAAAAGATTATCTTGGTGGGTAGCTCACCAATAAAAAAACGCGGCTGGCTAACCGCGTTTTGCTCATGTAGGTTGACAGGCCGCGAAGCGTATCGAACTTATTTGTCATACTTGAAGTGTCCGACGGATACCTCAAGCTTTTTGGCAAGATCATCGATGGTATAGCTTCGATTCTCTAGAGCTTGGCTCACAGCCAAATTCGCACTGTTGACCGTCGCGGCACTAGCAACGCTTGCCTCCACCGATCGCGCATTGCGAACTTGTTCGCCCGTGTAATCAACGATCCGATCAACCTTGGACTGCACCGAACTAACCGCGTGGAAAATATTGTCAAAGCTGGTTGCCGTTCGTTCTCCTGCTACAACTCCCTCTTTAACTCGTTGTGTCGATTGCTGAATCAGCTTGGCAATTTGCTCAGCAGCCTCGTTCGATCGTTTCGCAAGATCCTTGACCTCGGCAGCGACGACCGCAAAGCCACGACCAGCTTCACCCGCTCGGCTTGCTTCAATGGTCGCATTCAATGCTAACAAGTTGGTCTGTGCTGCGATCTCTTGGATTTCGGTTACGGCTCTTTCAATCTGATCGGCACTTGTTCTGATTAGCCCCATAGCCGAGTCCGAATCTTGCAGTGCAATCTTTCCTTCTTGGGCTCGGATCGATGCGGATTTGAAATCATCTCCCACTTCGAGAGTGAGCAATCGAATCGACTCGATCGAATTCAAAAGCTGACGAATTTCACTTTGGATTTCTTGAAATGCACTCTCTTGTTTTCTAATTCCTTCGGTGACCTTTTGCGAGCCATTAGAAACCGACTGCGAACAATTGGTTGTTTCGCCGACCGTGGTCGCCACTTCGCTTACGACTTGCGCCCATTGCGACAAGGTAGCCGAAAGATCCTCGGATAACTCTCTTACGAGTTCATCTTCGATATCGAAGCTAGCACGACGAAGATCACCAGCCGACGCTTTGGCCAACCATGGACTAAACTTTTCTAAAGACCTCTGTAGCTTTACTCGCTCTTCTTCTTGTTGGATCTCTTGCCGCACGAGCATCTTGGTTTGTGCTTTCGCTTGGAAGATCCCGAACATTAAACCAACCACCTCTGTGACGGCCCATGCGGCGTGCTCTAAGGTTCGGAAAAATTCAAAACTGTTCGATCCGTAAATCGACCTAGGCCAGAGTACGCCTCGCATCAAATGGTCTGCCGCCGTGACACCGGTCGCCACGATAAGCACAAACGGGTTTCTGTATAACGCGAGAATTCCGATCGAAACGAAAACGTGGAAGTGGGTTTCGATTCGCCCGCCCGAGATGTGAATGAACAAAGCGGAGAAGAGTAGTTGGGCCGCTGCTACAACATACTGGGTGCCTTGCCATCGTGCATCCTTCCACGCCAAAATCGCGGGGGCAATTCCGAGCAAGAGCGCTGCAGCAATCGAAGCCCAGACGTGTGGATGCGTTTCGCTCTCCCATCCTTTCCAGGTTAAGGGAGAGAGAAAGAATGCGAGAAAAACCCCTATGATGGCTTGTGCAAGCAGGGCCCAAGCCATTCCTCTGTTGATGGCAAACATGTTTTCCACCTCACGAGCATGCACGAGTTCCGCTTCGCGAGGATTGACCATGGGATTATGTAATGTATCGGTTTGCATTTGTCGGTTTCGCTCTTGGTTTAATTGGCGTTTAATTGGCGTTTAATTGGCAAGTGGTCGACTCGCGGCCACATCCTGTTTCAGTAAAGAGAGGGCATCCAAAGGTGGGAAATTGGGGGCAAATGGATTCCTTTACACGTCGAATCTTGTCGTGCGTCTCAGCTGACTCGCGATTCTTCGTCGTCGTCGTAGCCGATCTCGCCAGAGATTGGACACCTGACTCAGCTGACTCGCGATTCTCCGTCGTTATTCTATGAACTATTCCTTTTAGCACGTCCAAGCCCTCGTTGTTACCGAGATGACCGCGGCTCGCCGTAACTCCACCGATAAAGAGCCGTTCGCCTGAGGAACTAAAAAGCATGCACTCTCCTGACGTCATCGCGCCGAACGCTCTGGCTTCGACGCCGTTATCATCCAGGATTAGGTTCCAGCCATTCTTTCTGGACAAGTCGGCGATGTGGGAAATAGGCGCGTGGCTCGACTCCAATTTTTCGTTGCGCAACTGGACGACTGAAACCTTGAGGTCGGAGTCGCGTAGAGCCTCATCTAGATTCCTCAGAGTGGCTCTAGTGCACGGACAAAACGGGTGTACGAAAACAACGAGATGCTGTGTTGAGTCGCCTAGGGAGACTTTCGTCGTAGACGGCCACTGATTGATCGGGGCGGCGGATAACACTTCGTCTTTGCCAACGCTAGGCAGCACCACAAAGAAACAAGCGAACGTGAGTAACGACCAAGTCGTAACAAACATTGCTCTGAGTAGCGTTTTCGGCTGCATGGGAAAGGCCGTGACAGATAAATCAAGGAGCGAGAATTAAATCCTCGCTACCGTAAACCACAGTAGACAGGTTGTCGGCTCTTTTGGTCCTCGAACTTTCGAACTGCGGGAAACCACATCCCGCCTATATCTCGTGGCGAAAACCTGCAATGCGTAGCGATTGGGTCGATTAGAACGGTGCAATCGCAACTAGATTTATATTAATCTAGGAGCTCCAATTCAGCCGATAACGCAGGTCCTCTCAAAGCGGATTGAATGCTTTCAATAGGCCTTTTTGCCCCAGAGAGCCACTCAAACGATATGGATTTATCTTTGATGTCTTCTTTCCGAGCTATCGCTTCGATCCAGCCGTTAACTTGAAGAGCGATAATTGGATTCTCAGCCTCACCGATCTGCTCACGAAAACCGGCTAAGCCATTTTTGCTCCATGTAATACCCAATTTTGAGCCGGACACTTTTTGAACGCCACTGAGCCAAGATTCGTCCCATTCGAATTCTCTCTCAACCAAGACCTCATTTCCAATGTTCGATTTGCGTTGAACGAGTTCTTTCGGTAGATCACTCTCGAAGATTGGGACGTAGCGTTCCGAATCAGAAACGCTGGCCGTTCCCTCGACAGCTGGCGACGCTGTATCCTGTGAAGATTTCTTTACGGTAG
>JALOQS010000063.1 GCA_025459355.1 Pirellula sp.
GGTGAAGCCACCAACCACCCTAACGCTTGAACGACGACTAACCGTATGTGTCGCCGCCCGACGATCATTCGAGTATGAGATCGCCGTGCTTCACTGTTTGGCGGAAGCTGGCACTTCGTCTAGGCCGAATCGTGACTCCTCCCCAGGTCTAGTTCCCTGGCTCCTTCGATACCACTGTTTAAGGTGACACTAGCTGCATACCTCCCTAATTGAAGTTCGAGGAACAAGTTCTGGACCAGTACGGACCAGCCCAGGTAGGTTTCGGTCACTTGTCAGTGACCTCTCCGTTTATTGTGAGTCGGCTTTCGCCTCCTCACGACTAAGTTCGTGAGCCCTGCGGCTCACGCGCCAGATCGGCTACAGATCGATGTAGCCGAAGTCACCAGACTTTGGATTGATGACTTAACTCTTAAACCGCTAGGACTCGAATAATGAATACCGAAGAAACTCGAATGAACAAAGTTTCTCGTCGCCGCTGGCTTCATGGAGCGGGTGTCTTGGCAGGCCTGCCTTGGTTGGAGTCGATTCCTGTTTGGGGGGAGTCAGATGACGCCAACGGAGACATTTCCCTGCCTCAGCGGTTTGGCGTATTGTTTATGGCGTGCGGGATCCATCCCAATCATTGGTGGGCCAAAGGCCAAGGGGACGAGATCGAGCTGAGCCGTTGCTTGCAACCACTCGATCCCCTCAAGTCGAAACTCAACGTCATCAACGGCCTCTTCAACAAGAACGCGACAGGAGTCGGAATTCACCCGGGGCAAACGGGCAACATTCTGTCGGGGGCTGCTCTCAAAAAGGGGGCAGAGTTGCGTGGTGGGATCAGCATCGATCAAGCGATCGCGAACGCCATCGGTGGCGATGATATCGTACCGAGCTTGGTACTGGGCTGCGAGCAGCCAACCACGGGTTACCACGAAACCAATTTTTCCATGGCCTATAGCTCCCACATTTCATGGCAGAATGCGACCTCTCCCGTCCCCATGGAGGTCTACCCTTCCCTGGCCTTTGATAGTTTGTTTGAGAATCGAGGGAGCCAACGGAACAAATCGGTTTTAGATCGCATTTTAGAAGACGCGAAAGATCTGGAACGAGATGCCAGCGCAAGCGATCGGGCCAAACTAGATGAATATCTAACCAGCGTTCGTGAAATTGAAAAACGAGTCGAACGCCAGAGAAATGCGGTGGAAAAGGCTTCAGATCGAGTTCAAGAAGGCAAGCTGGTTGCCACGATGAAGCGGCCTGACAATGGATTGCCGGAGGACATTCGCGAGCACATGAAACTCATGTGTGACATCATCGCGCTCGCGTTTCAAACGCACAGAACGAGAATCGCATCGCTTTTACTGTGCCGCGATATCTCGGGGCTCTTCTATCCTTTTCTGGATGTCTCCAAGCCGCACCATCTCGCGTCGCACGATGACTTATCGGATGAATGGGAGCGGGTAACGACCTACTACTGTTCTCAGTTTGCCTATCTCGCACAACGACTTGATTCCATGCAGGAAGGCAATGGTACCGTACTCGATCACTCCTGTCTCATGTTTGTGAACAACATGTGGTCGGGAAGCAAACACGAGTCCACACGCGTGCCCCTCCTGACTCTCGGCGGATTAAACGGTAACTTGCAAACAGGCCGGGTGCTAGATTACGGTGATCGGCCCGAGAGCGATCGAAAGCTATGCAGTTTCTATTTGTCATTGATGAATCGGATGGGAGTCGCTTCAACTGAGTTTGGAGACGCCCAGCAGCAACTAGCAGGCTTGTAAGGCGATAAGTAGATTGGCCGCTGCATGCGAGAAGCGAATAGCAAGACTTCGCCAGTGCACTTTTGATCACTCGAACATAGATTGCAGCATCTTGCAACTGAGATGCGCTTTGCGAGGAAGACTCGACAGTCGAACCCACTCTTGATCACTGTGCAGCAAATCTCCTTCAGGGCCAAAGGTATCGACATTTGGCAACCCTAAAGCAGCGAGTTTATTTCCATCGCTTGCTCCGCCAGATGGTTTCCAGAGAACGGATTCACCAATACTTTTTGCAACCGCCTCCGTTCTCTTTATCCAGGGCATCACGGAATCATCTATCGTTTTTGGTTGTGCGAAGATTCCTCCCTCTACTTCGACCCGAAACCCAAGTTCGGGTTTATCCCATTCTTTTTGAATTCTCGCCATTTCCGCTTCGATCCATTTTTGTTCCATGGCGTTTGTAACCCGCACATTGACTCGCATCACACACAAATCAGGAACGACATTCACCGCATCGCCACCTCGAATGCGACCGATGTTGACCGTAACTCCTTTATGAACACCATTTAGTTCATTGATGGCGACAGCGATTTTTGAGGCATGCAAGATAGCGTTCCTGCCTGCGTCGAAATTCCGACCTGCATGGGCCGCTTTGCCGTGAACGATTACCGTGAATGTGCCCGTCCCTTTGCGTTCTGAGACAAATGAGCCATCCGGCAACGTTGGTTCATACAACATCGCAAATGAAAACTCCGGCGCAACGGCTTGCCAAAGCGATTTGGTTGCCGGCGAGCCAATCTCTTCATCTGGGGTCAAAATCACCGAAATGCGAAGCCGTTTCTTGTCAAGAAATTTCATGGCTCCTAACAATGCCCACTTCATCACCACTATACCACCCTTGGCATCAATAACGCCGGGTCCTCGCATTCGCTCGTCACCGTCCACCGAGAATCGCGTGCACTTTTGAAACGGCGAGTTGACTCCGTAAACTGTGTCGTAATGAATGCTCATCAGCATTCGTGGGGTTGCGTTCGTCGTTTGCTCGCCATCCCAATCCCATCGCAATGCTTTATGGGTCTGCTGTTCGGTACGCACCCCGGAATCATCCACGACACTCCATGTTGGCAGATTGTATTCTCTCGATTCCCATTCGAGATCAGCCAAGTATTGCTTTAGCCATGATGCCACGTTTAACAAACCCGGCAAATGATCCGATCCTGAGCAGATATTGCAAAGAGACTCCAGTTCGCTGGCCATTTGAGACTGCGAGTTATGAAACCAAGCTTGCATCTCGTTCATGAGTCACCGCGGATGAGAGTAAAGCGATTTACCAGATTCATCAAAATCAAAGTAAGCTAGCGAGCCGAGGCACACGAACCTGGTACCGGCAGGATGTTGAAAGACATAGTTCCTGTGGTGGTGGCCGAAGAACCACCATTGCGGGGCGTGCAACTCCAACATTCGCTGTAGCATTTTGTTGGTTCGGCTCAGCGGAATGTTCTCGTTCAATGATCCCACCAAAGGTAACAACTCGGTGGGACAATCATGACTGATAACGATGCGAGGCTTTTCTCGCATGTACACTTGTAAAGCCAGTTCCTGTTGCGTTTCGTTCAATTCCTCCTCGTACCACCAATTGAGCCCTTCGATTCGCGTTAAACGATCGATGCTGGCGGCACCACGCACGTAGAAAAACGAAAACGACTCATGTTCGAGTGGAAACTGATGGACACCGTAGTCACCGAGGAAATGAGCCGTTCGCTTGGGTAGGTTATCATGATTCCCGGCAATGACTCGATGTCGATTGGATTCGACCAGAGACATGTCAGAGTAATCTTGACTTAGGTCACCGACTTGGATGCTGTAACGCGCCGCTTTGGCGAGTCCCAGATAGCTCCGACCGCGAATGTTGGGATCGCGCCAAATGAGGGGCATGAAACGACGATCTTTGTCTCGATCCGGTCGACGCGTACGAGGTCGCATTCGACCATGAACGTCACCAATGATGCGAATATGAACAGTTGGATCTGAGAAAATCAATGTTTAAGAAAACCTCCAACCAGCACCGAGAGCCGTCTTTTGGATTTCGGTTAGCTTGTTGATCCCGAGTTTGGCCAAGGAAAGCAGCGTTGCCAATTCGGAATCGTCAAAAGTCGCCTCTTCTCCAGTGCCTTGGATTTCGATGAACCGACCTTTGCCCGTCATGACAACATTCATATCAACGTCCGCTTTGACATCACGCGCATAATCCAAATCTAGCGATGCGGATCCGTCGACGATCCCAACACTTATTGCCGCGAGGCTTGAGGTCAGAGGATACTGCTCGATCGGGCAATTTGCGAACGCCGAGTTAACGGCGTCGACGAGGGCTATAAATCCGCCGGTAATGGCAGCGGTTCTCGTTCCCCCGTCTGCTTGCAACACATCGCAGTCAATGGTAAGCGATCGTTCGCCGAGCTTGTTCAAATCGGCGACAGCGCGAAACGATCGACCGATTAACCGTTGAATCTCGGTCGTTCTTCCGTCGACTTTGCCCGCTCTTTCCCGAGCTTTTCTGGGCGAAGTACTCCCCGGCAGCATATTGTATTCGGAGGTGATCCAGCCTTTGCCTCGACCTGCCATCCAATCCGGCACACGATCCTCTAGCGATGCGGTGCAGAGAACGACCGTGTCACCGCACTGGTACAACACACTGCCGGCGGTCTTGTTGGTAAAATTTCTTTGGATGGTGACTGGTCTAATGTCCTGCATGGATTGCTTTTCTATTTGGAGTAACCCGTGTTATACATTCATCGCGACTTATCGGTGAAGATCCGGCGACAAAAATTTAGCCGTTTCCATCCGTTTCAAAACCGACCCCATGAGTCCAACGGCGGAAAACCGTCTTGTTTAACGCGTGTACTATCAACAAAAGCACAAGCCCGAGCAGCGTACAGGTGATGACAGCGGCGATCATGGAGGATGTCCTTAGATTTGCTTGCCGAGCCGTGATGATAGTTCCGAGCCCTTCGTAGGCACCTCGATCGCCCACAAAAAACTCCCCAATAATCGCCCCGATCACGGCCAAACCACAGCTGATGCGAAGCCCCAAGATCAGCTGGGGAATCGCGGCCGGTATTCGAAGCTTGAACAACATTTGCAACGTCGACGCAGATTGCAGTTTAAAGAGATCCCGGAAATTTTCGTGCACCGATAGCAAGCCGCTCGTTACGTTACTGATCACCGGAAAAATACTGATGATAGAAGCGACCAAAACGACCGTTCGAAACTCGTTGCCGAACCAGAGGATCAGCAGCGGGGCGATCGCCACGATGGGAACCGTTTGCAGAAAAATGACATAAGGATAAAACGAATTCCGAATCCAACCGGAAAGGCTAAAAATGAGCGCAACCGAAAAGCCAATCAAACCGCTCGCGAACAATCCAGCGGCAGCAGCTTGTAACGTAATCCACGCGCCTTTGAGCAAAACCCATCGTTCATCGATAAAGGATTGCAACACGTCGCGTGGTGGTGGCAAAACCACTTTGTGAATCTCAAACCACCGTACGGCAAAATCCCACGCCAGAAGAACGACGAAAAACACAATCGCAGGCGACACGAACCGTATGACCTTACTCATGAAGCAGACTCTCTTTCTGCAACCGAGTCAAAAAGTGTTCGAGAGACCTCGCCATAAACATCCGTAAACAATTTGCTGGACCGAAGTGCCGCATCGCGAGGCTCCGTGAACTCAACGCCGATAGTGGAAGCGTTTCTTCCGCTGGCCATAATGGTGATGGAATTGCTAAGATAAACCGCTTCGGCAATGTTGTGCGTTACGAATATAACAGTGCACTTTTCGGTTGTAGCAATTCTAAGCAGTAGGTCGTTGAGCCGAGATCGGAGCACATCATCGAGTGCGGCAAAGGGTTCATCCATGAGCAATAGCTCGGGAGAGGTCGTCATGGCTCGGGCAATCGACACTCGCATCTTCATGCCACCCGAAAGTTGCGATGGTCGTTTTTGCCAATCGTTGCGATTCAATCCCACTTCGTTCAGCCAGTGCTCGCAGGCAGCTTGTATCTCTGACATGGATTGCTGTTTTCGCAACTCCAATGGCAACCGAACATTCTCCAGCACCGACCGCCATGGCAACAAGGCCGACTCCTGGAAGACGAACGACATCTTAGCCCGATACGTGTTAGCGCCGTCGGTCTTAGCGCCGTAGCTGGAATTCGAGATGGTCGACTCAAGCCCATTGACCAGCACGTCGCCAGAGTCCGGGACCAGCAATCCTGCAATGACTCGGAGCACCGTGCTTTTGCCGCATCCGCTAGGGCCGAGCAAAGTTGTTATCGAGGCTTTTTGTATGTCGAGATCAAAGGACCGGAGCACCTGCTGACTTTGCCCGTTCTTGGAGCGAAAGGAAACGGAAATTTCTCGGCACTTCAAAAACGGCCCTGGGCCCAATTCAAGATTCATTCGTGGTTTTTGGCATCCGGGAACGAGGCAGCTAAGAGCGAATCGATTTTGGCTGCCAGAATAAAGTCGTTTTCACTCAATCCCCCAATCGCATGCGTCGTCAGTTCAATCGTCAGGATACGATAGCCCGTGATGTGCAAATCAGGGTGATGAGCCTCCGCCTCGGCCAAATCGGCGATTTGGTTGACCGCTTCGACTGCCCTTACGAAATTTTTGAATCGGATAGACCGACGAATCCATTTGCCCTCGGTCGTCACCTGCCAACCGACCAAGAGTCGAACCTGTTCTTGGGCGAAATTTAAAGAACAAGCTTCGACGCCACCCTCGCAAGGCAGGCATTTTCTTGCTTCCAGAGCATCCGCTGGCTGAATTTGCATTCTTTTCCTCTGGCTTTTACGCCGAATCGTTTGTTTTTAATCAGGACTGCGGGTATTTTTGGTGCAAAGATTCGCGTGATAGCAATCGTTCCTCCCTTACCCCCCCACCGTTTATGCAAGGCTTCCCTGCGACGAGACATTGGAGAATCGCTCTCCCGGCGATTTATTCTCTGCTTCTGTCAACCAGTTTGGCTCGTGGCACCGACTGGGAACAGAAGGATAAAGAATTTTCGGCCACAATCCAGCCAATTTTAAAGGCCGCCTGCTTTGACTGTCATAGCGGTTCTGAAGCCAGCGCCAATCTCGCGCTAAACCACTTTTCCGATACCAAATCGATTTTCAAGAAGCGGAAAACCTGGGAAACCGTCATCCAACGGTTGGAAATCGGGGATATGCCCCCTGCGGACGCTGAACCATTGTCCAAGGAAGATCGCCAGCGTTTGGTTGACTGGCTACGGTCCGCCATCAACGATATCGAATGTGGCTTAACCCCCAATCCAGGGAGCGTTACGCTTCGCCGGCTCAACAAACTGGAGTATCGCAACACGGTCCGGGACTTGCTCGGGGTCGACTACAAACCCGCTGCCTCCTTCCCGGGCGATGACGTCGGTTATGGCTTTGACAATATTGGGGACGTGTTAAGCCTGCCTCCACTGCTTATGGAGAAGTATCTCGTCGCAGCAGAAGAAATCTCTCAGTCCTGCATCGCCGTTCCAGAACCAGGCCCAGTCTTTGACTCCCCCATCAAACTTTCAAAGCTCAAGGCTGATAATGGTGGCGATTGGCAAGGAGATCGGTTCGTGTTTTCTTCGAACGGGCAAATCTCGTTTGAAGAAACGTTCCCTTGGGGTGGTAGCTTCCAGTTAGTGATGAATTTAGGCGGAACTCCGGGTGGCAACGAGCTTCCAAAGGTCCAAGTCTCGGTTAACGGCAAAAAACAAAAGATCGTAGACGTAGAACCGCTCCCGGGTGAAGCGAGTAAAACCTATGCAGTAACCATTCGTGGCGGCACCAAGAAACCCACAAAGATCGACGTTGCCTTTATCAACGACTATTACGTCGAAGGCAAAAACGGACAAAGCAACGTTGACCGTAACCTTTACATCTACGACATCAAGCTAACGGGCCAACAACCATCAAAGCCGATTTCGGAAGATCAACTGCCCCCGTCTCACAAGCTAATCATCCGGGAATCTCCTAGCACGGGAATCCCGCTTAAAGAAGCTGCATCGAATTGTTTGCGCCCGATCGTTAGCAGAGCCTTTCGAAGACCTGTTCGACCAGATGAGTTGGATCGTTTGGTGGGACTAGTCCAATCAGCCGTTGATGAAGGTGATAGCTACGAATCGGGGATGCAACTCGCTTTGCAAGCGGTCCTGGTTTCCCCTCATTTTCTCTTTAAAGTCGAGTCACCTGCCGAGAAAACGTTGCAAGAGTATCCATTGGTAACGGACTATGAACTAGCGACGCGTTTAAGCTATTTCCTTTGGAGCACTTCACCTGATGCAGAACTCCTGCAATTGGCGACGAAGAATGAGCTACGCAAGCCGGAAGTTCTCGATGCTCAAATTAAACGAATGCTGCAACACAAGAACTCTTCGCGATTCGTAGAGAGCTTTGCAGGCCAATGGCTAACGCTGCGTAAGTTGGATGATTTCAAGCCAAACACAGATCGCTTCCCGCAATGGAATGATGAACTGCGAGGGCTCTTGAAACAAGAGACCTTTCGATTGTTTCAGCATGTGATGCAGAAGGACTTGAGCGCTTTGCGGCTGCTGGATGCGAACTACACGTTCGTGAACGAAAAGTTGGCCAAGTACTACGGCATTCCGGGAGTTGAGGGGAACGAGTTTCGGATGGTGTCCACCAACGGACACCGCCGGATGGGGATACTTACTCAAGGGTCCATTTTAGCGGTCACGAGTAACCCCACACGAACCAGTCCCGTTAAACGGGGTAAATGGATACTGGAGAATCTTTTGGGAACGCCTCCACCGCCAGCCCCGCCGGGTGTCCCCGAGCTGGAAAAAACAGAACTCACTGGAACGCTCCGGCAGCAAATGGAGCAGCATCGAGCCAATCCGTCCTGTGCGAGTTGCCATAAGTTGATGGACCCACTCGGCATGGCCTTGGAAAATTATGACGCAATCGGGCGGTGGCGAACAGAAGATCACGGCCAGCCGATCGATACGCGGGGGGAATTGCCGAGCGGGGAAGCTGTGACCGGTCCGGGGGACCTGATTCGCAATCTACGCGAAAAGAATGCCGAATTGTTTGCAAGATGTCTGGTCGAAAAGCTAACGACCTACGGCCTAGGCCGAGGGTTAGAATACTATGACAAATGTGCGATCGATAAAATAATGGTCAGTGTGGCCAAAGATGATTACCGATTTTCGAGTTTAATCCTTCAAATCGTGTTGAGCGATCCGTTTCAACGCAAAGGGGTACGGGAGATAGAGCTATGAAAAGACAACCACTAGATCGTCGAACTGTTCTGAGAGGTATCGGTACCGCCATCAGTTTACCCATGTTAGAGGCCATGTTACCAACCTCGCGAGCGATGGCAGCGAGTGCGAAAGCTCCGGCTCGCATGCTGTTTCTCATGGTTCCCAATGGGGCTCACATGCCCGCTTGGACGCCAAAGAGCACGGGGGTTAACTACGAGCTTCCTCCCATCCTCGAACCTTTGGCCAAGCACAGAGATCATGTGTCAGTTTTGTCGGGTCTAACTTTGGACGGTGCCCGGCCACACGAAGACGGCGCCGGCGATCACGCTAGAAGTGGCGCTTCCTTTCTCACCGGTAGCCACCCGAAAAAGACCGATGGCGCTGACATCAAAAATGACGTCTCGGTCGATCAAGTCGCCGCTGAGTTCTTGGGCAAAGAGACCAAGTTCGCTTCTTTGCAACTGGGACTACAGGGATCGGCTCAATCCGGTGGTTGTGATTCTGGCTATTCCTGTGCTTACTCGAGCAACGTATCGTGGCGTTCGGAGACCAGCCCATTACCTAACGAGACCGATCCGGGCGCTGTTTTCGACCGGTTGTTTGGAACACCAGAAAAGGTAAGCAACAACCCCAACGCATCGAGACAATCACAGAAACGAAAAAGCGTGCTGGATCTGGCGCTGGACGACGCAAAATCGCTTCAGTCAAAACTAGGAGCTGCTGACAAGCGAAAGTTGGACGAATATCTATATGCCGTTCGAGATGTTGAAAACCGTCTCGTAAACGGGAACCGGTTACGCATCGGAGAAAACGGAGTTCCCAATGTGTCTCGTCCCGCTGGTATTCCAAAAGATTGGAGCGAGCATTGCAAGTTGATGATGGACATGGCCGCATTGGCGATACGAGCCGATGCGACTCGCATTTTGACCTTCATGATTGCCCGCGAGGGAGACAATGATCCCTATCCACAAATCGCGGTTCCCGAAGGTCACCATGATCTGTCGCACCACGGCAAGAATGCTGAGAAGCAAGAAAAGATCCAGAAGATCAATACCTATCACGTTCAGCACTTGGCTTATCTGCTCGACAATCTAGCCGAAGTCGACGAAGCAGGACAATCTTTCTTGGACACGAGCATGATTGTCTACGGCAGCGGAATCTCGGACGGTGATCGACATAACCACGAAGATCTACCAATACTGTTGATCGGCAAAGGTGGCGGGGCTATCAAGAAAGCGGCTCACCGAACTTATCCAATCGACACACCACTTTGCAACCTCTATCTATGGATGCTCAAGCAAGCTGGCGTTCACACCAATCGGTTTGGTGATAGCACCGGAGTTCTCGACTTAAGCTAACGTAAACAAACGAGGCACGATCTTGGTCGGATCGTGCCTCTCATGTTGTTCATGCCAAACGGCTCGCGTCTGCAGAATCGTTGTTACACGGCAGGACTATCGTTCAAGGACCAACGATTTGTCAAAGCAGGTCGGAATGCAAACAGGTTCGAGACCGAGTTACCGTTCAAGCCGATTGCGCTGATTTGGGTTGTGCCTGCTGTACCGACGGTCACTCCGTTAATAGTTCCCGCAGTCGTTGAGCTAGTGAAGTAAAGTTGTAGGTAGGAACCATTAGCGAGCGAAAGTTCGCTGCCAGTAGCCCTCTCAACCGTGTAATTACCCAGCGGTAAATCAGTGAAGGTGTAGGCGCCAGTCGCATCGGTTATTGCGGTTCGAGTAATGCCGTTGGTGGCTCCCGTAACTCTCATCTGGATGTTCGGTATTCCCGACTCACCTGTATCGCGGATTCCGTCGCCGTCGATGTCATTGAAAACCGAACCGCTAATGCTCGCGGTTGACAAAACGGTAGCCGTTGCAGTGCCGGTGTTATTGTTGGTCGTGGTCTCGCCCGATGCAGTAACCGTTACAGTGTTTGTTAGGTTAGCCCCATTTGGCGCGTCGTTGTTAACTCTAGCTGTAATGGTAACGGTCGCCGATTGTCCCGAAGCGATCGATGCAACGTTGCCCGTTACGACTCCTGCATTATTCGTAAAGCCGGTGGATGCAGACTGGAACGTCATACCAGTTGGCAACGTATCTGTGACTGTTACGTTGGTTGCCGTCGATGGACCAGAATTAGTCACAACCACCGTGTAGGTCACCGTGTCACCTCGGTTGACGTTGTCCACGTTGTCCGTTTTGCTAACCGTCAGGTCAAAGTTTCTTGTTACCTGAGTGGTTTCGCCATCCGACACGCCTGTGGTGTTGTCTGGAGAAGTAAGCGTCGCGGTGTTGGTCACGGTACCGGCAGCAGCTCCGGCATCAGCCCTTACTACGAGCGTGATCAACGCTCGATTCGTAGTGGTAGTACCATTGGCCAAAAGTGTACCAAGGTTCGCTTCGAGCCGGTTGGTAGTTGAATTAAAGGTCACGGTACCTGTTCGAGGTGTTGACTCATTTATTTCGAACGTGCCACTTACGAACGTCACACCGGTTGGGAGTGGGTCACTGAACAGAACGTTCGGTGCATCCGCGCTTCCGGAGTTAAACGCGGTCACAATGTATTGGAAATTAGCTCCACCAGCAATAACCGTATCGGTCGAGTCCGCCTTGCTAATGTTGAGTGTTACAACTCGGTTGAGCGTGTCCGTATCGGTTGCGGAATTGGGTCGACCCGCTGTTTCAAAAGTAGGATTATCGGCCGTTACGTTAATGGTATTAGCAACGTTTCCTGTAGCACTAGATCGGACGGTCGCGACTAACTGGATGGTCGTTGTCGCGCCCGAAGCAAGCGTTGGGATGGTAGCGGAGTAGTTTTGTCCAGTCGCCGATCCGATTGCGTTTCCGCCGCTGGTTGCGGAGACAAACTGCAATTGACTAGGCAATGTATCGGTTATCTGTACGTTTGTCGCGTCGCTGGGGCCGCTGTTATTGACTGTAATCGTATAAGTAACGTTTTGCCCAGTCGTGACGGCTGCCGCCGAGTTATCTTTTGTTACCAGCAGATTGTATCGTGGCTGAACGGTCACATCGACGAACGACGAGTTATTGCTGGTATCGGTATCGTTGAATCCAGTGAGTCCAGCAATGTCGATGGTGGCCGTGTTTCGTTGACCTGCAGCTACCGTAGCGGTCGTTGAGACTGTTACAGGAATATCAACGGTTACCGTAGCCCCAGCTGCGATGGATGCCACCGTCCACACAAGATCATTAGGCGCCGTTCCCGTCGCTACGCCAGTCGGTAGAGTACCGGGTGTGAATCCGGTCGGTAAATCATCGAAGACGCGAACGTTCGTCACTGCAACGGTGCTGTCGTTCGTCAAGCTCAAGCGATAGGTTAGTGTTTCGCCCAATCCTATCGTGGTAGCCCCGCCGACAATAGTCTTTACGACTTCCAAGTCGACGTTGGGAGTAACCGTTGTCGATGATTGAGACGTGACGGGGTCGGTCTGATCACTATCGACGGAACCCGTGTTCGTAGTGCCCGAACTAAATGTTGCACCGACTGTCGCGATAATGGTCAGAACGGCCGCTTGGCTAGCGTTCAAACTGAAGCCTGCAGTCGCTATGGTCCCTGCCGTGTTCGTCGCGGTTTGCGAAGCACCACCGTTAACGGTGTAATTCGCTGAAACGACTGTCAAACCAGCGGGCAGAACGTCGGTTATAATCGTATTCGTTGTAGTGGATGGACCGTTGTTTGTTGCAGTCAAAGTGTAGGTTAGGTTTTGGCCCGTGATGACAGGATCGGGCGTATCCACCTTTGTCAGTGTTAGTGTGGTATTGGTAAAGCCCAAGTCAAAGGCCAAGTTGGTGTTGGCGTTCGTGTCACCATCATTCGTTGGCTCGGTACCTACAGCGAGGACCGCAGCGGCTACAACCAACCCACCGGTGATCGACGCACCTTGATTGTTATTATTGGTGTCTACAGGGCCTACTTGAGTTGCAACGCGATGCCCAGCCAAAGCCTGACCAGTACCAAACTGTGTTGCCGGAATAACGACCAAGTAGTTACCTGCAGTTAAGCCTTCAAAGAGATAGTTTCCTGTCGTATTGGTTACTACGAACGTGTTAAGCGTGTCGGTCCCGGATTGGAACGTCCCATTTCCGTTGACGTCGTTATACAACTCTACCCGCACGTTCTGAATTCCGGTATCCGTACCATTAAACGTGCCATCGCTGTTTCTATCTAGAAAAACGAGATTACCGATCGACAAGGACGGCGTATTGATCAAGTTCTGCGATAGCGTGGTTGGCCCAGCACTCCGAACCACAGACACCGTTGTGTTTTGATCGATGATTCCGTTAATAAACAACTCGATTGCACCGACGTTGTTGAAATTAGCACCAGTTCCCCCGCCCACAGTAAACGACGAGAAAGGTACGAATATCGGTTCCGGAGTCACTTGATTAGGTGGAGTCACCGTCGTCGTGGAAAAGTTAACCGCATCCGTGTAAACACGCACCAAAACCGATTGTCCGGCAGAATCGCCCCGAGTGGAAATTTGGAAGCCAGCTAGAGTATTATTTGAATTAAGACTAATGCCCCCGAGACCAGTCGCGTTCAAAGCCGTCGCATCGCCATCCGCACCGTCATATTGAACCAGAGCGGTCCCGACGACGTTAGCCCCCGACGAAAATGTAAACAGACTCGATCCCGGAACAACAGCCACGTCCAAATTAGCCAGACCGCTGGTAAATGTGGCTCGTATATCACGCTCTCCACCAACCACCTCGGTGGCAGGTACGGAGCTAGATGCCGTGGCGGTTCCCGCGTTGGCCTGCACGGTTTGAGCTGTCACATTGAATGGATCGATCGAACGAATCGTTGTGCCCAAACGATCGTTCGAGGTTATTGTGACTAGAGCAGGCGTTGTTGGAGGAATAAACCCTGTCGTGGCTAGTTGCCTCACGAAATATCCACCAGCCGTCAGCGTATTCGCTGCGAGCGTACCACCTGCGTTAGTACTCGCAAAACTAAACACGCCAGTCGTGGCGTTCGTTGTCGTTGTCCCGACCAAGGTATCCGTACCTGAATCAAACGTTCCGTTCGAGTTGGTGTCTCGGAATAGCTCCACCGTAGCGGAACCTACCACCGTATCTGTCCCAGAATCGAATGAGGAGTTGTTGTTAACATCAACAAAGGCCGTCCCAGAAATGACGGCCAAGTCCATCGCCATAAGGGACCGACCCTCGAGCGCCTCGACGCGCAGCATGCGGCGAGTGCGATTACGAGCGGATTGCTTGGTTCTTGCTTTGGCAGAAAAGCTCTTTAAGATGCGTCGCAGAAAACCACTCATCGTTCCAACTCCCCAATAGACCTTAAGCCAATGATTTTGTTCCTGTTAGGGATTCATCGGTTATTCTGTCTACAATTCTTGGACCAAGTCTTTCGCTTCTTCCTATTTCACCCAGTACTGCAGGATAATTTGGGAAGACTTTTACGAGGCGGGCCACAAACGAATCTTGGCGATGAAATGAAAAGAGGTCACGAGTAACACTCGCGACCTCTTGCTTGCATTGTTGTTGCTAGTTGGTTTACCAGCGATATTCACCACCGAGCGTTAAGCCGTGGATGTAGAACGCTGAATCATTGAATGCAAAGTTGGGGTTATCTCGACCTCCCGGTGCTGGTGGATCACTAGGAATCCATAGCGGGTCAACATTGAAGTCGATCTGCTCTCCAGGTCGAACCACATTGCTCATGTAGATGAAACTATAGCCAACCTTTAATTCCAATCGCTGTGTCAATTGGTACTTCAATGCTGCACCTAGCTCAGGTGAAATCCCCAGTTCATCCCGAACATGAGGCGAGCCTGTGATGTTGGGCGACAGTGCTAGCACACCACCTTGTGGGGCAGGGAGAGCGATTCCGTCAGCGGTCGTCAGACCATTGATGAGAACTCGTTGTCTCATGTTCCCGATAGAGACTCGCATGAGAGTATCTAGCGTCCAATATCCTCTTCGGCCCTGCCAGTTAATTCCCAACTCAACACCGTTGAATTGATTCAGGGTGCTAAAGGAGTCTGTGATCACGAAGTTTGGTCGAACAAGCCCATTGATTCGCTTGTTTTCTTGGATGTTGATCGACTCATCCAATTGATAGTATCGCCATCCCAAGGTTGCTTCTAGCCGGCTTTGTACAGGAACTTCGCCACCGCGTAGAATCGAACAAACCGATGAGCTGTTGCAACAAAGGAATCGCTTAAATCGGACGGCAACTCCCTCAAACTCCGAAGAAGAATCGACTCGAACGCGACCTGGGGTTGTATTGCGTGGTGCCACTGTGCTGGCCACAACGCTGCTTGCGATCTCACCTGTTCGTACATTGAAAAATGGTCGAGCGAGAATTTCCGCTCCATTGGACGAGCGATCAAAGGTTTCGGTGTTCTCGCCGCTCGTGAGGTATTCCCCTTCGATTCCAAGATTGGGCCGATTAACAAACCACCAGCCGAATCGAGCTCGTATGCCGTCTAAACGATCGGAGAGAATGTTATTGTCTCCTCCGTAGAGAACGTTCGCTGCTGCAATACTATTGATGGAGTTGGTTACCAATGCTGGCGTTTCCATGCCTGATTGGCGGAACATCATGTAATCGACGTTTACCCAACCGTGCGACGGAAGAGCCAAGCAAAGTATACGCCCATCCAAGCATCCTTGATCGCACAGGTCGTATCCCAGCGGCGAACCACAAGTCAGTCCGCAGGTGTCGCAGCCCGTCGTACCGCAGGAACCATCACTGCACCCTCCGATAGCTGCCAATCCTTGGTTCGGATCGTACATCTCATCTGAGTAAACGGGTTCCGGTTCGTCTGCATAAACAACTTCACCTTGCTCAATCGGTTCTTGTAGCAAGCTTCGCTCTGATGCCATTCGGGCCGGTGTTCTTCCCGAAGGAGAACTCGGTCTCGGCACCGCACTCATTCGTGCAGGCGAACTAACATCTGAGTGTCGAATGGCTGGGCTAGCAACCACTCTCCGCGTCCCTTGGCTCTGGCCAAATGCAGTCCCCCCTGCAATCGTCATTACGATCAAGAGTGCGAGTAAGCGATTCACGACTTTCACTTCCCTATTTGGAGTTAGTCT
>JALOQS010000303.1 GCA_025459355.1 Pirellula sp.
GTCGCGCTTTGCGAAGAGTTTGTCGAACAGTTCTCTTGACCGACGCATTCCCTCCGGTGTCAGCACAACGGACTTGGCCTTACTTTTCGGGTCGTCAATGTAGCCGAGTTCGTGCAAACGATCCAATGTGGACCAATCGAGATTTTTCCATGCACGACAACCGAACTCCGATTCATCATGCAGCGTTAACGTAAGCAATGCGAGCACTGTATCCGCAATCAAGTCGTGGTCATATTCCATCATCATTCTCCAATTCAGCATCGATGTGACATGGCGAATCTGCGGAACTTGCAGTCGTCACGCAGGCCGCAATTCCTCAAGGTAAAAATGCCACTGTGTGAGGTGTACACCAAACTTACGCTCCGCAGTATCAATAGCTTCGGAAACGGAATCATGGAAGGTGTCATTCTCTGTTTCCCAGTCCTCATTACAGAAAAACAAGTAGAAACTCTCGAGATCGTACGTGGCAATCGCCATGCCGTGAAAACCCGTCTGCAATGCACCTTCAGCGTATAGGCGTAAGGCTCCGGTGTCTTTGTGTATTGCAGGGTCAAGTTGCACGAACGCTACAACGACCGCACTGTCCATCGATCTAGGCGCTTCTGTCATTTACTGCTTTCCGACAAAACGGCAATGCTGACCGTGCCCCGTCAACAATGCTTCCATTTCGAAGCGGACCGTCGGGTGCTTCGGTGCAAAAGTTTGTTCTCGCTCTTTTTGTGGGCTCCTCAGTGCGTCGCAAAGTAGTACCACCAGTTCAACGCACCCAAAGCAGGCCAAACGCCAACCACCGATATGCAACAAATCGCTCCTAGTTTATCCATCACGCGAGGTAACCGAAACAAGCATATCGCGCAAATCATCGAGGCAACACTACACAAGAATGGGGCAAGCCAAGCCAAGTGAATTCCAATGGAAAGCAAGTTCGTCTTGTCAGCCCAGTGTTCTGGAGCCCAAGGATAGACGGGAATACATTGAATTGCGACGACACCACACACCCACATCGATACCGCAAATCGTATTCGCCAAATCTTGTCAGGTGTTGCTGACAAACTTACGGTTACGTTCGTCACAGGCGACTCATAGGGATTGAAAGCTTGATTCATATTGGAGCTATAGCTTTCTCTCGTCTGCGAGAACGAATGGGTTCATCGTGGCCACGCGACGGGCTCTCCACTTGAAAAACGCCAATTCGCGGCCTCCGTTGCAACCGACGGTTAGCCATTGAGTTTATTCGTTACCAACAGCACGGGCGAAGTCGTAGAGGAAAATGCTAAATCCCTGGCCGGCTTCCATACCTCCTTTACCGTCTTGGAAAAGCATGAACTTCCCGTCATCACTGATGACACCCTCTGCTGCCTTCCAATTGCGGTAGCCAGTGAAAAATGTCAATCGCTCTTTGCGTCCACTGCCGTCGAGCGACAGACGATACAAATCAACGAGCGGCCAGCGATGTTGTTTCTCGGCGCTTTCAACGAGCGTGTAATTTCCGTCGGGGAAAATTCCCTCACACTCTTCATAGCGATCTGGCGAGTTCGTCAAATTAGTCAAGGAACCAGTCTTCAAATCCAACAGGAAGGTGTCCGTATTCTCGGTGTTGTTCAATTCATATCCAGTGACTGTCAGCTTGTCGTCATTGGGCGGAACAAAGTTTTGCGTCTCAATCCATTTCCGTGGTCGACGATCGGCTGGAAATTGGCTGCTGGTCAGCACGACTTTTGCTCCGATTAGCTTGGGTAAGCCCTCCTCATAGGCAATGTCGGCGATAGAGATATGGTCCTGCTCCCCATGCGTCCATGCGATCCGTAATCGCGTTCTCGATACCGCTGGGCCTTCGTTGCACTGGACGCCGAGCGGCGTTGGCGGTTTCTTGAAACTCCGATCCAGAACGTAAAGGTAACTCGAATCGCGGGCTCGCTGCCGTGATTCCTTGCCGGAGCGGTCAAAAGTTTCCTTCGGTCCGCTGAGCAGCAGATCGCCGTTGCTTAAGTAAAGTACCCGAACGAACCCATGATGTTTGAAATGGTCCGTGCAGGGAGTGATGCGCTTGGTCGCAAAATCATACTCGTAAACGTCGCCGTAAGTGCGATTAAGAAAGACGAAACGCTTGCCATCGTGTCGCCAGTCCGCACGTTCTCCAAACCAAGTGAGCTGCGAGATGTGCGGCGGCAGTTCGTCTGCCGGGTTACCCTCCTTGTCAGTCGCAATTGCGGTGGAAAGGCCAATGAAAAAAGCCCCGTAAAAGAATACAAAGGTTAGTATGGATTTCGTCATAGAGCTGAGTCTTCTCAAAATAGTACTCTGAAGCAATGGCTTACGGCATCCGTCATCGAGCATCCGCCAGTGAGTTCTTTACAGTAACAAACAGCCGATCGGATGCTTCGGTGCACGGTTTGGTTATTGGGATTTTAGTCCACAGCGAATCGTTGCCGAGTCGACGAACGCGGTCGGTTCCGAACAGCGACGACACCAGCGTCGTCCCAATAGTCCCCAGCCGGTAATCGTACCACATCTATGCATTTGCGTGGAATTGTTTGAAAATCAGATTTTGCAATCGATGCTAGAATCGTGTTTGGTTTTACGTAGTTGAAAAAGCCATCGGTCCCAACCAGCAGCAAGCCTTCAAGGGGTGGATAAACAAATCCAATCGGTTCCGCTATTCCCGTACCAATTAATGGCTTTCGTTTTTGGTTGCCGGTAAGTTCGGAAATGATTCCATCCTTTACGATAACGGCCCGACTGTCGCCGACGCTTGCCCCGGCGATTCCAATTGTGCGAACATCCACAACGACTGCGGTCGTTTCTCCATCGCCGATGCGGCAATCGATCTGACGTAGTAATGAGGCCCATTCCTTCGCGGAATGAATATTCAAGTACTCTGCTTCAATTTCACGAATCACAGAAAGGGCAGCGACGTCACCCGCGCCGGTACCGCCAGCACCATCAGCAACCACAACCACTGTTCGTGCATCGTGATTGAATACGGCTACTCGATCCTCACAACGTTCTCGATAGGCTTGCGTTGCACTTACTGATTCGAATGGGCTCATATTCTGCTTGCCCCGATAACGGCGGCCATCACACGGAACGCGCGAGTAATGCCAGTATATTGAAAACGGCCGATCGCGTGCTCGGTGTTAACGGTATTGTTCTGTCTTTCTACCAGCTCGTCCTATTCTAAGCTGGCGTGCGGACTGTGACTGGCAATGTCCCGTGCAAAACGTCTTACGGGAGCACCAAAGTTTCTTGTCAGAGAAAGTTTGATTTCCGCCCCCGTAGATGCTACCAAATTATCCCATCCATCTGAATAGGTAGTAACTTTGTCGATATTCTTCAGCTCTACATCAAAGTCGGGGCAAAGTTGCTGATCAGGGGAATGACAGAAAATCCTCGTAGTCGTCAGGACAAGCTCGAAGTCTGTCTTATTGCGACAAATGGAGAAAATCTTCCAAGTATAAAAAACGGAACAAGCGATCGCGATTGCGACACAGAATAAAGTAGCGAATGCATCATATCGAGATGCTGACACTACGAAGCAAGCAACTAGCCAGCATCCCAGCATCGATGCGGCATCGGTAAGAACGATTCGACGTATGGATCTACGATGGATTCGAATGGTTTGCATATCGTTTTTTGACAGAACGCCACCACTCATCGAATGGCGGCAAGTAAAGTTTCTAGAGTTCAAAGCGGCCGATCCGCCACTTCGATGCGTTGGATTGTTTGTCCGTATTTTACACTATGGCGTTGGCGAAGGAACAGATAGTCGGATTAGGAACACTCCGTCGATGGTAATATCAGAGTATGACTCTTGCGCATCCCAACTCATCGATATAGGTAGTCCACGAAGCGACCTAGTCTTCTCATTGGCATTGAGTTTGACCGTCGCGGATCTAAGAGTTTTGCCAGTCGTTTTGTCTTTCAAAGTCACGGTATAAGTTCCGCCGACCGTCTCACTCATTGGCGCAGATGCCATCAAGCTATATTTTGCTGATGGAGAATCTTCGATGTGGCCGCCTTGAAAGCGAAAGGATACAAACATCCACCAAGCCAACCACAACAATGCAGCGGTCAGGAAACCTGTTACAAATGTGTTGCGTTTTAATATCGCCAATGAAAACCCCGATTCGATACAGCTCACTAAAACGAGGAATGGTACCACTCATCGAGTCGCCGGAGTAGAGTCACCATCAGGAATCGGTTGTTCGGCGACTTTTAGATACCGCTGGCTTGACCAACGGAGTTTCTTGTTTTTCGCTAGAGGCATGAACCTCTCACACATGTCTAGCTTGGGAACCTGATTCACCGGACGGAACGAGCCCATCTGGGGCCGATCTTGGTTGTTTACCAAACGTAGAGCGGGTCTCCAGGCCCGTTCAAATGTAGAACGAGTCTCCAGGCCCGTTCAAATGTAGAACGGGCACTCCTGACGCGCCCGACAAAAGTCCGCACACAGACGGTATTTGATCTAGCAGTTTAAGGGATAGGGCGCTAGAGTTTGCTGATGGTAATTTTTT
>JALOQS010000304.1 GCA_025459355.1 Pirellula sp.
GCCAAAATGAAGATGAGGTGACAACCACGAGGAGCCTTGCAATTCCGGTTCATTGCGGTCATGTTCGTACTTGGATAAACGCGATTTCAAAAATCGATTTAACACCTTGCGAGCCTCAGACTCCTGGCCATTCTCCGTTGGCTTAACGGAGTGATCGATGGGAAGCTTGCTAAGATCGGTACACAACGAGAGGCCTTCGCCAGCCAAGCCGCATCCCCATTTTTTCTTGATAACGCTCGGCAAGGCTTTAAGTCTCTCCGTTTTCAGAGCCTTGAGTGGCTCTTCAACCGGAAACTGAGGCATGCTCTCGGCCACAACCTTTTGCATGTAGCGACGATACGAGTGGGCGACTGTGAACGTGCGGTCGGCTAAACGCATGGGGACGATGGTATTGGAGTCGACAATCTCCAGAGCACAGCCCCATTTGGCCGCGATTCTTTGATACAAAGCCGGGTGAAAGAAACACGGATAATCATCGGCCACGACGACGCACGCGTGCTGCGCCAGTGTCTCCATCAAACCCGAGCCATGATTAGAACTTGGCTCGATGTACGCACAGTGAGCTGCTTTCGAGGAACTCAACTGCGAAGATCGCTCTTCAATGCCGTCGATCAAAAACTGATGAAACCGATCACATGCCCAGCGATAATTCGTTCGAACGGCATCGAAAATCAACAACGGACGCCGCAACTCATTCGCCCATTCGACCGCTCGCTGTAGACCAAAGTTGTACCGAAGCCGTCTCATGGCGGTCATCCAGTAAAGAACATACTCACCGGAATCGCGGACCGCGTGATTGGTGAGGGCAGTTATTCGAACTTGGGGGACTGTTTCCTGATCGACCATTTTCAAACGTTCTTATCCCGGCGACTATGCTCAGTGTCTACAAAACCGCGAATCACAAGAAATCAGCCTCGTGAGCGCAGCGATCTCATTTATAATGACGAGCTGTCAATGCCAGCCTAACCTCGAGACTAATTCCTCAACTCCTCAACTAATTCCTCAACGGGGCGATACGGTCCATGTTACGAAACCTGCTCAGCTCTAAACTCCTTTTCATTTGCTTAGCCTTCTGCATCGGCTGCCAAAGCGAGCAACCTGTCACGAAATCAAAGCCAATCGATGAGAATACCAAGAACGAACCCAGGCGCGTCATGGTGCAGCATTGTCTGATTAGCTTTCAAGGGCTCGATGTACCCGGAGTGACTCGAACCAAAGAAGAGGCTCAAGCGTTGGCGGAAAAACTCTTTGCAGAAGCCAAAGCGGGAGCTGACTTCAACCAAATCGTCAAACAGTACACCGATGATACGTCTCTAGGCATATACAAATTGGTAAATAGCGGATTGCCGGTCGACGTTGCATCAGGCTCTAACTCCCGCGATGGCATGGTCAAAGGCTTCGGCGACGTTAGCTTTTCGCTAAAGGTCGACGAATATGGTCTGTGCCCTTACGATCCTGCCACGAGTAAATTCGGCTGGCACATTATCAAACGCCTTGAGTAACCAACGTTTCCTTTGCTGACAGGTAATACTCTCAAACGTGAGCGATCGACTAACGCGAGGTTCGGATCGTTACATCGGCTTGCAAACGTACTCGTTCTGCCGCAATCGCTACATCATTAGCGTCAATCTCAATCCAAACACGAACGGCACGAAAATCGGTTCTGGCTAACGGATCGGGAGAACGCATTTGTGGAACACCGACCAAACGATCTATGCGAGAGACTTTACCTGATAGCTCTCTCGTCAAGCCAGCTGATCGCAACGAAACGGAATCACCCGTTTGAATCTCGGCAACATCTGCTTCGTAGACTTCCGCGACGCACATCATGGACGACAAGTCAGCAATCTCGATCGCTGGCAACGTGGCGAATCGCTCGCCCGCTTCGACGTTTATATTGAGCACCACACCATTGATAGGAGATGTTAGCGAGGACTCTTTAAGCTGCAGCTCTAAGAGTTCAATTTGCTTTTCTAAAGCCGCAATCGATGAGGCTTTAAGTGCTAGCTCCTTGGCTTTCTTAGCAGCGTCGAGCGCCTGCTCAGCTTGTCGCACTTGTAACATCGCTTGCTTAATCGCATTTTCGGAAGCCAAGACTGCTTGCTTCGATTTCGTTTCGAGTCCGGAGATTTCCATCTCTTTACTTTGCAATTCCAAGCGACCGACCGCAGCTCTGGTCAACGGATCTTCGTGCAGCCGTCGCAAGCTAGCTAGCTGATCCTGCAGTTGCAGAATCTGCCGCTCTCCCTGCGACGCCATCTCCCGTTGTGATTGAGCGATTTCGACCAACCCGCGAGCGTTCTCTAATTGCCCCGACGCGACTTCAATGTTCAGCTCGAGTTCCTGAAGCTTGATGTCGCGAGCTGTCTTGGCTTCGTCGAGCTTGAGTTTCGCTGCATCGAGTTCTAATTGCCGGACGGTATGACTTGCCAAGGTAGCGAGCTTGGTTCCACTTTCGATAACGTCTCCCGGCCGAACGTACCAAAGTTCGATCTTATCCCCCGGTAAACCGGAGAGCCGAATAAAGCCACCTTTAGGTTCCAGCCTTCCTTGGACTTTGATTTCGCGGCGTGGTGCAGCCGTCGAAGATTTCTGATTCGAAGCCGGACGATTGGATGGCGAGGTTCCTTGAGCTGCTGTTTCGTTTACGACATAGGCCAATGTGTGCACTGGGTCGATGCAACCCGAGGTGCAGACCAAACCGGGAATGGCGACGAAGATTCCCAGAGGGACGACTGATGTGATTCTTCTCATGTTATCGGCTGGGGGAAAAGGTCGGATTTGGTAAAGAGTTACGCTTCAAGAATCAAATCCTCACTCCAATAGATTACACTCCGAACTATCGTAAAGCGGCACTGAATCGCGAAAATGCCACAAAGTTGAATACGTGAGATTATGGATACCGGAACACTCCAACGCGCAACTCTGTTTGATCCGCAAACTCGTCAGCGGATCTCCCAGGGGGAAGCTCCCTCGATTCAAGCCCAAGGACTTCAACATTTCTTTGGCACCGGAGAATTGAGAAAACAAATCCTGTTCGATAACAATCTCACCGTTTTTCCAGGCGAGATCATCATCATGACCGGACCCAGCGGTTCCGGAAAAACGACTTTGCTGACGTTAATCGGCGCTCTTCGGACCGTCCAAGATGGCCAGCTTCGCGTTCTCGATAATCAGCTACATGGTGCAGCGGCAGGCAAACTCAAAGAGTTCCGCAAAGAAATTGGATTTATATTCCAAGCCCACAATCTCTTCGAAGCCCTCAATGCAACGCAGAACGTTCGCATGTCGCTCGAACTCGTTGATCCCAAGCTCTCCTCGCGTGCCCTCAACGAACGAGCCCAATCGATGCTCAAACAAGTTGGCCTCGAACATCGTGTTTACCATAAGCCCAAACAACTCTCTGGAGGCCAAAAACAACGGGTCGCGATCGCTCGCGGGCTGGTGCATAACCCAAGATTGGTTCTCGCGGACGAACCAACGGCTGCACTTGATGAACAAAGTGGCCGCATGGTGGTCGATCTGCTCCAGCGAATGGCCACCGAACAGAAGACGACGATTCTCATCGTGACTCACGATAACCGAATCCTCGATGTGGCCGATCGCATCGTGACGTTGGTCGATGGCCGCATTCGCACCGATGCTCTTATGAAGGAAGCGGCCATCTTGACGCAAATGATTGCCAAATGCTCGGTCTTTGCCAAAGTTACCCCGCGCACATTAACTCGCATCGCGGATGAAATGACCATCGAAATGTTTCCAGCAGGAACTCGCATCATCAAAGAGAACGATCCTGGCGATCGATTCTTTTTGATTCGAAAGGGATCGGTAGCCGTCAGGCGAGGTCAACCTGAAGTCGAGGTGGCTACGTTGCGAACGGGTGACTTTTTTGGCGAAGCAGCCTTGATAACCGGGCAACCGAGAAACGCGAGTGTTTATGCTCTCGAAGACTCTCTCATCTGCGCTCTTAGCAAATCCAATTTCCAAATGGCCATCGATGATTCGGCAACGCACGATGACGAGATTCGTACGGCTTACTTTGATCGAACCTAGTTTACTTATTTCTTCTTGAGGTCTAGCGCTTTCATCTTCCACTTCAGTGCTTCTTCTTGTTCGTTCGCATTTTGAAACGCTTCGGACAAGGACAAATACGCTTCAGACAAGAGCTCGGGGTCTTGTTGATTTTTCGCGTCGCTGAATTTCTTCACGAACTCATCGACCTTTTCTTTCATACCTGGTAGTTCCAAGAGTTTTCGCCCTTCGATCGTTGAGCAACCATAGATCACCCCAGCCAGCCTGTCCCAGTCTCCGAGTTGTTCTGTACCAATTGCTTGAGCACGTAGCTTGATGTCGAGCGGATTTCCTTCTCGCACGCGAATCTTGACGTCACGGCTTCCCAAAGAAACTGGTAATTCGTAATCGTCATTCCACGCGGCGATGTACTGAGTTCCGGCCGGTAGCTGCAGCGTAATCGAGCCGCGCGAGTCCGTATTCCCTTCAAAAAGACTTGATTGCGTTTTTTGAGAATGTCTTTCCCCTTGGCCGAAAAATCTGCGTAGATTTGTGATCCGTAAGCCCACCATCCCACGTTAGGTGCTGCTGCAACAAACATATCCTTGATGGGCGTGTTTGTCTCGTCTGTTATTGTGACCGTCACAGGTGAAAGCGGCTTCATGGGTACAACAATATCCGTGCTACCGGCAGGGAAGGAGTGAGGACGATAATAGGGGTCCTTAGGAAGCTTTAAATCTTCGGTTGGGGCATCGCCTGAGGTAGCTATGTAACCATCACACAAAGCGATGAGTTGTATCGACTCTGTCGCAGGCCACGCTTCCAATACGAACGATCCATCTGCGGAAACCTCAGCCCAATCGGTCCACATCACTTTGTTAACGTCCGAAAGATCGGGAATCGTCCTCGCTACCACTCGTCCCTGTCGAACGGGACGTGGGACATCGTCGCTCAATTTACCAACAACACGGTGTGCAGGAGTTAATGGGACATTCTGTTCTTCGTGCCCCCCTGCAGTGGCATTAAATACCACTACATCAGTGAAATGGGTGATACGATCGTCAACCATTCTTGCGAGCAACACTCGATTGTCACCGGGAAGAAAACCGAGAATTCGCAAGTGACCCGAAGCTAACTTTTCAGGCGCTCCCTCGACGCTCCAGGATCGTGGATTGCTCCAAAAAGCATAAATCTCGTCCAAGGGGACAGCCTGTCCATCGATCATGGGCTTTAGATCGATCGATGCCGTGGCTGTCATGACGACTTTATAGGGTCCATCATCAGCCAGAGGCACATCAATATGTTTTGTATCGCCACACGAATAATAGAGATGCTCAAAGCGAACTGACACCGAGAGGGTTTTCACTTTTTCTTTCGCGTCACGCAAAATCGGATAGAGGATCTCCGCTGTACCATCTTGGTCAGTCATCTCGGAAATCGGATCCATCCCGGACACATCGGGTTTACCCTCGAATGTCCCCCACACGCCATGGTATTGTCCGCTGCCGAGAGCCCACGGAACCAGCTTGACGCCTGGAATCGGTTTGTCCTGTTCATCCACGACCAAGATCGGAATTTTGCCAACCGATGGAGAATTTTCGGTTGGTTTAGATTCCTGGGCGATAGTGGTGTACGCACTTAGGAACATCCCCACGATGACCAACATCACAGACTCACACAGTTTGCACAAGATTCCCTTTAACAACGTTTTTTTTCGCATATCCTTCGGTACCCTGGCCAATTATTTGGGAAGATCTTGAATGGGAAGAGGTTGCGTAACGCGATCACTTTTATTCAGAAAATCCTTGAGTTTTACCCGGTTTCGGGTAATCCTTCCGAATCCCGTTTCATTGATACACTGTCGGTGGCGGAATTAGACCAAATCAACGCAGGCACTTTCGATGTTGGGCACCTCCGTCGCCACCGCCGACCGAAACTCGGCCTTGCGCTCGCGATGCAGATCGCTCATCTGTTTGGGCACGCTGAAACAGTCCCCTCACAAAGCTTCATACTCCGGTTCTGGTTCCTGTACACATTCGTCGGTGAACTCAATTCCGTCATAAATGTCTCGCGTCGCCAGCGAAATCCCTAGAGTGGGTAAATCGATGCTCGCATTCATGCCTTGAATGTCTTCGCGAAGGAATCCGGACCGAGTTCTTCGCATGATTATGGCGATGGGTTGGTGTTGCTCTAATAGTAGGTAACACTGCAGGGACGAGATCGTCAAATAGGCCGTCATCTTTTCGTCCAAATCGTATCGACGGGTTGATGGCGAAAGAACCTCGATAATCAAATCCGGGCGATCTTGATAGACGGAGCTTAGCTCGTTCGAATCGCAAACAACTTGTGCATCCGGATAATAAAAACGTCTTTTACCTTCGTTATCCAAACGTACCTTCGTATCGGAATCCAAGGGTTGGCAACGCTGATCTCGGAGCTTCAATGAAAGTTGGACGAGGCAATTCAGTTTGATTCGATTGTGCCGATGCGTCGACCCTGACATCGCTCGAATCCAACCATCAACGTACTCGCTCTTGGTAAGCCCTCGTTCCTCCATCCGCAAATACTCTTCGGGTGTAGAATATTCGGGTCGCTCTGCATGGCTCATGGATGTACTCGATGACTCTAAGGGGCTTTCCAGTCGATGGTAACTCAATCATATAAGCATACGAGTGTACAGCATTAAGGGGCGATCGCCCATTAAACGCACGGACTTCCCGCCCCAGCCTCGCTATCGCGGGCTGACCATCCCCAAACGCCGGAGACAGCTGATTAAAGCCTGTGGCGAAGCCACTAAACCGGGGCTAGCGCCCAACGGCTCGCTAAATCAGCAGTCTCCGGCGTTTGGAGAGGGTGAAGCTGATGGCTAGCGATTGGGACGATCCGCAATGACGATCGGCTCGCTGTTGCTTTGCTGGCATGCTTGCGAGATTCCATCTCGCTCGCTCCATAAGGTTTCCCAGTCTGACCAAGTAGTGCTTGTCGATTCGAAGATGACTCGCTCACGAGGGGTCGGTTGCAATCGGGCATCGGTCTCAGATCTCCTTCAGCCTTCAAATCGGTAACGATTTCGATATCAAAGGACTTGGACGGCCAAACCAACAGCCCAGCTGAGTCAACGTCGTAAGGGTATCGTTTGGTAAAAGCGTTCTCGATTTGTTCACGCACTAATTCAATTCCACTTTTGCGATAAAACCCTTCGACCGCATTGCAAAAAGAATTCCATTGCTCATCACTTGCGGACCTCAGCCATCCGATTTGTGCAATACACGTAACGATCCATCCGCTCTGCTCTTGAACACGAATTTGTAGTACCGATGCTCCGAGCTTGGGACACTCCAATTCAACAACAAAGCTATTAGAGAACGCTTCCACATGCGA
>JALOQS010000064.1 GCA_025459355.1 Pirellula sp.
TTTTCCCTCTCCATAAAATTACCATGCACATAAACGATCGTCAGCTTATCATCGCCATGCAAAGCTTGTCCCAGGTTCGATGTATTCCAACGACAATTCCCCCATCGGTATACTTCGAGGTTTGGAGTCTCCTCATTAATGGAGCAAAAGCGATCGCTTAAGTGCCTAGTCGAAAGTTCGTAGATCTCCGACTCGATGCTACAGTTAGGCAACCAAACAGCGTCCTCGGAAACCCCTTGTTGGGATGTCACCTCGACGACTTGGTTCGAACCCTGCGAAACAACTGCTATGGAGTGCGGCGTAGAGGACGCTGAAGCTGCGACTCCCGACTGTGTTGCTCCCGACTGTTCGACTCCCGACTGAGCAGATACCGATGGCGGAAAGAAAGCCACCAGAGCAACCCACACGAGGATAGCCAGTGATGCAAACCGCAAAGGCGTAATCGCGCTCCGTCGACTTAAAGGTCGGCTGGTTTCATCAATGGAGTTTTTGGAAGCCAATGGATACATAACGGCTGCTAGATGCGAGGGGATGTCGTCGAGAGAATGTCGTGCAAGTTGATGTTAAACATTGCGAGCTTTTCCGATGTTCAGGGGATAAGTTTGTGAGAATGAGCGAAGAATGACGTTTGTAGGTTTTGTAAGATTTTTCGAAAAAGGCTAAAGTTAATTTGCAAAGCCTTAACGGTGACGTAGAGTTTCCCGTTAATTTGTGTACCGATCAAGGTCGCAAAATCAAAAACGGGGGAAACAAGATGAAGAAGACAAGAAGACAATCAACAATAGACTTGCGATCTTTTGCGCCACGCTAGTATTGGCGTTTTCAGGATGTTCATGCGGCCAAGGATGGAGGCCATTCGGTGGCCTGTTCAATCGTTTTCAAAGCCCATCCAATATGGGGGCTCCATGTGACGCAGGCTGTGCCGCTCCACCGGCATGCCCAACCTGCGGCGATGGCCACGTGGGTAACTATGGTGGCATCGATGGTGAGGTTATCAGTAGCTACCCAAGCTCCTACGAAATCGGGAGCCCAGTAAGCTACACAGCTCCTCAAACCTATCGAAGCGCACCAGCTCCCGAGGCGGTTCGCTCGGCACCTGCGCAAAGATAAACCTCTGAACAGGCTGATTTGTCCGCGTAAGTGCGACATTTCTGGTCTCGACTGTCGGCGTTAGAAAAAGACGGTAAACTGTGGGATGTCATCCACTCCCACGCCAAACGTACTGACTCTACCGCATGTCAACGACAGCTACCCCAGATCTTCAAAATGCTCTAGCGAAATTCGGCTTGGCCGAGTTTCGTCGTGGGCAACGCGAGGTCATCGATCACATTCTGGCGGGTAACGATTGTTTGTGCGTGATGCCAACGGGGGGAGGCAAAAGTCTTTGCTACCAGTTGCCCAGCGTCGTCCGGACTGGCTTGACGATCGTGGTCTCACCATTGATCGCACTGATGAAGGATCAAGTTGACGCGTTAACCAGACGCGGCATCGCTGCCACACTGATCAATAGCACCCTTTCACCGGCAGAACAAAACCAACGCCTGGATCGCGTGGCGCGTGGAAAATACTCGCTGCTATATGTGGCGCCCGAGCGGCTGCGGAATCAAAACTTTGTCGATGCTATCCGATCGACCCCAATACAATTGCTTGCGATTGACGAGGCGCACTGCATTAGCGAATGGGGACATGATTTTCGTCCAGACTATCAACGGGTCGGTCGCTTTCGTGAAGCTCTCGGCGGTGTTCAGACGGTTGCATTAACAGCCACGGCCACACCTCGCGTTCGGCAAGACATCGTTGATTCGCTTCGGCTAAAAGTCGCCAAGCACTTTATCACTGGCTTTGCTCGGGACAATCTATACTTTGGCGTCGTGCAGTGCCGTAGCGACCGTGACAAAGAACAAAAGCTGGTTGAGTTTCTCCAAACCAAACCCGGCAGTGGCATCATCTACGCAGCCACTCGCAAGCGTTGCGAAGCTTTGGTCGAGCTGCTAGCCAAAGAGGCAAAAATCTCGGTCGGGGTTTATCATGCTGGACTCGCTCCCGATCAACGCAAATTCATTCAAGAGCAATTCATGCGAGGCGAATTAGAAGCCATCGTAGCGACGAATGCGTTTGGAATGGGGATCGACAAATCAGACCTACGCTATGTTGTGCACTTTAATACGCCGGGCACCATCGAGGCCTACTACCAAGAAGCAGGCCGAGCCGGGCGGGACGGTCTTCCCTCGCAATGCGTGCTACTCTACTCGCCACAAGATCGGTACATCCAAGAGTTTTTTATTGAAAACGCAAATCCATCGAAAGAGATCATCGAAAGCGTTTATAAATTCTTGATCAGTTACCCAACAGACCCTATCGAGCTGACAGCCGAGGAGATTAAAGAGCGGACCAATGCGCCGGTCTCCTCTGAAGCAATTAACTCCTGTTTGCAACTACTGAGCAGGACCGAAGTGGTTGAAAGACTCGAGGTCGCTGGTGGATTGGCGATGGTTCGAATCGATTCCAAACTCCCCACCCTGGTCGACTTGCTTCCCAAGGAGGCTACCGTTAAGCGATCTGTATTGAGGGTCGTTGAAAAGGCTGTCGGCGACCGACGAGAAGAAGCGGTCTATGTCAATCCACGTTGGTTGATGCAGCAATTGCAAATGGAACGAGACGCGTTATCAAGGCATCTGCGTGAACTTTGCAACTTGCCTGGCTTTGACTATGTGCCACCGTTTCGCGGTCGCGCGATCCACATCCGTAAACGTGACGTCCCATTCGATAAGCTCGGGATCGATCATAAAACATTAGCAGAACGAAAAAAAGCAGACTACGAAAAACTCGACCGCATGGTGGCTTACAGCCAAACGCGATCCTGCCGTCAGAAGAACATTCTCGAATACTTTGGAGATGGCTCCGCCAGCGATTGCAAGCTTTGCGATCGATGCCACGGCAAAACCGGTTGGGTACCGCTACCGGAATTACCTTTGGACGTACAACTAAAGTTACAAGCGAAGCAAAAACAAAACAACGCAACAGTCTTGGCGGACAATACGCAAACCTCGGATGCTGTTGCTGCCACACCGACGTCTGCCACACCGACTGCTCCCACACAAAAGGCCGCCGCGCAACCGAGCGTTGAAAAAAAGTCATCGACCAGCTCTTCCAAAACCAAACAAGCTGCGAAAGGGGACGCCGTCAACCTATTGCCCGCTGAACAAGAGCGAGCGCGTGCCGTCGCCAATCAAGTGCTGTCTGCTATCGATCGAACACACGGCTATTTGAGCAAAACCGTTTTGTCTCAATTCTTCGCCGGAACAGACAACAAAGCCATTCAAGGGCTGCGACTATCCAGGCTGAACGAGTTCGGTATGCTTCAAGATTGGAAACGCACTCACGTCTCCGCTCTTCTCGATCTGATGCTCGACACAACGCTGCTCCTACTGACAGAACTCAGGCAAGGTAAAGTGACCGTATCTGTCGGCCCCATTGGGTTGGCGTGCATGAGTGGCAGTCAAGCTTACCCTGACTCAGTGATCGGATTTATTCACAAGTCGAGTCTTGCATCATCACACAGCCAAGAAACCATCACTACTCCCACCAAACAAGAAGCTGACTCGGTTCACCCTCCCCACAAGGAAACAGTTTCAAAATCGACCTCGCCCGATCTAAATCACGCCGAGGAAAGCCAGAGAGGCTCCCCAAAGCCATCAAGCCCCGCGAACCAAAGCATGGCTGGCATCGCGGCCCCGGCCAACTCAACGGCTCCAACCAACACAAATGAGGCGACCGATGCGATCAATGCAATCGATGCAGTGTATACACCCGATGCACCCGATGCACCCGATGTAGCCGAAGACCAACTGCAAGAATGGTCGGAAATTCGCACCCCTGAAAAGCTCACTGCACCTCACAAATCAGATGCGAATGCCATTCGAGATCCCATGTCACCCACGACCGAAGATTGGCATTGGAGTGCTAGGTTAGCTCAACATGGTTACCGACTAGGCGAGATCGCCTTGATACGTGGCAAGCAACCGGATCAAGTGCTAGACGACTTGTGCAAGGCTCTGGATTACAAAATCAAAATCCCAATCGAACAATTATTTGATCGCCGCACACAGATCGCCATGCGGGAATTGCAGACTTCCGGACCATTGAGTGGGGCAGCACCGACCGCTTTTTCTTCCTTCCCTCGCTTGTGGGAGTTTGCAAAGCGATGGGCAAACTCGTGATTTGCCCAGACTGTTTTCAGTTTACCTAGACGGTTCTCCATTTGCCCCAGAACTGGGAACCGGTCCTTTCTTCGGGTAATATGCCGACCGACTACGACTCTAAAGAATCGTGCTGCGAAATCTGCGACAGCCGACTGGTACCCATGGCTGTATTTAGCTGAGGAGTCGTTATACTTTTGTCGCACCGATACAACGACGCGTGTCCTACCTTTACAGTTTTATGAACTCAGCAGCCTTTTCCCGAACAGTCTTATTGTGGATTTTATGCTTGGCAATCAGCTCGAATCTTCATGGATTTGTCGTCGCCGCTGATCCTTTACTGGAATTGCGGTCGGTAACGCGCACTCCTCTAACACGCGCCGTTTCCGGTGGATTGGTTTCGGTTCGTGCGTTGGTTCTAAACCGATCTGATGAAAAAGTGAAGATGCGACTCAGCGGCCGCGTCGATGGCTTCACCGACCAAGAGCAGGTGCGTGATATTGAGATTGCCCCTCGCTCAGAGTGCCACTTCGACATGCTAATTCGAGTGCCATTGGAAATCAAAGGGAAAGATCGCCTGGATATCGTCGTTGACGCATTGCAAGAACGTAGTGGTCAGTTTTACCAACTAGAGGTTGATGGCAAACCGATGAGCCAGAGCTTGCCACTATCCTTGGACACGAGCCCGGTGTTCCCAGCCATGGTTGTAGACCCATTTCCTCCCAACAAGCCGTTTTGGCACTGGCCCCCTGCCGAGTCGTTCTATCCGTATGAACATGTCAAAGCAACGTGTGTTGATTCTGGGCTATCGATCCGCACGGCGAATTTCGACGTCTACCCTCTGCCGATTAGCTATTTAGGATGGAACGCGATCGACTGGTTGGTCATTGGGGAGTCGGAAACATTGCAGGACGCTTCGACTGTCGAGACGATCAAACGATTTGTTCAATCGGGGGGTGTTTTGTGGATCATGCTGGATAAAGTCCCGACGGACCAAGTTCGACCATTGCTAAGTGGACGACAATTGTGTGAAACCATCGATGAGACGGAGCTAACGAATTTCGTCGTAGATGTCGTGTCGGGTACGTCATCGATTGCGGAAGCGGATCGCATCGTTAGTGTTGACACGCCCGTGAAAATGAAACGCGTTGCTATAGAAGGGGCGGAGGTCACGCACCGAGTGGGTGATTGGCCAGCGGCCTTTCGAATGCGCTCTGGTTACGGTCACATTTATTTTTCTACCCTTGGCAGTCAAGCATGGCTCAAAGCCAGAACAGGAACTAAGCCATTCGATTCGAGCATGACGTCCGATTTTCAAAATCAACTTTGGGCCATCGATTGGGCACGTGAAGTGTCCAATATCAGACGGTTTCAACCGTTCTCAAAAGACGAAACCAATTATGCGGTGGAATTGATAGGCTCTCCTGTCCCACCTCGTTCGTGGATCGCTGCTATTTTATCAGGTTTTTGCCTATTGATCATTGCAATTGGTCTATGGCGTTTGAAAGCGGGAGATCTCAAACAGATCGGTTACGTCGTTCCTTGCGTGTCAGGATTGATCGCGACAGGAATCATTGTTGGCTCCGCTTGGTTTAGACGCGATATCGAGCAGACCGATTCAAGATTGCAAATGATCGAGGTCAGTGATGACGGTAACAATGCGTATGCGAGAGAGCATGGAGCCATTTATCAGACCGAAGCCTCGGACATGAAGCTTGTTGGTCGGATCGATGGCAGCGGAACGCCAGACTCATCGGTCACCTCTGGCATCAAAACATTGGCAGCAGATGACATCATGAGTTGGTCCATGCAAAACTCAGCTTGGCCACCGGGTATCTGGAAATTTTCTACGTCTGGAATCGTGGAAACCAGTTCGATGCGTGCGACTGGTCGGTTGACGGAGACGGGACTCGAGATTGAGCCCCCCCCTGCCCTGGATCTAAGCGATGTTATCGTTAACTTCACTCCAGGAAATCGAATGATTGCTGCTAAGAACGGCAAAAATTTTGTTGCGGATGGTTCTATCAACGCATCTGGGGATCGGTGGTTTGTCGACACCCTAGTCACCAATGAACAAACTAGGCGAGCCAGCGTGTATCGCGACTACTTCAAGGTCAAAGAAAGGGAGATTCGTATGCCCCGCCGGTTACTCGGATGGAGTAGCCGATGGCAAGAATTGCCGCAATGGAATCGCGATGACTTAAAAACCACCGGCTCTGCAATGGTTAGTATTCCGATCCAGTTAGCACCACCTGCACCCAATCAAACCATTCTGATCCCACACGGATTGATCACCGTCCAAAATTCGAAAGACTCGGTTTCGTCCTCGACCGTTTTCGATCAACTCCGTGGCGAGTGGATTAACGAGTCAACCTACGCATCGGATATTGACCTAGAGTTTCTTTTGCCCACAGAGGTGTTACCATTCTCGGCGGATAAAATTGACATCGAACTCGACATTCGTGCACCACGACGAACCGCCACAATCTCTCACCTATCCAACGGAAAATCGGTCGAATTAGGAAAGGTCGATAATCCATCGGTACCGTGGCGATTTAGCGTAACCGACGAAAGCGTGCTAAAGGATTGCGCCGATGGTGTGATTCGTCTTAAGTTGACCGTTAGCGAGCGAAATGACAAGTCTGCTGATGCCGGATCGGTATCGCTGATGAGTTGGCAAGTAAGTCATTTACATTTAAGTTTTCAAGGCCGCGTCGTGACGGATTCCGACTTGGCAGCAGAAGTTGTGGGAGCCCCATGAGTCATTCCGAATCATACGTCGTCGAAACCAAGAACCTTACCAAGCGATATGGGGATTTTGTCGCTTTGGATGATTTGTCGATCCATGTCAAGAAGGGGCAGATACTGGGGTTTATCGGCCCGAATGGTGCCGGTAAAACGACCACCATTAAGATCTTGGTTGGATTGTCTCGCCCCACGTCAGGCTCAGCATTTATCTCCGGAGTGAATTGCTCCGAAAACGCAGGCCGAATTAAGCATCTGGTGGGCTACATGCCCGATAAATTCGGTTCCTATGATAACATGCGAGTCCGAGAGTACCTGGACTTCTTCGGTGCAGTATTTGGTTTGCAGGGCAGCCAACGAACCAAACGCATCGACGAGGTTTTAGAGGTTACCAATTCACGCTACATGCAGGATAAGTTTGTCGAAAGCTTGAGTCACGGTATGCAGCAGCGTGTTGGCATCGCGAGAACGCTGCTACATAATCCGCAAGTTCTCATTCTTGATGAACCAGCCAATGGGTTGGATCCGAAAGCAAGAATCGAAATGCGCGAGATTCTTTTGCGATTGGCGGCCGAGGGAAAAACGCTCATTGTAACCAGCCATATTCTCCCAGAGTTGGCAAGAATTTGCGACACCGTCGCGATTATCACGGGAGGCAAACTGCGTGCATTCGGAGCCCTCGACGATGTAATGCGTGATTTGTGCCCAACGAGGAGCTACGAAGTCCAGTTGCTCTCGGAGACAGATGTTTCCAAAGCGGACGCAATCGTTCGACAACATCTCGGTGCAAATGCCGAACTCCAACTTAGCAAACAAGAACGGGTGATTCGCTTTCCCACCGCCGAGTCAGAACAGGCACTGTCCGAATTGCTTAAGAATCTCTTGCAACAGGGTGTCATGGTTTCTCAATTCCGCGAAGTCGTCGGAGATCTCGAGGATGCGTTCCTCTCGGTTGCCTCAGGTCCTGCAAACGACTCGAAATAGGATTGACGTATGAAAGAAGCAATTCTGTTTTGGTTAAACCCGATTTTTCGTCGAGAGCTACTCGATAGATTGAGATCCTGGAAAACATTGATCGCGATCGCGAGTGTCGCGGTCGTTAGTTGCGGGCTGGTCTTATTGCGTTGGCCAACCGATTCGACCGTGGATATCGTCAGCCAAGGAGCCGTCTTGATCTTTCGGCCATTGGCGTTTGCTGTCACGTTGGCCGTTATGATGCTGGTACCCGCATTTCCCGCTACGTCACTGGTTAGCGAGCGGAAAAAGGGGACACTAGCTATCTTGCTGAATTCCCCGATGACCCCAGTCCAAATCTACCTCGGAAAACTCGCGAGCAATGTAACACTGGGCGCAATTCTAATGTCGGCCAGCTTACCCGCCTTCGCCGCTTGCGTGGCCATGGGTGGCATCTCGATTCGAGATCATTTAGGACCTATGATTTTGGTCTTTTTGGCGATGTCGCTTCAGTATACTGCGGTCGGGTTGTGGATTAGCCAACGTTCTCAATCAACCGACGCGAGCTTGAGGTGGACTTACATCGCGGTCCTTTTTTTAGTTCTGTTTTCCATTGCACCCATGGTCTTCGTTGGCAAGCTGGATGGCCCAAAGGCCTTCTTAGCCCAAGCGTTAACGGCAGTGTCCCCCGCTTCAGCTTTACAACAGATTACCAGCTCGCAAGGTGCTGCAGCAGTGCTCGGAATCCAAACTGGCTGGGGAGCTTTCCTGATCGCTAGTGTGCTCATTACGGTCGTCTTGGCGGTTTTGACATTGCGATCTTTGGATCCGATAAAACTGGATCGCGCTCGACCGACTGGCAAAATAATTGCGAGAGATGCCAACAAAGCTGGCGTATTGCGAAGCGTCAATTACATCGTCGACCCAAACAAACGCAAGTCCGGAATTCCTCGTTGGCTGAACCCAATCATGGTCAAAGAGTTCCGTACCAGAAAATTCGGTCGACTCCATTGGTTGATTCGCTTGATCTTTATTTGTGCCATTGTCTCACTCGGTTTGACCGTTGTTGCTGCGACCGGAACCGTTAGCTGGGGAGTTGCCAGGATCGCTAGCTCGATGGTTCTGATGCAACTAGGTTTGTTGCTGCTGGTCGGACCTAGCTTAGGTGCGAATTTGTTCGCGTCGGAATTGGAAAGTGGAGGCTGGCCCATCCTTCGCACCAGTCCGATCTCGTCCCTGAAAATTGTTTCTGGCAAACTCATGAGTGTTGTTTGGACACTGTTATTGGTCTTGTTAGCGAGTCTGCCCGGTTACGCGGTAATGAGCTACATTCAACCCGATTTGAGCGGCCAAGTTAGCAATGTAATGATCTCCATGCTGGTCGCCATTGCGTTGGTTGTTTGCATCAGCGCCTGCGTCAGCACGTTCGCTAAATCCACGGCTGCGGCGACCGCCATGAGTTATGGCGTTCTTCTAACATTGTTTGCGGGAACGCTATTAGTATGGCTTGCCCAGGGGCGACCATTCGGAGCACTGTTCGTCGAGCGTGTACTAATGTTTAACCCAGCAGCAGCAGCGCTGAGTGAAATGAAGGCTCCCGGTTTCGAAGCCTATCGCTTAGCACCTATGTGCTGGTGGATAGGTCTCGGTATATCAGCCGGTTGTGCGATACTGATGTCGATTCGCGTTTGGAAAATGACTCGTCCTGATTAAAGACATGGCTTAGAAATGAATGGGATTTATCTGAATCGGGTTGTAGCACGCCTCTTTGCCAAGGCTACGTTGGATGCGAAAGCTACGTTTGTCTCATTTCTTTTGGGCGGTGCGTTCGCAGCTACCGGTTTGTGCCAAAGCAATTTTCCAACAACCAATCGGTACGAGTTAGATCCACCCCTCGACGGCTTGTGGGTTGTCAGCGAACCTCAAAACGCAGTTCGTGTTGTGTTTAGCAAACTAGAGTCAAAAGACTTGGAGGTGCAACTCGATGAACTACGACGTATAAACAAATTCGCCACATTGATACCCAGCGACGAAAGCGTTCGCGTCATGGAGTGGGTTCAGAGCAAACTAAAAGACTCTCTGACAAACGAACAGAAACCTGACCGCCCCAACACGCGTCTATTCAGCCAAGCATTAATGACCGCCATGGCTAAACTTGGCGACGCCTCGCAATCGGAGCTAGTCTGGATTGTCGGAGAAAAGAAAGCAGACTTAGCACTTCAGGCAGAAGAGATTTTGGTCGGCTGGAAGAGCTCTCTTCCATTAAAAACGTGGCGTGCTCGAATCGCCGAACTCAGAGGGGACTGGCAGGCTATCAGTCTTGCAATCCAAGGAGTCGAAGCTCTGGATGATAAAGAATCCGTCCCCATTTTGACTGATCTTCTATCCAAACCAAACTTACCTCTACCGATTAAGTTGATCGGATCACGTGTGTTGGGTCGGTTAAAAACAGATGGCTTAGAGTCGCTAGCGAGTAACTTCCTCGCGTCTCAGTTCTCCTCCAAAGAGCTTATCGCAGCGCAATTGATAGCCGAACATCGTAGCGACGCCGCGCTCGCTATACAGCAGGATTTAATCAAATCCGATCAACCCGCCGCCGCAAGCATTGCCTATCAATCGATCAGTAAATTTCACTCGCAACAAGCAGATTTACTGGCCCATGCATTGCTAGATCACAAAGAATTTACGGTTCGCGAGTTAGCAATCGCAAACCTCGCCAAAAACCCGATCGAAAAGAATCTACGCCGTCTGAGCGAAGCATTCTTCGACTCCCATGTCGGGCTGCGCGACCAAGCGAGAGAATCACTTTTTCAACATGCCAGTGCACCGGAGTTGAAGCCTATCGTCGACACGCTCGTTGATACGCAAATCTCCAGCAACAATAATCTTGCGATTGAGCAAGCGTTGATATTGGCCGTTCAATTGGACCGAAAGGATTTGTGCAAACGGTTTTTAGTTTTGTTAAACCACGAGAATGAGTTCATTCGAATTCGGGCTGCATGGGGGTTGCAAGAGATTGCAACATCAGAAGAGGTCATCCTACAAGTGCTCGATTTTACAAAGCGACTCACCGAGCAATTGAAAGACGGGAAGGGAGTCAGTATTTCGGAACGCTTGCAACTGGCCTATTTGCTGCACGTATTCGGAGCTAATGAATACAAACCGGCGGAACCATTGCTTCGCGAATACGTTCCCGAGTTAGCACAGAAAATGACACCGCATGCTCGCGCTTCCGCCATTTGGTCGCTCGGGAAGATTTTACAAGGCTCGAAAGACTCTGCACTGTCTGGTCAACTTCAAGAGCGATTCTTTGACCAAGGTCCACCGGATGCCGAATTGGAAAACGTCCGATACGCCTGTGCGATCACTTTGGCGAGATTGGGAGCCATGGATGACCCAACCATTTTAACCTCGGCTGGCGGAACACTCCCGTACAAAATGGGCGTTGCTGTCGCTTGGGCTATTGAGAACCACGGGAAACTCTCCAAGCCCTAGGTTTGGGCGTTAGATTTGGGGCGCTAGGTTTAGAATTCATGGATCGTCATGCTATTTCAGGGGCTTCATGAGCTTTTGTAGCCCCATCAGGTTCTTGCTCAATCGCTCCTTGGCGTCCTCCTGCGTGTGATTGAGGATACCGATTGGCCCCTCGTATCCACTTTCAGAAATCGTTCGGAACACCTCAGCATCCCGATTTCCCTCACCGATCACAAGTATCTTCTTACCAATTTGGTCACCCTTCGTTTCCATACCATTCACATTCAGTGCAAGCAGATGTGGCTTGAGCAAATTTAGCACCTCGGCCAAACGATCCAATTGATCATGTGCATGATGCAGGTTGTAGACGATACCGACATTCGGACGATCGATCGCCTTTACCAAACGCACCATGTTCTCTGGAACGCCAAACCAGCCTCCGTGATTGTACAGTGCAAGCGAACAACCGATCCGATTTCCCGCGTCGGCAATCGGTCGCAATCGATTGACTTCCGATTCGAGGAATCGATTCTCATCTTCTTTTGACATGTTTACATCCCCACCACCCATTACCCAAAGCTGTGGCGTTACGTGGTGCTTTTCAAACAACGCCAAGGTCATGCGGGCTTCATCATTGAGGCTGCCCGGAAACCACCACGCCGTGAGTTCGATTTTGTACTGCTTCAACGCCAGGATTTCCTCTTCGAAAGTTGGAACATGTTCGGCTCGATAATCGTAAGCGAACTTCTTGATTCCCAGCTCGGAGAGCATCTTGGCACGCTCTATGGGTGGTCGATTAAAACTATCAAAGGGAACAATGCACCAAGCCATAAGGTTTTCTTGGCGAAACAGGCCGTTTCGTTTTTCCACGTCAATTTCTTGGGCGTGCAATGCAACCGCACACGCAGAAATCGCGATTGAAAAAGTGACGAACAAAGTCAAAGCAAACCCAATGTCTGCAAACTTAGAACGATGATGACTTAGTCGGAACATGGCGAAACCAGAAAGAGAGGGTTGATACGGCGAGATCGTCAACGACAGAAACCGCAAATTGAACTATAACATATTCGAACAGCGGGTTGTTATGGTTTCTCGGTTGGCAGCATTCAAAAATGAGAAAGCAGATTCATGGGTAGCATCCAGAGATTGAGTCCAATCGACAATCGAATCACTTGGCACGGCTCTTGGGCGACCTCCACCGAGATTGACGCGGCATACGAAAGATCGCGACATGCCGCCAAGTCCTGGGCGAGAAAATCCGTAACCGATCGGATCGATCTCATCCAACGATATGCTCAAGCTCTCGAAAGGAATAAAGATGCGATCGCTCATTGCATCACACTCGAGAGCGGCAAACCACTCTGGGAGAGCAAACAAGAGGTGATGGCGGCCAAAAGCAAGGTCGATAACTCCATAGACGCTTTGAAAAAAAGGCGTTCGGAATGCTCCAGTGGCTCGGCCAGCTTATCGAATGTGATCCGATATCACCCGCTGGGAACCGTGCTTGTGCTCGGTCCCTATAACCTGCCTTTGCACTTACCCGGTGCTCATATCGTCCCCAGTCTCTTGGCAGGAAACACGGTTGTCTTTAAACCAAGCGAAAAGACCCCAGCAGTCGGAGATTGGATCGCCCGGTGTTGGCAAGAAGCGGGGCTACCCGATGGCGTTTTGGAGACGCTTCACGGTGCTGTCGAGGTCGCTAAACAGATAGTCGACAAGCCGGATCTAGCGGGAGTTTTCTTTACCGGCTCTCACCGAGGAGGCGTAGCATTGCATAAACAATTGGCTGGCCGGCCCGATTGTCTGTTGGCATTAGAGATGGGAGGCAACAACCCATTGGTCGTCGACGGTGTACGAAATGTCGACGCTTCTCTGCAAGTGATCGTGCAGTCTTGTTTTATCACGAGCGGACAGCGTTGCACTTGTGCGAGGCGACTTATCGTTGTCGAGTCCCCTGAAAATCGGCAACTGATCGAGAAACTTGCTCAAGCAGTTAAGAAAATTCGTGTTGGCAATCCACTCCAAACCCCAGAGCCATTCATGGGATGCCTGGTTTCAAGTGAAGCCTGTGAGTCGATGTTAATCGCGCAGAGTGCATTGCGAGACCGGGGTGCACAACCATTGTCTGAGTGCAAACGCATGGTCGGCAGTCCGAATAGCTTAACTCCAGGGCTGTTCGAGATTAACGCCGATTTGATCGATGATGAAGAACATTTCGGTCCCCTGACAACCGTAATGTACGCAGACGATTTCGATCATGCCATACATCTAGCAAATGCAACCAAGTATGGTTTGTCCGCTGGCTTACTCTCCGACGATTCCTCCAAATTTCAGCGATTCGTTGAGAATGTTAATGCTGGGATTATCAATTGGAATAGCCCGACGACTGGAGCCAGTGGCATCATGCCTTTTGGGGGCGTTCGAGCAAGCGGTAATCATCGACCCAGCGGCTACTTCGCGGCAGACTATTGCAGCTACCCCAAGGCCTCGGTACAAGCGAACGAATTACAAGCCTCCAACAGCTTGCCACCCGGATTAGAAGAACTGGCCTAACTCGGATGTCGTGCAACGTTGCCATCGTCGGAAACATGCGCCGTGCCGTGCGCCTTTTCGTCCGCACCACCACTTTGATGGCGAAAGTATCGATCTCGAAGTTGCAGTATCCTGGATTCGAATAAGGTCCACGACAAAACGCTCAAACCATAGGTCACCGCAAACATCACAACGACGTAGAGAAACGCTCCCAACAATTGATTGCCAACCAAATATTCACACGACGCAGGCGAAATCCACCCGGCCAATAAAGGAATAAGTGGCAATTGAAAAATGTACATAGCATAGCTGTACTTGCCAAAGGATCGCAAGATTGCGTTTTCCAAGAACTTTCTTTCTACCGCTCCTCGATCGAGATTGAGCGCACACAACAACAGCAAAGCTGCAGCCAGAGAAACGATCGTATACCGAACGGTATAATCGTATTGCCCCAGTGGCAGAGTCAATGCATATAGGCCACCGAGTGCAATGACACCTATTCTTAATCTGCGGCACAATTGAGGTGAGTATACAGTGCTTTTCGGAACGGCAATGGCAACCAAAGCACCGAGTATTAACCCCTCAACGCGGAACAATGTAAACGTCTTAGAAGTGACGTCTAGCTCCGAAACGAACGCGAAACCAATACGACTAACGACCAAAAACACGCACGCGATTAAACAAACCAGCACAAGCCGCCGGCGAGAAAGTATCAACACAATCACGGGCCATACTAGATAAAACTGCTCCTCAATGGCGAGCGACCAGAAATGATCCAGAGCTCCGAATTGCCACTCGTTAGCCCAAGCGATCGATAGATTGGTGGTGTAGAGCCAAAGATGAATGGTATTCCCATGGATCGCGTTTGGACCACCCGGTATGGTTCCCCCTGTCAAAACCGAATCATTACCGAACCAGGGTAGCAACCAAAGCAAGCAGAGCAAGGATGCGAAGTAGAGCGGAAAAATTCTCAGTGCACGCCGTGCATAAAACGATGAGAAGTAATGTGACCGCCCCTTCTGTGCAATCAAGATGCCCGTGATTAGAAAGCCGGATAGCACAAAGAACAGATCAACCCCGGACGCGCCGATGTAAACCGCTTTGCTGGCCCATTTGCCAACGACCGATTCGGTCAGTGAGACTTCACCGAAACGGTAAAACGTCACCATGAGAACCGCCAGTCCTCGGAATCCATCGAGAGCGAGGACTCGATCGCCGGTCTGTTCTTTGAGTGGAATGGTCATGCTTTGCAAATTGCGGCTACAATCGATGGACTATTGCTTGAATGAAGTCGGGCCTGGATAAATGTCCAAACGACGAATCAATTGATAGGCGGTATTGGCTGCCATCAGCTTCCACGGTGAATAGACTTTACGATACCGACCGTGGTTAGTCTCGGTACCTCCGAATTTAGATTTAAACTTTCCAGGACCATATTCTTCTCCTTCCCATCCGGCGCCGGCCAGATCAAAGACTGAGTAGCCATCTTGGGAAAATCGTTTGATCGCTTCCCAGAATACCAGCGTCATGGAGTGAACACCGGGGATTCGCAGTGTTCCAGCATACCAACAAACCACGCGTTCTTTGTAAGCCAAGAAGCATGCAGCCGAGACAGGTTCTCCGTCGCAGTAAGCTACCAGCAATCGAACACGATCTGCATCGAGATGATTCGCGACCGAATAGAAAAGGGACGAATCCGCCAACGGAACTTTCGATCGTTTGTAGCTCGTGGATATCAACCGATACAGCGTTTCAATTCCATCCGGGAGTTCCAACTCCTTAACCGACACGCCGCGACGAATGGCCGACCGAACATTGTTTCGTCGCTTCGGACTCATGTTGCGGAACAAGTCTGTTTCGGATCGATTAATTGCAAGTTCATAGTTGAGGTACCCACATCGTTCGTAACCACACTGGATCAATGAGTTGGCCGCAACACTGTTACTAAAGTTGGGACGGACTTCGCTGAACAATGCTTTGCGGAACATGTCCTCATCATGCCGTTGAATCAAAGAGAGAATTCCAAGCCTCCCGATCTCGGAATCTAAAGCGATTGGCTCCGCATACATAAGCGATCGAGTTGATAACTGCGAACCGAGTCCGTCCAAGGTCGATACTCGCACAGCAACCAATGCTGCACAAATTGCTCCGTTCGAATCGACAGCTCCAATAGCGTAGGGAGCATGTTGCTTGGTCGATTCTTCGACGCGAATCATCGATGAAGAATGAAAAATCGAACCTTGGGGATGGGATTCCACGAATTCATCCCACTCTGGTAGTTCCTTGTAAGTCTTGATGCAAATGGCGACGTTAGTCACGATCAATCAACTGGGAGCGAGCTTCTGTAGGTAAGTTCGAAAGTGAACTGACCTTGAGACCAGCTTAGTTGAAAAAAACAATATTGCGATTGGTGGGCAGGAAATAGCCTTAGTTTGATGGAACGGGATGAGCGTTTGGGGCCCCTCGTAGGATCCGCCCCAGCATCAATAAATGGGTGGAGAACAGTACCGGCAGTATAAAAGTCGGTACAACCAGTAAAGGTAGACGTGAAATCCAGACCATGGAATCGGATTGGTTCGTGGCGAGATAGATACCCGTGCCTAGGGCGACCAGTAAATCGATTAATCCGATGATATTCCAGCTCAGATAGAGGGCACTTCTCGACCTCGCATTTTTGAGATTAGTCGCGAGCCCAACAACAGCTAGGCCCATCAGGGCTGTGAACAAGTCGCCGTAACCAGCTCGATTCGAGAATAATGGTGGAAAGAGCCCTTCTTGGCTCATGACCAAGAAAGCAGCTCCGATAGGAGCGCGGATGGAATGGATGCAGATCATTTGTTCG
>JALOQS010000305.1 GCA_025459355.1 Pirellula sp.
AGGCGGTTCGGAGTCGATGTCGAGTGACGCGGAGCGAATAGGCAGACGTTGGCACCGAGGCCAGCGTAGTGCCGCGGCTTGCTTCAGCTAGCCACAGCCAGCTATCAAGCAGCATCGAGCGCACATCCCCGCGACGCATCGCAACAGGCATCGCAACAGGCATCGCCACGATACCTCGACAGGCGAAAAACCAAGCGAGCGGTCTCTAAAAGAATCGTCCGCCGCGATCGCTGCACGGCTTGACTGCCAAGAAATTGTCATGAATCCCCCCTGAATGGTCGCAACTCGCCACATCTTGGCAGTTCAAACTGGATCGAGGCAGATCTCTACGCGATTAGTGAGAGCGTTGAACCACGGAAACCAGAAATCGTCCCCCCCTCCCCGCCGCCAAAATACTTGGCTGGCACCTATTGAGGTGGCTATAGCTGCAGGTGATTGAGGAAAAGGTTAGAATTGATTCTCTTGCCACGAGATCTATCCTCCCATTTCCTTTGCTCCAAAAGATGAAATCCTCCAAACGATGGAGCGAATCTATCGCTATCGCATGACTACGACCTCCGGTGGTAACCTATCGATTCGCGATTCCGATGGAACCATTTGGATCACTCCAGCTCGTGTGGATAAAGGGGGCTTGAGACGCGATGATATTGTCGCGGTACAACCCAATGGCCAATTTTCGGGAAACCATAAACCTTCGTCCGAACTCCCGTTTCATCAGGCCATTTACCGAGCTCGACCCGACCTGAAAGCAATCATACACGCTCATCCCGTCGCCCTAGTTGCCTTTAGTATCTGCGGCCAAGTTCCGAATACTCGCATCTTTCATCAGTCATTCTTTATGTCTGGCAAAGTTGGGTTCGCTCCTTACGCTCTACCCGGCAGCCAACAACTCGGTGATAATATCGCAGCAACCTTTGCCGAGAAATGCGATAGCGTTGTTCTCGAGAACCATGGTGTCGTCGTTGGCGCAGAAAGCCTCGATCAAGCGTTCCAGCGATTCGAAGCATTCGAGTTTACAGCAAAAACTATCCTTAAAGCCACACGCGCAGGCAACATTCGATATCTCTCCGACGAGCAACTAGATCTCGCCAACCAAAGACGCGTCGTCTTGGATCATGGGGATATCGGTACAGTAACCTCAAGCGAAAAAGAAATCAGAACCCAGTTGATTCAGTTCCTTCGTCGAGGTTGCCAGCAAAGACTCTTGATTAGTACCGAGGGGAGCTTTTCGGCTCGATTAGGCTCCAATGATTTTGTCATCACTCCTTCTCAAAAAGATCGTGAGCTGTTGCGATCCTCCGATTTGGTCCGCGTTCGAAACGGTGTCCATGAGTCCTTCAAAACACCGAGTCGAGCTTGCCGATTGCACGCAGCAATCTACGCCATTCATCCCGAAGTTCAATCGATTGTCTTCGCCCACCCTGTGAATGCGACCGCGTTTAGCATCACAAACCTAGAACTCGACTCTCGCACGATCCCAGAAAGCTATGTTTTCTTGCGCGAGGTTAAACGACTACCTTTCGGCGTACAGTATGACGCCGATGCGAGCCTTCTCGCAAACCACATTAGCATCAACCAACCAGCTGCCCTACTGGACAATGATGGCGTTGTGGTGCTTGGCAAAAGCGTGCTAGATGCATTCGACCGACTAGAAGTTTTAGAGACAACGGCAGAAGCGATTATCAATGCAAGAAGCCTTGGTAAAATCTCGACCATGAGCCAGCAAGTTATCGATGAGTTAAAGATTGCTTTCCGATTAAGCTAATCTTTCGACCGTTCGATTTTTTGCAATAGATCGCTTAAACTACTCAGCGGCTTGCTTCTTTTCCCTAGTCGAATGTTACCGTGAACACCTACGAAAAACCTGCTGTTATCGAACAACCTGGTGAGCGGCCTCTAGCACTGTATAGTCGTGTTGATGGGCCTATCTCCGACTTGACTCTGCTGCAACGAGGATTGCTTTTTGCAGAGATTGCGATGATTGCCTATAACGATGAATTAGAAGTCAGACAAGCGGCGGAAGCGATTGGCTTTCCCTTTGTTTCGTTCATGAACAATGATGGCTCGCAAGCGTTCTGCCTTCGAAACGCCTTTGACTGTGTGCTCGCCTGTCGCGGAACAGAGTTGTCCGAGTGGAACGATATTCGTGCCGACGTAAACGTTCGAACCGTTTTAATTGACACCTTGGGTCGGGTTCATAGCGGTTTCAATCGTGAAGTTGATGATATCTGGCCATTCTGCGAGAAAGAGCTTCATTTGCACGAACTCCCAATTTATTTTTGCGGACATTCACTAGGCGGAGCGATGGCCACGATCTGCGCAGCGCGCGCGAGAGGCCCGATGGTTCGGTGCAAACCAAGAGAGCTTTTCACTTACGGTAGCCCACGCGTTGGCTGCAAGCAGTATATTCGTTCCTTTGAGCTGAACTATTATCGCTTTGTCAACAACAACGACATCGTCACTCGCATACCGCCGGCGTGGATGGGTTATCAGCACAGCGGGCAAGAAGTTTACTTCAATCGTAACGGAGACATACGACAATACGGTTACTTGCTCAAACGCCGCGATCGATGGAAAGCTTTTCTTCGTGGCCTACTGAATCGAAAAATTGACCACCTCTCTGACCACAGCATACAAGCCTACTGTGAACATCTACTCAAAGCGGTCCGCCATGAACTAGAAGATGGGGAGCAATCCAAGAACGCCGTTATTGCCAGTGGCGGCTCGCGAAGTTCATAAAGTGATCCCAATCTTCAAGCAGAATATCATGGGCACCTTCGCGAATATGGTATCCGACGCGATCACCAACACTCTTGCCAGGATCTGGTTTAGTCTCTGACTCCAACCCTTTATAACCGAGTAGACGATAGACCTCGGATGCGTAATAACCACTCAGATATTCCCCTTTGGGATCTGCCCATTCATCTTTGGTCGCGCTGGAAATGTAAACAGGACGTGGGGCGATTGTCGCGACCAAAGTATGGGCATCATGCGGCAACTCCGTCTCGCGTTCGTTAAATTGTCGAAAATTGCGACAGAACCAATGCGGAAAGGCTTTGTTGATAATAGCAACCGTTTCACCGAAATTTCGACGTTCAATTGCTGCTCCGCCGCACCCAGAGTTATTCGATATAACCAGCGAGAAGCGGGGATCGGTTGCCCCTGCCCACAATGCAGTCTTGCCCAATCGCGAGTGTCCCACGACAGCGACTCGCTCCGAATCAATCGCGGGATTTTGAATTAGCACATCCATGATTCTGGACAGTCCCCAAGCCCAGCCTCCAATCGAGCCCCAGCGATTGGTATGGGCATCGTCAGAACGATGGTTTGGAAAAAGAGCATGAACTCCGTTTTGGAATCCATCATCAAAATCGGGGTCAATATCTCCATAGTAAACAGTGGCTACAAAGAAACCTCGCTGGTTGATTTCACGAATGGGCCATCGATCTCTTTCAACTCCTCGCCCCTTTTCCGTTGCCTTGTGATCAACCACGCCAGCGTTTGGATTCTCTCGCATCCAACTGACTGGGATTCGCAATGCGGGGTCTGGATCAACAGCATGGTTCCCTTGAAAGTTTAGTCCCAAGAAGCCGCCGACTTTGGATTTCTTGGCAGGCAAGAACACAGCGAGGTTGATGGCGAGTTCTGCATGATCCGTTCTCAAAGTCACGACATATTGTTCGCGAAGGGTTTCCCCTTCGTTCATCAACCCCGATTCAACTTTTTCAAAGGATAACGCGCATGACTCTTGAGGCGAAAAACCAAATTGATTCTCAGCCAAGGTCTTGACCAAGTTCTCTCTGTGCTCCGCCCATTCATTTGGCTTAACCGAGCTTCCGTCCGCATTCTTGAGCAACGGTGGCAGCTCACCCATTTTTACGAGTGATTCGTCGTGATTCGCTTTTTTAGGTTGCGCGAATAGTGGACTGTTAAGGGACATGGCGAGCCCAAAAAAAATCGCGAGAGAGGACTTGGTTTTCATGATTCGAATTCTTATTCGCTGTTATGTCGTGAGAATTTCCTTGGTCAGTTTCGTAAGCAATGAGGTAGCGTGGAGGATCTCTGCTTTTTGTCGTTCTGGCTCTTGAGGGATCTCTCGCTCGATTGTTAGTGGACCGCGATAGCCGATTTCTTTAAGGGTCTTTAGATACAATGCCATATCAACGTGCCCTGCTCCAAGAGGAACTTCACACCCCCAGGTTACGCCAGGTTTATCGCTCCAGGTAGCATCCTTGCAGTGGACACTGCGGACATACTTGCCAACATGCTTCAGAGCAGGAATCGGCTCACCTGTTCCGTAAAGAATCATGTTGGCTGGGTCAAAATTGATAAACAAATTGTTGCACCCGGAATCTTCGATGTAGTGCAAAAGAGCTTCTGCGGTTTCTTGACCTGTTTCGAGATGGACATTTTGTTCGTTGCGAGCAGCATGATGGCACAGTTGCCGCGTGACTTCGAGAACGTCTGCATAATCTTTGGAGTTTCGATCGTGAGGTACGACACCGACGTGCAATCCGATTACTGAGCAACCTAGTAGTTTCGTAAAGTCGGAGATCTCAAGCATCTCAGTAAGCCTAGCGGCTCGCGTTTCGTGGGGAACCAATCCAATGGTTCGTTCAACGGTTGGAATGTCAGCGTAGCTTTCTCCATCGAATCCGCCAAACACGCATGTTAACTCGATTCCGTATTCGGTGAGTTTTCGCTTGAAGCTTTCTGCTGCTTGCGGATTTCGTCCGTTGGCATGTGGAGTGTGCAACTGAATCGAAGGGACATTAAGTTCTCGGGCAACTTCTAGACGAACACCCAAGCCGGCGTCGATACTCGTGAAGACACCCAAAGACCAT
>JALOQS010000306.1 GCA_025459355.1 Pirellula sp.
TGTGCGAAGGCATGTCAACACTTTGGTGGAAAAGTTTTTCGAATTGATTTTTTCGATACTGCGAGTCGAAAAACATTGACAGGCGAGATGCGATCATCCAGAGAAATGGACTGAGTTCGTAATGTGTATTGAGGATTGTTGTGCGTGGCTATGGCATTTAAGTGCACAGATGCATAGCCTCGTCGCGGGTTAAGCGATTCCCCCTGTAGCCGAAGTCGCCAAGACTTTGGATCGCACGCCAGCAATACATCCAATCTGTGGCCAGAATTGGCTACGGGCCCCTGTAGCCGAAGTCGCCAAGACTTTGGACGCGTGCCAGCAACACATCCAATCTGTGGCCAGATCGGCTACCGGCCTATGTAGCCGAAGTCGCCAAGACTTTGGACAGCGTGCCGGTGATCCATCCAATCTGTGGCCAGATCGGCTACCGGCCCTTGTAGCCGAAGTCGCTACGACAACAGAAAAATCGAACGCAGAAAAATGAGTTGAGGATCTTTCCGCGTCCATTTTTCTGCCAATGGTGTTTGCGGGTTTCCGGCTGAAAGAAAGTAGTCCCGTGCGTTTTTCGGACTTGGTAAACGATTAGCGAATGCCTGATAGATGCTTTTGAATCAGCGGCGCATATTGGGCTGGCTCGCGACCAAACACACTTCGAAAGTGATGCCACCGATCGATCGATGCCAACTCATGCCCCAATGGCAATTGGCCTGTCTGATGTACATAATCCGCAAAACGACGCGGTTCCTTTTCCATCAAATGATAGGTTAATGCCCAGCTTACCGTATATGCTAAATCTGGATCGTGCGTAAAAAGATTGTCATTGCGTACGATCGAGTCGAGAGCCTCGGCTAATTTTTCTCTGTCGCCGTGTATCTTTCGCCATGTCTCGATTCGAGCTGCGGGCCACGATGACCGTCCTTCACGCGAGATATTGCTAAAGGCGGGCGATTCAAACAACGTTGCGAATCCTTCGGGAAGCCAAAGCCCACTCGATACGCAGCGTCGGTGCAAACCCATGTTAAACGCTAGCTGATGGGCTGATTCGTGAGAAATCGTGTCCAACGTGTCTTGAGCTGTCGCTTCGCTATCGTCTTCATAAAGAGCAATGCGATTGTCACGTTGCGAATAATAGCCAACACAATTGTCTGGGAGCGCAACATTTGCTCGCGAAGCATACCGGAGAAACTCATCTTTACTGCCGAAGACGATCGCAACCAAAGGAAACTCGATGTCCGTTCCGCTTAACCCCTTGGTCATACAAACGCGTCTCATGGATTCGTACAAGGCCCGGAATCTGGCGGCCCACTGTCCCATATGCTCCGATTTGGCGACAAACACGTAAGGTTTTTGGTGGTGAACCAAATAGTGATTGCCGAATTCATCTCGTAAATCGGTCATTAATTGGTCTACGGAGATGACTCGAAAGTCGACCGGCATCGACCGCTCTGTTTGAATGATGTCGTTGGGTATCGATTGGATCGCGCCGTCGTTTCGTAGCAACCAATACTGATCGGAGAATCGAGCCATGGGCAGTCCATAGAATGTGCCATAGGTGGTTGCAATCTCGGTCGTCGGCAATGCGACGGTATCGGCGACTGGCTCGATATTCGCCCCCTTTGCATCCTCGGAACGAATTGTTGCACCGGCAGAATCGATGTCAAACTGGTCGCTGCGTGGATCACTTCGCAGCTTTACGAATTGCTCTGATGGGGGCAGATTCGAATCAGCGTTGAACGATTCCGCCAGGAGGTTGGAGTTCGGGGTTGGTGAATTCGATTCGCCGACCTTCAGTTTGTACTGCACCACTCCCCAAGTCGACGCGACCATGACAATACAAGCGATAAGCGACCATGGAATTTTGCGATGGCTTTGCATTTCTTTTGCGACAGTGCCTAAGCGAATTAGACGAGGGGTAACGAAGTTGAGGCAAATTTGCCAAAACGTAGGTTAAAAGATGGTCCGTTCCCCCCAGGAGGGTCGGATAATCCGAAGAACGGCTAGTTACTTCATGAGCCAGACGGTTTTTGCCGAAGAGTCGGGCACGTGTACAACGGCGTGAGCCCGTCCACGCCGTGATATCCAGCTCAACAAGCACAATTCGCATAACCGTCAAACTCCAACGGTGTAGCACAAATGAACAACCAAGTCCGACTAAGCATTGTCCTTCACAATCATCAGCCCATCGGAAACTTTGACGGAGTCATAGAAGCGGCTTACCAAGATAGCTATCTGCCGTTTCTAAACATCTTTGAACCGTTCGAGCACTTGCGAGTGGGCTTGCACACCTCTGGACCACTCATGCTGTGGCTGGCGGACAACCATCCCGAGTATCTCGAACGAGTCAAGAGTCTGGTGCAAGCGGGGCGAATCGAAATCATAGGTGGTCCATTCTACGAGCCCATCCTAACAATGCTGCCGAGCCGGGATCGATACACTCAGTGGTTACAGAATCGCTTTCATACAGTGGTCTCTGGGATGTGGATGCCAGAGCGCGTTTGGGAAAGCCAACTCATTAGAGATATCGTGCCCGCAGGAATGCAGTATACGATTCTCGATGATTTTCATTTCCGTGCAGCGGGTTGGTCAGACAATCAACTCAACAGCTATTACCTAACCGAAGACGATGGTCACGTACTGCGAGTCTTTCCGGGAAGCGAGCAACTCCGCTATTTGATTCCCTTTGGAACGGTAAGCGACGTCATTCAATACTGTAAAAAAATAGGAGAGCGAACTCCGAATCCGATCCTGGTATTCGGTGATGACGGCGAGAAATTCGGAACGTGGCCTGACACCAAGCAACATGTCTACGAGCGAGGCTGGCTGCAAAGTTTCTTCGAGGCATTGACAGACAACCGCGATTGGTTGCGAACAACAACGCCCGCGGAAATCATCACGGAAAGCCCACCAGCTGGTACGGTTTATCTCCCCGATTGTTCCTATCGCGAGATGACCGAATGGGCATTGCCCGTGGAAAAGCAATCCGCTTACGATTCCATTGTTCATGAACTACAAAGTGATTCGCGTTGGGAACAGATTCGCCCATTCATGCGTGGGGGCTATTGGAGAAACTTTCGAGTGAAGTACTCCGAAGCGAACGAGATGTATTGCCGCATGCTAGAGGTTAGTCGTCGCTTAGAATTCGCACGACGCTCGTCGCACGATAAAGAGCTCATTAGAACCGCAGAAGAGCATTTGTATCGCGCTCAGTGCAATTGCCCTTATTGGCACGGTGCGTTTGGCGGCATTTACTTGCCACACCTCCGAAACGCGACCTACAAAGAACTAATCGCAGCCGACAACGCCATCGATCGCATGTCAGGACTGACTGGGGAGTGGGTCGAGGTATCGACGGATGACTTCGATAAAGATCTCTTTCCCGAAGTGCGACTGTCAAACGATCAGCTCATTGCTTACTTCGCTCCCGCCCGAGGTGGAATGCTCTATGAACTAGACGTTCGCGGCATCGAGCACAATCTTTTAGCGACGATTCAGCGAAGACCAGAGCCATACCATGCCAAGGTTCAAGCGGGAGCTAGCGAAAACGCCCAGCAAGCCGCCAGCATCCATGATCGCGTGGTATTCAAGCAAGAAGGATTGGCTGAGAGACTTTTGTATGATCGCTCGCCACGCAAATCGCTCGTCGATCATTTCTTTGACGAGAACGTGAGCGCACGAGATGTTCAATCAGGTGTTGCGATGGAGCGGGGCGATTTCTCCACGCTGCCTTATGATGCAAAGCTACGCAGAGCCTCAGGCAAGATTCAGACGCAACTAAGACGCGAAGGCAATGCGTGGGGTATTCCGCTCACCATCACGAAAGGGATCACGCTTTATTCAGGCAGCCATGCGTTGGAGATCACGTATCTCATCGAGGGGCTGCCTCCTGGAAAACAGTTTCACTTTGCGGTTGAAACCAATTTCGCAGGCATGCCATCCCATGCAGACGATCGATTCTTTTACGATGCCGATGCACAGCGACTCGGTCATCTCGGAAGCGTGTTGAATTTAGGTTCAACCGACTATCTAGGACTGATTGATCAGTGGCTCGGTGCCAACGTGCAGTTCACGTTCAATCGTCCCTCGTCCATCTGGTGCTTCCCCATTGAGACAGTGAGCCAGAGTGAATCTGGTTTTGAATCAGTCCATCAGTCGGTGTGTGTGGTGCCGCACTGGATGATTGAGGGAGATCGCGACGGTCGCTGGAGCGTTTCCATGGACCTCATAGTCACCTGTGAACATGAACCAAACTCACGATCGAGGCAGTTGGCTGCCGCCTACGCTCGGTAAGACACCCCATTTTGGATCGCCTCCGTTTTTGATGCCCTCTCACCAGCAACTTTTAAAGTGACTTAACCTTCTACAGGAAACCATAAAGATGAAAATCCCACCCGCTGCTCAGCAGATGATCGATATCGCTCGCCAATCAGCCGAGACACAACAAGCGATCAGCACTGCGGTTTTGGCGAAGCAAAACAACGCTGCCAAGCAACAGGGGGATGCTGTTTTGCAGCTGCTAAACTCGGCAGCCAATGTGCCATCGCGGGGAATTGACGTTCGAGCGTAGCATCCGATTGGAAAATCCAACGGGGACTTTTTGCAAAAACGGGGCACTTTCCGGTAGGCGACGGGGAAATTGGCTGGACGCTGAATTATACTTGAGCGTCCTCTCTGGCCAGTTTTTTTATACCTACCCCCCGATTGCAAGAGTTGAGCTTCATGTTAAGAAGGTCCCTGTCTTTTGGATTATTGTTTGGACTCTTAGGAGTTCTTTTCGGGCTGACATCTAGTGTTCAAGCACAGCCGTTTCCGAACCCGAAGTACGGCCAGGAAGATAAATTCCGCCAGCTGGAGGAAATCCTTCCAACGCCGAACTCGTACAGGGCCGCGTCAGGTGAACCCGGACCCGACTACTGGCAACAAAAGATCGATTACAACATCGATGTAACGCTCGACGACGAGAAGCAAGAGATTCATGGTTTCGAAACCATTCGTTACCACAACCAGTCACCGCATACGCTTCGTTATCTTTGGGTTCAACTCGACGCGAACATTTTCGCTCCTGATAGTACAGCGAATAAAACGAAAGCTGGCCGTGCCAATTTCTCTTCCGGTCGCGTATCAACGTTCGAACTAGAAGCACTTCGGCTCAAAGAAGAGTTCGACGGTGGTTGCAAAATCGAATCCGTTACCGATGCCAAAGGGGCGACGCTCAAGACAACCATCGTCGACACGATGATGCGAATCGATTTGCCAACGCCACTTCCCAGCGGCGAAGAGTTTTCGTTCAAAATCAAGTGGCACTACAAAATCAATAACGCTCGCTTGATCTCAGGCCGCACTGGCTATGAGTTCTTTGAGAAAGATGGCAACTATCTCTACGAGATCGCACAGTGGTTTCCTCGCTTAGCAGCCTTTACCGATGTGAATGGTTGGCAGCATAAGCAATACCTAGGCCAAGGGGAATTCACTCTGGAGTTTGGTGATTACATCGTCCGCATCACGGCTCCTGAAGATCACGTGGTTGCCGCGACGGGTGTGCTTCAAAATGAAAAAGAGGTGCTCACCGAAACCCAACGACAACGATTGCTTGAAGCCAAGACCGCGACCAAACCCGTCTTTATCGTGACGCCCGAGGAAGCCAAAGAGAACGAAAAATCCAAGGCGACCGGAACCAAGACGTGGGTCTACCATGCCGAGAATGTTCGCGACTTTGCGTTTGCTTCGAGCCGGAAGTTTATTTGGGATGCACAAGGGCACAGCGTCAATGGCAACGAAACAATGGCCATGAGTTTGTATCCTAACGAGGGGGAGCCGCTTTGGAGCAAATACAGCACCCACGCCATTATTCATACATTGAACGTCTATAGCCGCTACAGCTTTGACTATCCTTATCCGATCGCCATTAGCGTGAACGGACCGATCGGTGGGATGGAATACCCGATGATCTGCTTTAATGGTCCACGGCCCGGACCTGACGGCACCTATTCATCAGCGACCAAATACGGACTCATCTCGGTTGTGATTCACGAGGTTGGTCACAATTACTTCCCGATGATCGTTAACTCGGATGAACGACAATGGTCTTGGATGGACGAGGGGATTAACACATTCCTTCAGTACATGGCCGAGCAAGAATGGGAAGAGAACTATCCATCGAGCCGAGGGGAACCGGAATTCATCGTCCCGTACATGAAGTCCACCAATCAAGTTCCCATCATGACCAACAGCGATTCGATCATGCAGTTTGGTCCGAACGCTTACAGCAAACCAGCCACCGCATTAAACGTTTTGCGAGAAACGGTCCTCGGACGTGAGCTATTCGATTTTGCGTTCCGTGAATATTCCATACGATGGAAGTTCAAACGACCTATGCCGGCCGATTTCTTCCGAACGATGGAAGACGCTTCCGGAACCGACTTGGACTGGTTCTGGCGAGGTTGGTTCTACACGACCGAACATTGCGACATTAGCATTGAGAAAGTCGAAATGTACGAATTGGATCGTAGTTCTCCGGACGAGAATGCTGCGTTGGCCAAAGAAAAGAAAGAGCAACGACTGCCGAGCTTGGCCGATCAACGCAACAAGACATTGACCAAACGAGTGGATGAATTTCCTGAGCTCAAGGATTTTTATAACACCTATGATCCTTCGGAAGTCACCGATGAGCAGCGACAAGCGTTTGAGAAATTCAAGTCCGAGCTCAAGGGCCGAGATCTAGAACTCTTCGAAAGCAACAATCTGTTCTATCGCGTTTCCTTTAGCAACGTCGGTGGACTGGTTATGCCCGTGATCCTCATGCTTCA
>JALOQS010000307.1 GCA_025459355.1 Pirellula sp.
AGGTCTTGTTTCATGCGATTATTGAGTTCGTCCAGCTTTCTGTTGAGCGACTCCAGTTGGGTGTTCCATGCCGTTAGTTTCTCTTTGGCGAGAACTAGCTGTTCATTGCTTCGGTGCAGCTCTCGGTTCTTCGCAACTGCGTTTTCGAAAACGGAGATGAGCAGGTTTAATGTTTGTTGGCGACCTGCGTTTACCTGGTAGCTTCGTCCTCCCAAGTTGACTGTGGTGCTACTCGCATTGCTTTCTTCCACATTTACAGGGCTGGATCGCAAATCTTCGATACGGGCTATCAAATAACTAACATCGTAGGGTTTGGTGATATAGTTATCTGCTCCGGATGCGAGCCCCTTGATAATGTCTTCTGCCTCGTTAAGTGTTGAAAGCAAAATCACTGGGATATGGCGTAGCTCCGTTGTCTGTTTGATGGCGCTGCAAAGCTCATAACCCGTCATCTTGGGCATTTCGATGTCGGAAACCACGATTGCCGGTTTCAGGGCCTTGACGAGCTCTAGTGCCAGCTCGCCGTCAGCACCGAGATGGGCATCATAGCCAGCGGCGATCAAACGTTGCTGCAAGACTTTTCCTTGTACACGACTGTCCTCTGCGATGACAATCACCGGCTTAGTTGAGTTCATAAGATTGCTTTAAGATTAAGCCTGCTAAGAGGTAAGAAGTGGTGAGAGTGAAATTAGGAGGGTAGTGATTGGCTTTTCTCAACGAGACGAACAATCCAGGTCGCCATCTTTTCAAGGGGAACAACACGATCTGCCAAGTTCTCTTCCACCACTGATTTTGGCATGCCATAGACAGTGCAGCCATAGGGATGTTGAGCCAGGACCTTGCCCCCCATTTGCTTGATAAGACGGCAGCCTTCTGTTCCGTCACGTCCCATTCCGGTGAGTATAACACTCAGGACGTTGCCTCCATAAATTTTTCCAGCCGCTCTAAGGGTGTAGTCGACTGCGGGCCTGCAGTTGTGTTCCGGGGGGGCGTTGGGGGTTGTGATGAATGTCCGAAAGTGTCGCGTTTCGAGCCCCATGTGCAAACCACCTTGAGCCAAATAGACATGACCGGCTTCGACTTTCATTCCGTCAACGGCTTCATGGATCGGGATTTGGCTAGATTCCGCGAGACGCTCGGCAAGCGAATGGGTGTATTTGGGTGGCATATGCTGCACGATGAAAACAGGGACATTTAGCGTCCTGGGGAGTTTTGGAATTACCTCTCTGAGGGCAACGGGACCTCCTGTCGAGGTTCCAATCACCACCGCATCGATACGCTGGTTGGAATTCAACGTGCGAGTTGGTGTCTCAGCGCTCGGGCTGGCCGATTCGGCGAGATTGTTGTTTTGAATAGACTGCGTCGCGACCGTTGCCGGGGCATCGTGCGAACGACGGCTGGGCATGATCGTCTTTTGGCTCATTTGAAACGCTCTAATCTTTTCCGTCAGCAGTTCTTCTAATTGGTTTCGATTGTCATCTGCATTGGGGCTGTTGGGTTTTTGGATAAAGTCGAATGCTCCCGCCAAAAGAGCATCCATCGTTACTTGAGCCCCGTGTGACGTTAAGCTACTGAGCATAACGGCTTTGACTGGTAGTCGAAGCCTGTTGATTTCGCCCAGCACCTCCAGTCCGTTCATTTGAGGCATTTGAACATCAAGGGTTAGGAGGTCTGGCTGAAGTTCAGGGATCCGTTCGATTGCCTCTTTTCCAGTCGATGCGAGCCCAACAATCTCGACGCCGTCTAAGCCTTTGAGAACATTCTTTATCATCTGCCGATACAAAGCGGAGTCGTCAACGATCATCACTTTAGTCTTCACGAAATCGCCCCGTGCTTTTCGAGCAAACTAATCAGCCTCGATTTGTCGAACGGTTTCACTATGAAATCGATTGCCCCAAGTCGAATACACTCGAGCAATTTGTCGCGTTGATTTATAGCGCTAACCATGCAGATTTTCGCTTTAGAATCTAGCTCTCGGATGGCTCTCAACGCTGCGACGCCGTCCAATTCTGGCATAACAATATCCATGGTCACTAAGTCCGGCTTAAGTTCTTGGAACAACTCGATGGCTTGTTGTCCATTGACGGCTTCCCCGACAACGTTCCACCCGCAGGAAACAGCGACTTCACGAATTCTCAGTCGCATGATTAGGGCATCGTCAACAATTAACAGTCTGTTTTTCATTGTTCGTTTCTAAGTCAGATTTGGACAATGCTCTTTCCGACCATCTGAATTTGCACGTTTCCAGAGCCGATGTCTGCAATTAAGTTTCTTCCTAAGTTTCCGCCTACATGTCTCGCCAGAATTGGTATTTGTAATTCCAAGAGGCATTTTTCTACTGCTTCGAGGTTCTGTTGGCCAATGGACAGGAACGCATTGGTTGTCACTCGTTGAAACATGTTGGCTCCACCCGCAATCTTGGCTACTAGTGATAGCCTCTTTCCATAAGCTAGCGACTCCATGCGACGGATGGTTTCCGGGATTGCAGTATCCGCATACTTGCCAATCGCCACCTCCCGGCCCGCCGAATTTGGCATAACCACGTGTGCTAGACCAGCGATTTGCAAACTGCGCTCGTAGAGCACGATGCCAATACAGGAACCCAAAAGCGTTTTTAGTGTTCCGCTCCGACAACCAACACCGATCTCGGCCATCTTAACCAATAGTTCACCCGATGTCACAACTGGCTTCATGGCATGAGCCTCGAAAGTTTATCCAGAGATTCCGCATCAGGAACAAACATAAAATGAAAAAGCAGAGGCAATTCTGCAATCCGTAGATCCGACTTGATAACGACCACGGAGTCCGAACAGCACGCTTGGTCGAGTAGAACCGATTGCATTATGGCTGCGGCGTAGTCTCGCAGAAATACGGGAGCGGACGGCATACAATCAGAACCAACTTCTTCTACGGTCGATTCATCTTTCGAACCGAGATGCGGGAGACTACGAGAGAGAGAATTGAGAAAAGCGCAGCCGACAATGTTGGCCGTTTCTTTTGCAGCGGAGATTTCTAGTTCGCCCCATGATTGGACCGAATCGGAGCGATTCAGGATTGTTTCGCTTAGGCATAGACCGCTCTTTTCATCGAATGCAAACAAAAGCTGCCCGTTTATTAGTCCTGTCACATTCATTAAACATGCGCACAACGTTGCGTCTGGCGTGCCTAGCTGATCGGCAGCAATAGACAGAGGGAGTTGGTTTACTGGCTCCACCTCAACGGATATCGATCGTTCCAACCAAGTTGACATGGCATGAGAAGCCTCGGTTGCCCCCATCCGAATTATGGAGGTAAACTGCGACAATTGTCTATCAGAAAAGCGATTCATGCGTCGATTCTAGTTATAGAGTCCCGTTCACTCTTGAAACGTTCCGAAGGCGCATCCGTTGTCGGGCTATTTCTAAGCAAGCAGCTACGTCGAGTAACAGGCACACTGACCCATCACCCAGAATACTTGCTCCCGCCAAGCCTCTAATATAGGCAAAATTCTCATCGAGAGGTTTTACGACAACATCCTGACAGCCCTGTAATTCGCAAACCTCCAAACCCATGGAGCTCGTTACGGAACTTAAGATCAAGACGCTAATCAAGTCCTTGTTCTTCTCTTCAATAGTAGCTTCGACCAGACCGTTTGTGGCGTGAGAATACTTTGTGTCATGCCAGTCGAACACGTCCTCGATTCGTATCAATGGGATGAACTCTCCGCGAACTTCGATCGAATCGCGACCGTGAACGGATATGATGTCTTTCTTGCTAATGGAAACAATTTCCCGCACATGTTCAATGGGAGCGGCAAACGTGCCCTGTCGCAACTGGAAGAGTAGGCTGCGAATGATGGCCAAGGTCAATGGCAGACGGATGATGAACCGTGTCCCTTTGCCACGAGTGCTTTCAATTTCAACTGTTCCGTTCAGTTCTCCAATTCGAGTTTTTACTACATCCATACCCACGCCACGTCCCGAGATATCCGAGACGACATCGGCCGTACTGAAACCGGGGGTCCAGATGAACTGAGCGATTTCGTTTTCAGACATTTTGTCTGCTTCCGAAAGCGATACCAATCCCTTTTCCACCGCCTTGCGTTTGACTTTTTCGAAATTGATTCCTTCACCGTCGTCAGATATCGAGATCGCGACACTATGGCCTGTGTGAGAGGCCTCCATGGTCAATGTACCAGTTTCCGATTTGCCTCGGCTACGTCTTACTGATTCCGATTCTATACCATGATCAATTGCATTACGCACCAAATGGACCAGCGGGTCACCGAGTTCATCGATCATTCGTTTGTCGAGTTCTGTGTTCTCTCCTCGAATAATCAGATTGACGCTTTTTCCCATTTCGACTGAGATGTCTCGAACAGTCCTTTTGAATCGGTTAAAAAGTGGTCCGACAGGAACCATTCGCGTATCCAAAACACCGCGTTGTAAACCTCGTGCGACGCGAGAAAATTGATCTATAGCTTCGTTGAACTGTAGAAAACTGCGACGGCC
>JALOQS010000308.1 GCA_025459355.1 Pirellula sp.
TTTCCGACTATCTGTGATTTGAGAACGAAAAGGACCACCCACATCGAGCGAAAGAGCAATGACCGCCCAAGGCCGGGGGATCGAGACGTTGAGTGCATCTGCTGGTTAACGAAATGGCGCGTTCTTGCCCGGAGGTTCGAGTGCCGTAGTCTGCACTGCTGACGTGTTATTCTCTGTCAGAGACCGTCTCCGACATCGCACTCTCGTACCACAGGGGAAGTCGATATTCAGCAGGGTAGAGATCGGACCCGACCGACTTTTAGATACCGCTGGCTTGTCCAGCGGAGTTTCCCGTTTTTCGCTAGATGGACGAGCCTCACTCGCGACGAGCGTTCCCAGCTTGGGAACCTTATTCACCGGACGGGGCAAGCCCGTCGGGGGCTGTTCAATGTTGGGATTGCATGCGTGGTGTGAATTTGTTCTAGCTGCGAACCGTTGGCACCGATGGGACAAGCCCATCGGTGGCCGGGATGGGTTGATTGCGTTCCCGCATTGACGTCGCCCCCGGCCCGTTTGCCCGACCGGAGCGTACGGTTCGATGGCTAGATCGCGGCAACGCGATTACCACGGCTCCCAGACGGGCTTGTCCCGTCTGAAGCCTTAGGTTCATTAGCTAAAACGCAACAGAAGATACTTATTCCCCAACCCGGCCATGGGACTTCATGAACAAGGGCTTAAATGTCGGCTAAGCTCTGCCAACAACCATCTAAGAGAAGCGACTAGGCTCAACGTACGCCCTTCCCTGACCACCTGACGCAACATCTAAGCCTATTTATGTTATGCATCCATGGGATTGACCCAACCCCACGGGATACGCTTCCGTTCCGACACAAGTTGACCATACAGTTCCGTTTTGGGAAATTCAAGATTCCAAATCTCCTGTATTTCAGTTGGTCCCGTGATACGGCCACGTTCACGATCGCTGAGGATCAACCTCGCGATTAAGGAATGTCGAATCTTGCTAGCTGCTATATCGTACTCGTCAAGCTTTTTCTTGCGCTCAATCCAATTGTCGCGATGCAAACTGATTTCACGGCATACTTCATCGTTCCATGGTTTACCTTCGATCGCAGCGATTGCGGATTCGCGTAACCATGCGGTGAAGGACAATGACTGTTGTTTTGGTTCTGTATCTGTCTCGATATAAAGCCAAACGGGCGGATCATCACCTGTGTCGGCATACACGAACAGAAATTCGTAGCCCTGATGGTGTATAAACGGAATCGCGTTACCCGGCAGCCGCCAGGGAGAATCCGCTTTGCTTGTAAGTCCCAGAGCCACTTCGTGAGCATCGTTGAATGCAACGACGCTGAACGCATCGCCATTTTTGAGGTGCCCGCATGCATGCCCCATCGCAATCAAACATTCAGCGAGAGCCAAAGGCAGGTGCAGCGATAGCTGCCGTTCCAGTTGTGTGATTTCGGTGGATGTGCATCCGCGAACTGTCTCAGCCGTTGCGATGCCCGAATTGACGAGGAATCGAACCAGATCGGCCATGAAATCAGCGTACATTGGCGGTTTCCTGTCTTGGGTGCATAACGCCAAGGTTTAGCAGGCACGAGCGGTTGTTTGACCATTGCCAAAACGCCTTACCGAGTGCTTCGTTTCAACCATTTGTTCGGACTTCTTCACGTAGCGATTTGCCGCAGTTTTTCAGCGATCTGTTCGCAGTGCGTGAGAGGTAAAACATGGCCACCGCCGCGAATAACCGTATCAGCTAAAGTGTAGCGTATCGGAAATGTCGAGTCACGATCGCCATGAATATGAATTGAAGGGACTCGGTCAGCATGTTGCGATGGTTTCCAGTTCAGTACTGCCGCAGTTGCCCAGCGATGCCATTTGCCGGATTTGCCTGCAAATTTCCTTAAACGCCAAGTCGCGGGAGACCTAAGGCTTGCTGGCCAATAGTTGGCAATAACGCCAGTCGCTTTCATGATCGCTTCGGCAAAGCGAGGTGTCATCACTCGGCATGTACGGAACCAAGGAGGCAATTCGCTTGGGGATCGCACTGACGATATGAGAACACAACACGTTGCGTTGACGTGAAGCGCTAGTTCGCGGGCAACGATACCACCGAATGAAACACCACAGACAACATTCGGATCATCGAAGTTTATTGTGCGACTCAATCTTGCGGCGTACGAGGCAACTGATTCGTGACCAACCGGCGGAATCCACTCGACGACAACAGCGGTGGGAAGCAATGGAAGCAATCGATCGAAAATTCGATTATCGGGAGTCATGCCGGTGAGCAGTAAGATTTTGTGCATTGCGTTTTCAACACCCGAAAGAATCCATTGACCGAGCCCGAGCAGTTGACTCTGTCGCAAGTCAAAACGACTGTTCGAGTGCTCCGTGTGCAAATACGCCCGGCATGGGAGTGATCTTATCGGGTGAAAGTCCCGTGTGTTTAGTTCCAGTACTTTCGGTATGGAGTCATCATACCAAACGAATAGCTAATAAGAAAGCAGCACGAGGTGACGGCAATTAGTCATGGCAACAGTCGCCAAGGCCCATGGCGGTTGTTACTCAGTCCGGGTCGCTCAATGGGATTGGATGTTGCGTTGCTGACGAACTTAGGATTCAGCAGTCTACTCAAGGCATGGAAAGAGTTTGCTCCCAAGAGACGAAACGACCCTGCACTCCTGTACGTTTAGCAACACGGCCGGACCCGCATGCTAGGCAGTGTGGCAGAGGTCCGCAGCAATACGGTCCTTATGCCGATCGCGTGATTCGGTCATCTCATTATCAACGATTGAGCGATTGAAACATCCAGCTAGGAAACTGCATCTTTCCATCTTCGAGCCAACGCAAGTGTTCTTTTGCCGTTTCCTTCACCTTGGACGATTTATCCATGAGTAGCGGCTTCAAGTGATCGGAGGAGAGAATGCATAAGCTGTAGAGCCCCATGATGCCGAGCCATCGCATCTGTTGTCTTTTATCTTCCAATGCAGCAACAAAATAAGGCCCCGTTCTCAAATCTGGTAGGTGGCGGCCGCAAATAAAAACAAGCACCCAGACCAATTCCAGATAAACCGAAGAGGATTGCGGATGCGCATCGCAAGAATCCAACAGCAACGTTATTGTCGAAGGATGAGACAAGTAGTTGTCCCAGTCTCGGGCCGACGTTCGCGCTTCAGAATTGATTTTCTTCGCTGCCTTGATCTTCTCGGCGTCGGTACCTTCTTGCACCTGCCGTAAACAATCACTTTGCACTTTGCTTAGAGGAGGAAACGGTACAAGCCTAAGAAAACGTTCTTGAGTGAGTTTATCGAGAGACTTGACGAATCCATTGATAAGTAGTTCTTCGGCCTCTGCTAAAGGAATGGGTGGATTGCCTTCTTGCTGTTGCGATACGTGCAACTCTTCGCCGCCCGTAAAATCACGGAGTTGCTCGCACAGTCGTTCAAGAGGCTCTTTTTCGGTCGCATACGCGCAGAACATACCTGCTTCCGAGTCAAAGTTGATGCCTTTAATCCTGTGTTCACGAGCCAAACGTTTTGCCAGCCGCTCGATGCTATACCCGCCAACTTCTTTATCGCCGAAATGTTCTTTGAAGAGATAAAAGTTAGAGCAAATAATGCTGTAGTCGTCGCCTTGTTCCACTATTTCACATGGAAAGTAAGGATTCGGATTTGCCATATCGGAGTTAGACGTTATTGCAGTAGGAGTGGCGGCATTCATCGAGTGGCGGCATGAAATTTTACCATTCGGAAACGGTCGGTCCGCGACCGCATCTCATTAGTCGCTGTTCGGCCATGTTAGTATAGCAGTTGTCGTTCCTGGGTTTTCGACTAGGGAAAGTAATGGCCCCTGAATCCGAACGTGAATCCATGATTCGCAGCATTCTGCCAACTTGTCTCGGTCCACAGATATCTCGTCTCTGCGAGCAAATTCCGCTAGAAGGCGATCGATCTCATCTGCGGTTTCTTCGTCGATTCGATGCGAGCACCATCCGCCCCATTTTGGTCCCGTGAAATGGGCTGTCAGTCGCTCAACGAGTTCGATCCTGTCTCCTGCGATCGGGACAAGGTATCCCTCAAGTTCCATCTGGTAGCACGAATGCCCTCCGGTTTGGTTTCGGTACCAAACACCAGTCTTGAAGGGGACGATCAATGCCGGTCCGGCAAGCTCGTAGAGTAGAATCGTCGTTTCTGTCTGCATTCATACTCCAAGGACGAGCGTCCGAATTCAGCCAGTGCGAGCGGTAGACTCAACGCAAGTCAAAACGGCTGTTCGAGTGCTTCGTGTGCATGCCATTGTTCGTCTGATTGTACACGTGGTTGTTGAGGCGATCAATATAATTGGCGGCTTGCAGCTTTCAACGAGAAGGGTAACACGTTCACAAATCACTATTGGCCACGGTCCGTTACAAAGCAGTAGCAGGCAATTGATGAAGTCGTTAGCAACAACGGAATCAAAACGAAGTATCCAATCGGATCGAGATTGGTACCTAGCGATATTGCTTTGGCCTGGAGGAATCCATGAACGGTTCAGCAATGTGAAAGATCATATCGCCAAGGGTTTCAATCCAATCTGCCATTTGGAGTATCTGAAAGGACGAACGACGGCATTGACCGATGGACGCGGGGTGATCTCGACGCAAGTCGGCGCCGAAGAATCGAGCCCTTAGGTCCAAAGCTTTAGTTCTCATTTGTTTTTCGGTTTTCAAGGATCGCCGTTCGATCCTTGTCTTGGTTCTGTCTCTTCATTTTACGTGTTCTGATGTCACGCTGCAATCAGTTCGATCGTTCCCATCATTCAATGTCAATCGAGTCTGTCGCAATGCTTGCATCAGATCCGTTACCTCATGTCGTTATCGAGTCCTGTCGACAATTTGTCTGCAATATCGTGTTTCGATTGGGGCAAAAAAATGGATGGGCAAAAATATGGGACCCGAAAAAAGGTTTTCATATTTTTTTGCCCTCACATGTTTTTGCCCAAACAAGATCGTTCTCGACTCCTGTAACATTATCGAGCCATGACGACCGCACGAACTACGTTTCTAATTTCGGCATTTCCGACTAT
>JALOQS010000309.1 GCA_025459355.1 Pirellula sp.
AAAGATCGTCAAGTTTGATCCGAATCAGCAAGCGACTGTCGAGTTCGAAGTTGCCAAGGATTCCAAGTCTGGTCTTTGGTCCATTCCGTCCCGCGAGGGGTACCCCGCCGATGCATCCAAGCAAATGGCAGAAGCGGCCACATTGTTTATTGGCCTAAAGTCACTTGATGTGGCGAGCGAAAAACGCACAGACCAGGAGCTATTCGGGGTTCTTGAACCTAGCGCTCAACGGGAACAGGGGGGTGATGGAGTCGGTATGTTGGTTCAGATGCGAGACTCAAAGAACAACATGCTGGTCGACATCATCATTGGAAAAGAAACCGACGACAAGAAACGGTTTCTGCGAGCCCCGAACGAAGATGTTATCTACGTGGCTGATATCAATACACAGCCGTTATCGACCGACTTCAAACAATGGATCGAGGGGGACCTGCTGAAACTCAGCAGCAACGATATCGATTCTATTTCGATCAAGGACTATCAGCTTTTGCCGACAAACCAGGGGTTGGCGTTGTCTCGCAATTACGAAGCGGACATCAACTTCTTGAGCGCCACAGGACAATGGGCTCCCAAGCAAATTACAACCTACGGTAACGAAGGCAAGGTGGATCGCGTTCTTAAGGACGACGAGCAACTCAATGCCAACCGTTTGAATGAGATCAAGTCTACGTTGGATCGGCTCATTCTCGCTGACGTAGCAAAGAAGCCTACTGGATTAGCCTCAGACTTAAAGGGTAATCGAAAGCAATTAGGCGACGAAGCGCTCGTGTCATTGGCTAAACGAGGTTTTTATCCAGACCCTCAGCAGAAAGAGGGGGATGTCGTGGAATTCTATGCAGAAAACGGTGAGCTAATCGTTTCCCTGCGAAACGGTGTGCAATACGTGCTTCGGCTCGGCGGTTCGGCCGGGGCGGACATGAGCCAGCCTATTGACGCGAACGAAGAAGGGAAGATCTCGATCAATAGGTATCTGTTGGTGACTTGTCGACTCGATGATTCCAAGATTCCGGAAGCTGTTATAGAAAAGGTGCCGGAAACCGTCGAAGAGCTCAAAGCTTTGGAAGCGTTGAAAAAAGATGCTGGATTATCCGTGCCAGGTGTTGGAGCGATTCCTTTTGGCGTCGATGCTCCGATGCCAGCTGTTCCGCAAGCGTCGGGGGCAGAACCACCGGTCGCTCCACCCGCAACCGAAACACCGGTGAAAGATCCGGCAACAGCCGATCCCGTTACCGCTCCAGGATCAGAACCACCAGCTGCACCGGAGAAAACGGTACCTGCTACCGGCGATGGCACAGTACCACCGTCTGTTCCTGCGACAGATCCCCCGCAACCGCCTGCCAACGATCCACCTAAAGAGCCAGTGGCACAAGTCGTTTCATCGAGCTCGACTAAGCTGGTGAGTGTTCGATCGCAGGATGGAGATCAGCCACCAGCGGAGGCTGTCCCTCAACAAGCGGCTCAACCAACACAAGAAGCCGCTTCTCCGGTCGCGCTAGTTCCGGGAAATCCTGCAGAGCAAGACATTACCGAGGAAGAATGGAAGGAACGGCTCGCTGTCAAAAAAGAAGAAGTGACCAAATCCAACCAACGCAAGCTCGAGGAACGAGCCGAGAAATTGAATTTGGCTAAGAACAAGGTTGCGGAACTCAATCGTCGGTTTGCCGATTGGTATTACATCATCAGCGAAGAAGATTATCGCAAGCTTAAGATTAAAGAGGAGGATTTGATCCAGCCAAAATCGGCGACTCCCACTCCTCCCGCAGCCCCCGCAGGTCTGCCTCAATTCTAAGACGCTGTTCTTTCAGCGTGATTCCCACAGTACGCGGCGAGAATCGGTTTCACCAACCGCTCGCCGCGTTTTTTTTTGCGCTCACTGAAAGGGATTGTTGCCTTGATGGAAAATATTCCGTGCAGGATTTAACGATTTGAGCGATCGTCACAAATGTAGCGGCCGAAATTTGTTGCGTTTTTGACTTGGTGTTAGATTCTTGCGGTCTTTGCAACCTAGGTTGTTAATGGCTAGTTGTCCGTTCGAAGCTGATGCACATTAGAGTTCGTCGCCTGGTCCAGAACGTCGGTAGCCATGCAAGATTCATTGATTCCCAAACTTCCATTTTATCCATCGTGATCGTCAATCGAAACAGAAAGAAAAAGTCCAGGCGGGGAGCAGCTCTTGTTGAGTTAGCAATCTCGTTGCCGGTACTTTTTCTGATCACGATGGCGACCGTTGAAACTTGCCGGGTGATCTATTTGAGACAATCGATCAAAATCGCGGCCTTTGAATCGGCTCGTATCAGTGTTTTGCCGGACGCTACCTATGAAACCGTTAAGATTCAAACCGATTGCGTTTTGCTAGGTCGAAGCATCAAGAATTATGCCGTCTATTGTGTTCCAGAGGTTCCCTCTACCGCTCGATCTGGAGATCTCATTACCATTCGAATCACAGCTCCCATTTCCGAAAACTCAGTCTTAAGTAGTTGGATCTACAGAGACAGAGTCGTTGATGAATCCGTTCGGATTATGAAGGATTAGGGCTTTATGCCAACAAGCGTAACACCAGGAAAAAATCGTTTGCAGGTTCTTCGTCGCTGTCGAATGCGTCGATCTCGAAAGGGAGCGATGCTGGTTTTTCTGGCGATATTGCTGCCTGTTGTACTCGCAGTATGCGCGTATGCCATTAACGTCGTTTACATGGAACTCGCCAGAACCGAGATTCAGATTTCGGTCGATTTGGCATCGCGGGCAGCTGCGAGAACGCTCGCCTCCACAGGGGATAAACAGCAAGCACGAGCTCAGGCACAACGACTCCTCGACGCCAATCCATGTCTAAAGACCCGAATTGAGTTGTCTCCAAACGATGTAACGTTTGGTGTCGCAATTCGGCATCGCGAGGACGATCGTTACACATTTAAAAATGGACCAACTCCGAATGCAATTCAATTGAAGAGTCGTCAACAGTTCAAATTGCCGGTCTTGTTTCCGACTGCGGGTGTACCAATTTCCGTCCGTCCGGTCAAAAGCACCATTGCAGCTCAATCCGAGATGGATATCGCGTTGTTACTCGATCGTTCGAGTTCTATGTCCTACGCCTATAATGAACTGTCCCATGAATCAGATTTGTTGCCGAAGAACTCAATCCCTGGATTTCCTGTCGGGCTCAATTCTAGGTGGCTGAGTATGGTGACTGCGGTCTCTTCTACGATTCAATTGATGTCGGCATCCATCGCAGAAGAGCAGATGTCGTTGACGACTTTTTCCGATGTCCCGCTGATAGATTCCCAGTTAACGAACAACTATGGACAAATCTCATCAGCCTTGGCGTTTCACTCGGCAGCATATGTCGGAGGGCGAAGCGATCTGAGTCTGGGCATGTTATCGGCGGCATCCACGTTGACCAATAAGTCGAGAGCAAGAAAATGGGCAACGAGAGTTTTGGTGATCGTGAGTGATGGCAACACAACCTCGGCTCTAGAGGCAAAGGCAATAGCGCAAGATTTGGCATCTCAAGGGATCACGATCTTCACGGTATCCTGTTCGGTTGACTCGAACGTGCCGCTTATGACGGAGATTGCGAAGATTGGACACGGGAAGCATTTTCATTCTTCCACTGCGGCGGAGTTTCTCAACGCATTCAAAGAGATCTCTCGAAGTCTACCAACTTTGATTACGAATTAGGAACGATGAGGTCATGTTGGTTTTGGTTTTAGAAAAGAAAAACAAAAAAGCGAGAACGGGAGCGACGCTGGTTGAATTCGCGATCACGTTGCCCATCGTCTTCTTGTTGTTTTTTGGAATGATCGAGTTGAGTCGACTTTTCATGCTGCAACATTCAGCCGACACCGCTGCCTATGAAGGAGCAAGAAGTGCAATCGTTCCGGGTGCCAAACCTCAAGACGCGGTCCTGGCTGCTAGCGAATTGCTTCGCGCAGCGGGCATTAAGAATGGACAGATCACGGTTCAGCCCGATGCCATAACGGAAGAGACCGCCTTAGTAACCGTCACGACCATCGTTCCACTTAGTGATAACGGCTGGGTGGTTCCCAACTTCTTTGGGGGGCGAATCGTGAAAAGCGAAGTGACGTTAATCTGCGAGCGCCCGCCGATGATTATGCTAACCGGTATTCCCCGATTGAGGTTAAACGCGCTACAGCTCAACCTGGACGCTGACGATGGAAACAACGACACCAGCGGAAACAACGACACCAGCGGAAACAACGACACCAGTGCAGCAAACGGACCAGGCGGCTAGAACTTTGACAGTATGTCTGCTCACTTAAAGCAAAACGAAGTGGAGATGCGACATGGACTCGCTAAATCAATGCTGTGATGTCGCTGATACTAGATGTCGTTTGAGAATGCAAGCTTCTGTTCTTGCGGGAGAGTGCGGCTAACTTTCTATCGTCGGCTCTTTTCGAAATGACTACCCCTAAACGCTCGGTGATTCGTTCTAGC
>JALOQS010000065.1 GCA_025459355.1 Pirellula sp.
ATAGTTGAACTCCATGGAATGGGGGAATCGACCAGGAGTTGGCTTTGCATAGGGTACCAGTCCTTTGAGAGGATTGTCTGCATGGCTAGGCCCAGGAGCAAGTTGAATGGTTTGCGCATTCGAAGCTTTATAACTAGCCAAGAACGCAACGAGAAAGGTCGCGAGCAATGTTCGGCGATTCATAACTGGGTCTCGTTCAATGGGCATTGGATAGACGAAAAGGAATTAGCATCGTCCTCCATTATAGTAAACTTCAGCGAGAAAGCTGTTAGGGAAGTGCGATAGAAAGTGCGATAGGAATTGGGGAGGCGATGGGGCTGTTTACGCCTTACCGGAGGGCTCGTGCCCGTACCGCTACTAACGGACAGCTCGCGCCCGTACCGCTGCGATTTTTCCTTGGCCATTCACAAGCCGTGTTAAGCAGCAATGGAGCGATTGGCCGAATAGTCGATTTGAGACTTCGACAAGATCCCCTTATCGATGGTGTAAACCTCATCCGCCACTTTGAGAAGCGCTTCGCGGTGCGTGATAATGATGATGGTCATTTGACCTTTCATGGCTTCAAGGGTTTCTCGAATCTGAATTTCGCTAGCCATATCGATTTGGCTGCGGACAGCGCATCGGTGATAAACTCGTGTGCGTGGGCTTGTTTCGCGGCTTCGAGTACCTCGTCCATATTGCAATCTTCGCGGCCGTATTGAATATTAGCGAGCACGGATTGATTAAATAACTCCGTGCTTTGACTAACCAATGCGATTCGGCTTCGCAAGTCGTGAAGACTCAGATTGCGTACGTCGACACCACCCAGAGAAAGCGAACCTGCTGTTGGGTCGTAGTAGCGAGAAATCAATTGAATCAGCGTCGACTTGCCACTGCCGTTATGACCTAGGATAGCGACTGCTTTCCCGAACGGTATGTCCAAGTTCACATCTTTCAAAATGGGATGCGACGCGTGGTAATGGAAGCTAACGTTGTTGATGCAGAGTCCGTGCTGCGAACCGGTCAACGGAATTGGTTCTGCGGGATCCGAGATCGTAGGTTTCGTATCGAGAATCGAATAGATAAGATTAGCGGCGGTAGCGCCACTGTAGATCAGGATTGAGATGCCCGAAAGCTTGCGTAGTGGATCACTTGCTCCGACCAGTAGTCCAAAGAAAATCAGGAGATCCGTCACGCTGAGCGGGGTGTCTCGTATTTTAAGTCCTAGAATGTGCGTTTGCTGATTCACGACCAAATAGGAGCCCGCACACACGGTAATCGCTACCATGCCGATACCGACCAGCTCCGTAAACGGCTTGCTCAACCCATTGTAGAATATCATCTTGAGGCTCAAGCGTTGCATTTGCTTTGTACAGTCGGTGAACTTCTCTTTCTCTTTGTGCTCCATCGTGTAGGCTTGCACGGTAAAAATGTTGTTCAACGACTCCAGAATGATTTCGTGAAAGCCTGCGTTTCGCCCAAGTATGGAGCCTGCGATGGACCTAATTTTCTTGTTGAAAAAAATAATAATCGCAACGAGAGCCGGCGCGAGCACGATGGACAGAAACAATAATCTCCAGGAGATAAAGCAGGCTAAGATTAAGCATGAAAGGACTCTTAGAGGTTCGCGAATCGCAACACCAAATAGAGCAACCAGCCCCATTGCCAGGCCATCCGTTCCCGACGTGAGCGCTGCCAGAAAGGTGCTGTTCCCAACCTGTTGAAACTGGGAGCGATCCATGTGAAGGGCTTGAGAAAATAACCTGCTTCGCAGATTGCGGACCAAAGTAGAGGATGCATATCCAATCAACAAATCACTCGTTAGCATTAGCATGTGCTTGACCAATGTGCTGAAAACGAGAACTCCCATTATCGCGCAGATCGTGAGAAACGGGTCGGTAGGCAGCAACATGCTGGCCCAGTCGAGTCGCCACTTGTTCCAGCCTAGTGCCTGCTCAGCGTCTCGTATTTGTCCTTGTATAGACGGTCGCTCATTCTCCGGTGCGTTGGCAAGTTTGTTCTCAAGTTCAGCTTTTTGAGAAACGAGTGTATCCGATTGCTTTTCCAGCCAGTGCTGAATCGATTCGTTTTTCAGAGTAATGTCGATGACGGGATATAATGCCGTGATGTTGCCACCCCACAAGCAGGCTATCCCAAGTGAACAAAGAGTCGCCAGAATGATTGCTGGTGCTAAATGGATCGACTCTTTTATCGCTTTTGCAAAGTTCTTCATTCGAGAAGGTCTTGTAGATGAGTGTTAGGCACGTATTGGCAAATGAAAAACCTAAGCCGCAACTCGTTTTGGAGTTGTTTCCTGAGTGCCAAACACCGCATCGTGCAAACTCAAGCCGATCGCATCCTTGGGGGATGTAATCGGTTCGAAATCGATAGGCCATTCGATACCTATTGATGGATCGTCCCATCGAATGCAACGTTCACATTGGGCCGCCCAAAAGTCTGTCGTCTTGTATTGGACCTCAGCGGTTTCGCTCAAAACGACGAATCCATGTGCAAATCCTGCCGGTATCCATAGCTGTTTGCAATTCTCGGCCGACAATTCTTCTCCGACCCATTCGCCATAGGTCTTCGACTCGGGACGAATATCGACCGCTACATCGAATACGCGTCCAACGGTCGCGCGAACCAATTTTCCTTGAGGATGAGGTGATGTTTGAAAGTGGAGGCCTCTCAATACACCAAAAGCGGATCGAGAATGGTTGTCTTGGACAAAACGTACGTTGTCCGTAATTTTCTCCATGAAAACTCTGTCATTGAAGCTCTCAAAGAAACAACCTCGAGAGTCGCTGATCACGCGAGGTACGATTACTTTGACGTCGTTGATAGCGGTGGGTTCAATGATCAATTGGTCACCTTTTCTTTCGCGATCCGGTTGAGGTACTGTCCATAGCCATTCTTTGCCAACGGTCTCGCAAGCTTCCTGTGTCTAGCCAAGCGTATCCTCGACCCATTATTTCCACGTTCAAGGTTCCTCGCTCCAGGTATAGTCGATTAAGGTCCGTGATCTCTAACTCACCTCGAGCGGATGGCTTGAGTGATTTAGCTAGCTCTACGACGTCCGAGTCATACAGATAAAGCCCTGTAACGGCATAGTTGGATTTCGGTGCTTTGGGCTTTTCTTCCAAACTGATGGCTCTCATTTGCGAATCGAATTCGACGACACCATATCGCTCGGGATCATGGACGTGATAAGCGAACACTGTCGCTCCGGTCGGACGATGGTCTGCGCTCTTGAGCAGGTCTTGGAACGAATGACCGTAGAAAATATTGTCACCCAGTACGAGCGCCGCATCCGATCCTCCGAGGAATTTTTCACCAATGATAAAGGCTTGCGCGAGTCCGTCAGGCGACGGTTGGATTTCGTAGGAGATTTCGATGCCCCAGCGGCGGCCATCTCCCAGCAGTTGTTGGAATCGAGGTGTGTCGAGCGGGGTGGAAATGATGAGAATCTCTCGAATACCCGCGAGCATCAGAGTGGAAAGAGGGTAGTAGATCATCGGCTTGTCGTAGATTGGTAACAACTGTTTCGACAATGCCAACGTGGCTGGGTGAAGCCGAGTGCCTGCTCCGCCAGCCAATACGATCCCTTTTCGATTCATTTCTTCCTCCAAGATGTTTAGCGAGTGATTGAGTCTGCGAATTCGAGCACCCCTGCTTGCCAGTCTGGCAGTGTGTACTCGAAAGTGGTTTGAAATTTTGTTGTGTTCAGTCGGGAGTTCTTTGGTCGAAGCGCTTTGGCACCGTAAGCTTCGGTGCTTGTGGGGCTGATGGTCTGGGTTTTGATTTTTCTGCCCCGTTTTTCTATTTCCTTAAGAAGCATTTTTGCATAATCATACCAATTTGTTGCACCCGAGGCGGCTAAGTGATAGGTGCCAGAATAAGATCTGGTCGGATCGGCCTCGATCTTCTTAAGACAATGAGCGGTGGCATCTGCGATTAAAACGGCCCCAGTGGGAGCGCCTGTCTGATCGTTAACGACTGTGAGTTGGTCGCGCGTCTCCGATAGCTTAAGAATCGTCATCGGAAAGTTCTCTCGATGAATCGAATAAACCCAACTCGTTCGCAGTATGAGATGCTTGCAGCCTGTGGTTCGCAGGAGTTGTTCTCCTGCGGCTTTTGTTTTCGCATAATGACAAAGCGGGCCAACGGGATCCTCTTCGAGATAGAGGTCCGGTTTCTGACCATCGAATACGTAGTCCGTTGAGTAGTGAACCAGCCAGCAATTCAGTCGAGCCGCTTCCTCACCCAGAATTTGAACCGCCTTTGCGTTCACCTGTGTGGCTAATTCGCATTCCGATTCTGCTTTTTCAACGTTGGTGTAAGCGGCGGCGTTGATAATCCAGTCGGGTTTTATGTCTCGAATCAAAGTGCGAAGGATGGTCTCGTCAGTGAAATCTGATTCGGTACGGCTGGGCATAAACAGCTTGCCCATATCGCGCAAAGACACTCGCAGTTCGCATCCAATGTTTCCGGAACTTCCCAAGAGTAAGATTTTCATCTAATCCTCATTTGGAAGCTGATTTGCGATGGAAACTTCATGCTGCGTGTGACTTGGCAAATTGAATCATGCACTGCTCCAGACCGCGAAGTTTTGCGTTGGTGCGAAAGTTGCCAGACGAACGATCATTCAGTCGGCAGGCGGCTTGAAATACGAGGCCTGCTTCTTTAAGCTTACCCGCACTTAGCAACCTTTTGCAGCATCGAATGGCAGAACGCGCGTGCCAATCAAAGGAGCGCCGAGCCAGCTCGAATCGCACCGAGGGAGCGTTGTGAGAAGCGATGACCTCAACGGTCTTTTCCAGATCTGCCCAGGTTCTTGCGTCAGCGTTGAGTCGCGATGTTTCGTTTGCCTCGTGTCTTCGATAGCAGGCTAGAGGGCGAGGTTCGTACCATACTTGATACTTGGTTGCGATACGAACCCACATTTCCCAATCGAGCGCAAAGCATAAATCGGGACGGTAATCTCCGACTGCTTGATAAACGTCCCGTCGCACAACGACCGATGGGGTCTGAATACGTTGTCGAATGGAGAGGCGTGATAGCCAGGATCGATTCAAGATACCAGAGAACCATCTCTCTCGAGAGCACGTTTTTAAAGTGTTGTCGCGGCCGTCAACGATCTTCGAACAGCAGTACGCCATACCGATCTCATTCGATCGAGATAGCCCTTTCTCCATGGCCGCATAAAAACCGGGGAGTACGTAATCGTCTTGATGAAGAATGTGAATAAAGTGACCGCGGGCTAGCGAGATGGCATGGTTCCAATTGCCGGCGAGTCCTCGATTCTTTTGGCTTCTGTAAACTTCAACACGATTTTGCAATCGCGGATCGCTGTTTACGATTTCCGAAACATTGACGGTCTTGGAAGCATCATCAACGATTGCGATCTGCATGTTGTCTTTTCCGGGATCCTGACAAAGCACCGAATCAAGGGCTTTCAGGAATCTAGTGCGATCCTCGTAGGTCGGGATCATAACGGAAAAAGTGGGGAGCAACGCTGCCTCTCGATAGGAAGAATTGTGTTTTGGAACGGAATGGTTTGCTAGCGTTAGTCGCGGGTTTAAGCGGGCTTTCAAAGGTTTTACAAAACTTGTAAAGTGGAATCAATAGAATCAACTGAGCCGGATTGGAATCCATAGCTTGGAGCATTAGCAGAGAGGGGCGAGATGCGGGCGTTGATTTACGTACACTTTGATCGAGACGGCATCGTGGACCCGCACGTCGAATATGCTTTGGCCCAGTATCGCCCCCACGTCGATCATGTGGTGTTCGTATCTCCGTCGGTGAAGGAGTTGTCGCCGAAGCAAAAAACGCTCGTCGACAGCTTTGTTCCTCGCGAAAATATCGGCTACGACTTTGGTAGCTGGAGAGATGGTCTGTTGTCTCTGGACGCTGATCGTTACGAAGAGATTGTTTTTGCAAATGATAGCGTTTACGGACCCTTATGGTCACCCGGACCGGTGCTCGATTTCGGGCGAGAGCGGAATCTCGATTTCTGGGGTATGGTGAAGTCGGATCAAATGGTAACTCCAGGCGTTGCGGCTCCTCATGTTCAGTCCTGGTTTTTTTCCGCGAGGAAGAAGCTAATCCAATCCGAAGCATTCCAGAGTTTTTGGCAGAGAATTGAACCTGTCGATACCAAACGCGAAATCATTCAGCGATTTGAAGTGGGGTTAACTGAGTCGGTACACAGAGGTGGATTCAGCATGGGGGCTGTTTACGATACAAAAAAGAGTATGCTCGACCGCGTGAAAACGGCCGCGAGAGAGGCTTCTTTTACAGAGTTATCTAGAACTTGGCGTCTTATAAGGCGTTCGGTGCGGCAGAATCGCAATCCCTCAGAGGGGGACTGGGACGCGGTGTTAGCGAGCGGGGTACCATTTGTAAAAGTGAGTTTGCTCCGACTGAATCCCTACGGTCGCTGGCTCGAACATGTTTGGCAATGTTTGCAAGAGAATACGAACATGGATTCACGGTTAGTTGCGAATCACGCAGGTCGGATTTGCAGGTGATTTTGATGCTGTTGTTCACGAACAATTATCGTCAGGCTATTGGTCTTGTTCAAGGGTGATGAATCACGAAGGCTCTCGCCTTGAAAGTCAAACGACTACCGATGAGGCGAAACTGATTTTGCAAGTACCTCAAAATCATCAACAGCGTCGGTACTTGCTGCAGCATTAGCGTTCTTCATCTAGCATCCAACTATATCTCTAGCAACACCAGGTAAGAGTCTGTAAATTGCCTTACAAGATCGTCGAGTGCCCAATCCAAGCAAATGACCAGTAGCCATTCCATTGAGAAGCAACCACCGGAGCGTCGAATGTCAACAGACCCACAGCCACACGGCAGCTTAGGCGAAGAACCTGTGATAATTAAAGACACTGTTGCGCAACCAAAAGTTTTGCCACCAAACACCTTGTCTAAATTGCCCGATGAATGGGTAAAAGAGATTTTATCATCATCGTCATTCAGAATTTTCACGGAAGCGAGTGTATTAACACCGCAGTCACAAGGGTTCTTTGCGGGCGATAGTCTAATCACTTGCGGCCGAAATTTGGGATTCTTGAATGACGATAAATTTATGAATTCATTTGAGCGTGCATGTGCGAGGTTTGAAAACGAGTCGCTTCGCCATATTTTGCCGCAGTTAATTTGGCGCAAACACGTGCTGGCTTCTTGTGCTGTGAATTGTTTGTCATTGGATGGCGATTTTGTTGAATGCGGGACCGAATACGGCTTTGGCGTTGATGTCGTGTCTGACTATACGGATTTCAAAAGCACGTCAAAAAGTTGGTGGTTATATGATACATTTGCGGGCGTTCCCGCTATGCAAATGGATAAAGGGACTGCTCCCAATCCAACTGTGATTGCCGCCGATCAATTCGAAATTGTAAAGAAGAAATTTTCCGATCAACCGCGGTTTAGAATCCTTAAGGGAATGGTGCCTGAAAGTTTCATTCAAGGCACACCATCAAAGATAGCGTATCTGCATATTGATATGAACAACGCGTTTGCAGAATTATCGGCGTTAAAAGAATTGCTCGATCGCGTCGTGATTGGCGGACATGTGATTTTAGATGACTACGGATGGGTGGCATTTGCACGCCAACATATGTCGGAAAACTTGTTTTTCCGCGAACTCGGTTTCCGTGTGATGGAATTGGCGACAGGGCAGGGGCTTTTCGTAAAGACAACAGAGACAAACGCAGCCTCAGTGAATATTGACAATATTTTGCAGAAGGCGAATGACATGAGTGTGGCATGTCATTCATATCCGAAACCACTCCGTTATACACAGCACGAGTCGGTTTAGAGGGATTGTTTTCATCGAAACACCCATGCTATAGAAGCTGCTTGACACATACAAATGAAACTTAATTGTTTGCTATTGAAAGTTCGTGTTGTCCCCTGCCTTCGGGCGCGGCAGGCTTGCCGAGAATACAGGCCACTCTGCCGTCCAAAGGGGCTGTTCAAACCCGAATTTCGATGCGGGAAACAAAAACAACTTGGTGTAGTCGTTTCCCAGACACTCCGTCAACTTTTCTTGGTGTCAAATGCTTTGCGGCAGCTGACGACTAGAGACTCGAATCGCTTGGTATTGCCTCTGCCAAGGAAGAAAGGTCGTTCACAAACCCGAGCGTTGTTGGTAGGCTGTGATGCTGCTGCGTGGATATGCTATCTATCGAAGATAAGCCAACATCTAAGCAAGTGAACTCCCCGTGATTCCGACTCTCAATCGCGCTTTGGGTTGAGATTTTGGGTATCCCCTGGTCCAAGTGATTTCCAAGGTTCGGTATGAGGGCGGAGCCCAACCACGAGCATTCCTCGCCCTCATTGCGGGATTGAGCCTGGGTGTGTTAGACTAAGCCTGATAGGCGGATTTTGCTGGTTCGATCAAGCGGCCAGAGTTTTCTAAGTAGTTCGGTTCGATACGCTGTTCGTCGCGGTTTGTCCGGTACGCGATCCAACCGAGCGGGGATTCCTAAAAGAGTAGCACACCCTATGAAGGTCACGCGAGATTCTTGGTACTTTCGGCGGCGACTTGCGGTCAAACGCTTCGTCGCGCTGACGGTTGGCACCACGAACAAGCTGAATTTTTCGTCGCCCCTCTCCGCTAGCGATAACACCTGCGGTGCCGCGACTACTCCGTCGAGTGGGGCAAAGATGCGGGACGCAACCGAAACTCCGTGCAGTTGCAAACCGAAAGCAATGCACTTGTGCATCCGACTAGGCTGTGAGGACTAAATGCGAATTCTAGATATAGGTTGCGGACGCAAAAAAATAAAAGGCGCGATCGGGCTTGATTTTTCGTCGATGAGTGACGCGGACATCATCATCGATCTTAATGCGGAACGATTTCCATTCGAGGACAATTCCTTTGATTTTCTTTATTCCTCACACACTCTTGAACATCTTACTATGGATGGATTCTGGAACGTGATGAGAGAAGCTTATCGAATCTTAAAAAATGGGGGGCAGTTCATGATTGTGGTTCCTTACTACCATACGTCTGCAAACCTAGCAAATCCCTTTCACAACAATCAATTGTGTTTCAATGAGCATACTTTCCGTTTTTTGTCCTCCGACTATACAACAGATTCTATGCCAGCATCGCATTATGCAACCCCCAGTTGCCCTCAGTGGGGGTTGCGATACTCGGCAAATTTTGAGCTTGATTTAGAATTTAGAACACTCGCTGTTACCTACTACTATTATCCTGAAATTAAAAAACTCTCGGAGGATGAGCAGTTTAAAGCCCGCAACACGATACCCAATGCGGTTGATCAAATTTGTTATTCATTGTCGGCTGTCAAGCCTTGTCCGCGTCGTCCGGAAGCGGGGCCTGTGGCATCAGGAGAAGATCCGTCAATATACGTTGTTAGACAAATTGCGTATTTGAATGAGCAAATTGCTTGTGCTACCGCAAATCATTTTGATGAGCAGGTGACGGAAAAAGCCAGATCACTTCTAAAAGGGCTAAGTCCGCATGAGGATAATATGTATGTCATGAGCGGTGTTTTCATTCCCGTTAATCAGCTTGTCTATGTGCTGGATGAGCTGATTCAGTCTTTACAGTCACAGATAGACTGTTTTGTAGCGGAAGAGCATAAATCTGCGGAGGACTCTCCCTAAGGAGCTTAATTCAAGTAGATAGTCCTTGTGGTTATGAATCTGGATCAGTTGTGATTTTGACTTACTGATAATTCAAAGGATGGGGGGGCCGTCAACGCGGAAGATGAATTTGTAACCGCAATGAGCAAATGCAAAATTCAAAAGTTTAGCCAGTTCAAAGTCAGATACAGGAGGAACGAAGGTAAGTCCGAGCAAAACAAGGGAAAGATTTAAGGGGGCTTCCGCACCCGTTCGACTTAGGCACGCCAAATGGAAAAACGCAAACCGTTGATTTATTATTATAGTCAAGCGGTCGGTTCTATGTCGTTTGGTTCTTGTTCAAACAAACGTTTTCGTCCGCGAAACCATCATGGAATTTTTTACGCAAGCCGAGTTAGTAATGACACACTTTCTTTATCGAAGTCTTTGTCCAGCAACGCAGCAGCGTATTCCAGAAACTGATAAGAGGTTCTTTCAAAACGGAATGAATGGGTTTCAAAGTTTATAGTCGCAAAGCAAGACGACGGGTTGCGATCGCGTGGTTGGCCGACGGATCCTGGGTTAAGCACGGTACCAAAAACGGCTCTTCTTAACATGGGATGATGAGTGTGACCAAGTAAAAGAAGCGTACCCGTTTCGCAGTCGAAGTTGATTTCGGTGTTGGGATAAATATACCGTTCACAATCGCCTGGAATACCATGTGCCAAGCGTACGGATTGGAATTCGACTCTCTCACCGCTAACTTCCAATGTGGTTGCTTTATCGAGTTTCAACGATAAATCGCCGGGAAGATCATCAAGCCACCGGAGATTTTTCGGCGTAAGCTGGCTCCTGGTCCATTGAATTCGGTACTTTAATTCGCGCTCTAACGAGTATGCCAATCGCCCCGTTACATAGCGATCGTGGTTGCCGGCAATGGCGTAATTCGCCCGTTCGCGAAGAAAATCGCATACGAAGTTTGGTTCATCGTAGTACCCCACGGCGTCACCCAGGAATGTGACGACGGCGTGATCCGGAATCGAACGCGCAACCTCTCGAAGAGAAGGTCCATTAGCATGGATATCCGATATCACGAAAAGGAGGTCACTCGTGCAAAGTTCTAGTTTCAAAAGTAGACCTCTTCGTAGTACCTCAAGAACTCACCTTTGGATCGCGGAGCGAAACCATTGTAGGGTTTTTCAAGCACTAGGTTGTAAAAGTAGGCAGCGCAAGAATTGTAACCGAAATGAGCTTTTGGAGCTTCTGTCGAGCTCAGCCTACCGTTGATTTCAAACAAACATGGCCCCTTCGAATCGACAATAAGCTGTACGTTGATATGGCCGAATTCCATTCCTTCGTCGACGAGAGCTTGACCTACTGCGATCGCGTATTCATCGATGCGTTGATCAACAACAATTTTTCCGTAACCAGTTGCGCCGTCGGGTGTCAAGGTGCGTTCAAAACAAATGGTGTGTACCATTTTCGAATAGCGGTCCACGTAAACCCCACACGTGTACTCAGGACCGATTAGTTGTTCTTGCGCGGTAAATTGTTCAGGTACGAGCCCTCTGCCGCTAAGTGCATGCTGTGCGTCGCGACTAGATTTCACAGGGATGATGTTTCTAGAAGCTGAGCTAGTCGCCGGCTTTAAAATGGTAGGTTGGTTTTCAAATCCTCTGCTGATGAATTCGCTAGCGTTCATGGTCCAAGGAGCCCGGATATCGCGCTTCTCTAGAACTTGAGGTGTGAGGTTTTTATCGAGACAAATCTTTGCAATTTTATTTGGAATCGTTGCTGTTATCGGAAGCTGCATATGCAGTTCTGTCAGCTTTTCAAGCTCGTGTTGGGTGCCTGCGTAGATGATCCTGATATCGTGATTTCTGCAGTAATCAAGAACGAAGTTGACATAGTTTGGATCGCGAGCCAAAGGAAATATCGGCGTTGCGGTAACGGGCAACTTGGGGTCTGAAAAATAGCGCCCTGCGGCAAAGGGGTCGCTATTTGCAAAATGGATTTCGATCGGCTCAGTTGATTCCATTAATGCGAGTGCTTTATAGATACTTTGCCCCATTACGGAGCCTGCTCCAGTGATTAGGATTTTCATTTGCTGTGTTCTCTTGTGGTTAAGCAGGAATTGATGTAGTGATCAAGTGAGTCCCAGAATGACGAAAATTTGGGTGCATACTCCGAATGGATAAAAGGTACCATCGATCGCACGTCTTGTTCGGATGTGTCATTGGGTTGGGCGACTCTTGTGACTTCTAAGTCTGTTTTTCCTGCAACGTATTCAACGATCTCACGAACTGATACGGCCTCGTGAAGCGAACCATTGACGAGCTTTTCGATCACTCGACCTGAAGCGAGTTCATCAGATAAGAAACGAATGAGCCTTACCAGTTCCTCTATATGGATAAAGCTGCGTACCTTAAGCCCTTTACCGAAAAGCTTGAGAGGATGGTGATTGGAAATGGAGGATTCGATTGCTTTGAAGAGGTTTCCGTGTCTTTGTCCCGTGCCAAATACATCACCGATTCGAAGGATTATCGCATTTATGTTTAGACGACTCCGAAATAGGTGCTCACCACATAGCTTGGATACGGAATAATAGTCGCTCCCGTAAACCCTCGAGTCAGGTGTACAGTTTTGCGCGAGTGGGTACACGTTGTTTGTTGAACAATAGACCACGCTTAGATTTTTGGATATGCAAGTGTCGAAAACAAGGCTATCGATCGATGCGTTATTGATCAAGCATTCTCGATTGTTGCTAATTGTCGCCGCGCAGTGTATCAAGCGAACATCGGCAGGTATCTCAGCAAGGGAAATGGGTTGGAATTTGCTCACTGATTCGCCCATGCGCATTTCTTGCCGAATCAAAGCACTGCCTATAAAACCTGTGCCTCCGGTTATCGCAAGCGAGAGCTCTGGAGAGTAAAAAGTTCTAAGATCCATGTAAAGATAGTCTACGCCGATGGAATATCAACAATACTGCAGTTTAGGTGCAAAGGCTTGTTTGTGTTGTTGGGTTCAATTCTTGGTTCCGACTTGAATAGTTCAAGTTGCAAGCAAGCTTTCTACCATATCGGAGGATTCCAAGGCGACGCAGAATTCGCCTCAATGCGGACTCTCGCTCGACCTCTTCATAAATCGCGATTCGAGGCATGTCTCTCCTCCTTTCCCGAGAAAAGCAGATACGGTAAGAACGTCTAGCTGACGACTGAATTGGCTCAAAATTCACTTGTACCGATTGGTTGTCAACGATCTCTAAAAGGTTAATCGCTTTGCTCACGAGTGGCTCGCGGCTAGATTCGTCGTAGATACGGATTTGTAAATCACCAAAAGCTTGTTGATTAAACGTACCGATTCGGAACGCGATTCCACTCCAATTGTCTTGGTTTGGTACAACGCGGTAGAAAATTTCCGAGTACAGTCTCGTAAAACCCTTGTGAAGAATGTCATCCCGCGAGTTAGTCCGTTGTTTTTGTTGAGGATTAGGCGATTGATGCTGAAGTATCGGCTGCGATGTGTTCGGTTCGAGGAGTCTACGGTAGCGTTTATCAACTGTCGGGTAAGATAGTGGGCTCAAGCTGGAGAGCATGCTTCGAATCGTTTCTACGTTGACGGTTCCTGAGTATTCAGCTTGTAGATGTTCTTTCAGCTTACACTTGATGGATTCGACAGTTTTCGTATCCTGAGCCACTGTAAGTATCTTCTCAGTCCAAGACTTAATGGAGTCGGATTTTGCAACGAGAGCAATTCCCAATTCTTCCACGTGCAGATAAGGTTCTTGGTCTGATACGATGGCGACGGCGTCCAGCTCCCATGCGTTCATTAACGAATTGGGCGTTTTGTATGGATTGTTTTCGGAAAGACTCCCAGCATGCAACACTATGTCAATCTCCGTGTTTATTAATCTGGAGATAGTCAGGTCATAGGATACCTCGTAGGGAAGTTTGTGAATGGAAACTCCATCTATCTCATGATTTTCTATACTGTGATCACCTTGGACAATTAGTTCGATGGGGTGAGTTTTATTGGCTGAAACGATAGCGGGTAACACAAAATTTTTAAAATCACTGGATCGATGCGAACCGCCCAAGAATACGACTCGTAGGTGTCCTGGTTTTTTGGTTGGCAAGGGAGGATCGTCGTGCCATTGTCGGGAACCTACCGTCGGAGGAAACAACATGACGTTTTCATGCCAGCGGTTGTCAACGCAGTAGTCGAGTAGTGCTTTGTTCGGCACCAAAATCCCTTTAAAACTCTTCAATTGTTCTCTGATTCGTGGGGTTTTGTATGCAGAGTATGCAGAAAAGGATTTGCCAAGGATTTCAAAATTGTCATCAAAGTAGTAGTACATGGGAACAGCCAATTTGCGTGATACGTTGATGACTCGTTGAGCTTCCGCATCGAAAAGTGAGCGACTAAGAATGACGGCTTGGGCGGTTGTTAAATCCTCTTGTTTTAAATGGCGAAACGCCATGGGGTAAAAGAACTCATCTTCGAAGTGACCGAATGGCATCGTCGTTGAAGCGGTGACATCATGACCGATCAGCAGGGTTTTCCCGTGACGTTCGTTGGCGGCTATAAAGGGATTTTTTGATTCAAAATCTACACTCCCTGTATCATACCACCATTCTTTCGATGCGTTTTCCTCGAGTTGAGTGAGTTCCAGTTCTGCTAGCTTCGAAAATCGTCGCTTGATTCGAACATCATAGCGATCGATGCAAGTTTCTGAGAATAAAGAGTTTCGTGAAATTTTGCACCATTCTCGATAGAGCATCGTGTCGGGCTGTGTGCCAAATTCGACATCGTTGTCTGTAGCATCCAGTGATTCGGTTCCGATTGTCACATCAAGTCTTTTGATTTCATAGGAACGCGAAAGCCGTTTCCAATAGTCAAGTACGGCGCAGTTCGAGAGCACGAAATGAGGATCGATGTACCCGACGGATTGTGGGACGCTTTTGTGTAGTACAATTCCTGTCTCCGGCAAGAAATCTACAGACTTGAGATAGACTTGCGAAAGCGGTTCGCTGCCTAAGAACTTTTCCGATGAGCGTTCTTCATTGTTTAATGGTACGATCCTGATATTGCCACAGCCCACTAGAAATCGCTCTCGATCGATTATATCCCTGAGTTCCGCAAGAGAATTCGGAGTCAATGTCCCAGTCGAGTTAAGCAACAGCAAGTATTCGCCGGTTGCTGCTCGCATGCCCTCGAGTAGTCCGATCGCCTTAATCCCGACTGTCTCTGGATGCCGCACGTACCGTGCTCGACAATCGCGGTCTGCGATTCGATCAATCAGTGTATGGATCTCGGAAGATTGGCTATCGTCAATAACGATTAGTTCGAAGTCAGATACCTTTTGAACAAGAACAGATTTGATCGCGTCGTCCAAAAGTTCAGTCGTTGAGTTCTTTGCTACGGAGAGCAGTATCGTGAAAAGCGGGTTGCTTTTTGATTCCCCCATAGCGGGCGACCAGACGCTTCTCTCGATAATATCCCGAACGATCATTGAACGATATTCCTGTGCAATTGTTTTCGTTAAATTCTTCTTGTCGGACGGTTCTCGTTGTTTAAATTGAACGGCATAGCGGGATTGATAAACCTGTTTTTATCCGGGAATCGCAATCAAAAGCGCGATACCGTTATCCCGCCAAAGCAGTTGGTTTGTTTGGTAAAGCCCATTTGTGAATTAGTTGGCGATAGTCGTTTACAACGGCTCGCATTTCGTATCTCTCAAGGCATACACGTTTCGCATTTTCCGCGATCGTATCTCGTAACTCTTGGTTTTCGATCAAGGATAAAACTGCCTGGGTGTAAGCGTCGGAAGAGTGCCTGGCTAGTAAGCCGGAATAACGATTGGTTACTGCGTTGCGATAGGGCGGCACGTCTGCATAGACACCAGCGATTCCTAGGCCACCGAACGTACGGAATTTGTTGTCCGATTTGCAGGCATTGAAAGTGGTGTCTCGTAACGGTGCAATGCCTATATGCCAACCCGCATTCTTAAGCCATTCGTGGAATGCATCAATACCTTTAATGTAGGGAAAAGACTTCACGTTGGGATGATCTGCAAGTTCTTCTGGTGTGTAGCCTGCAAAATGGAATTCCCAACGTATCGGCAGTTCTTGTGCTGTTAGGTTTTGCACGACGTCAACTATAGGCAACATTTCTTGCAGATGCGTGAAGTCACCAATATGGCCAATTTTGATGGTCATGTCTTGTGGGCCCTTGTGGACCGCGCAAGTCTTGGCGTCGTTTATCTCGAATGGAGCGATGGAATTGGTCCGGTAGACTTCAGACCGAGAGGCAGAGTACTTGTGCTGCATATGCGGGCTGAAAACCCATACGCTATCTGCGAATTTAATCATCCATTCCATGGAATCCCGGATGTGGCTCTTTTGGTATCGTCCGCCGACGGGATTCGTCGCTTCCAGTTCGAGAAGATCGTCGTCGGAGGACCAGACCGTGGTGACGCCTGCTGCCCTAGCTGCCCTAAATGTCTTTATGGAACGCCGAGAGCATCCACGAAAAGCGATCAAGACATCGCTTTCCCTCGCCATTTTTCTAAGGATTCGGCCGCGGAAATCGCCTTCGTAAACCAACGAAAAATCGATTTCGCCGATATTGTGAAGCTCTTTCAGCGGTGCAGATACAAGCTGGCTGCAGGCTGTATCACCCTCAGTAAGAAACATGATTCGAGGGCGCGCTGACCAAACTCTAGGCTTATGTTGTCCAAGCCAGCGGCCTAGCTGGTTTACCCAAGATATCATGTTGCTTTGTTCTCCTTTTCCTATTGCAAGGAGTTAAGCACAAATCGCTCTCTGCGATGCGCAGTGCATGTCAAGAATCGAGCTTAATGTTTTAGCAACGGTTTCGACATCGCTTCGCGTGAGTCCCATGTGCAAAGGTAGGGAAATCGTCGATGCGCTGACCTTGGTAGCGTTAGGGCACGTGCCATTGCCGTATGCATACATGTCGTACTCGGTATTGTCGCGATAGTGAACTCCGGGATGAATGCCATTGCTCGCCAACTGCGAAACGACTTCATCCCTGTTGTTGATCAACAACTGGAAAAGATGTTGGGAGGTTTCGCATCCCGGCCCCATTGGTATGAATTGAACGTCTTCGCGATCGCTCAGCAGTTCCTTGTACCAAGTTGCCATTTGTCGACGGTACGCGTTGTCTCGATCCAAGTACTTGAGTCCTACTAATCCCAACGAAGCCATGATCGAGTTTCCGTGGTATTTAAACCCGACTTCCTCCACGTCGTAGTACCACTTGTAACTTCCCTGCACGACGGTTCTAGCAAATGTATCTTTATTGATACCCAACCAAGTCCACTTGCGAACCGCTTGATCGTCTTCTTCTGAGGCGAAACAGATCATACCGGAATCGGCCGTTGGCAAATTTTTGACCGCTTGGAAGCTGAAAACGCTTACTTCGGCTTGCTTTCCAACGTGCTCTCCATCGAGTCTGGTTCCTGCCATGTGTGCTGCATCGAGGATGAGTGACAAGCCTCGACGTTGGCACAGTTCTTGTACCTCTTTTAAACGGCCAGTGTTTCCACCGAGCCCTACAAACATAACCGCTTTAGTTCGTGGTGTGATTCTCGATTCGATGGACTCAGGGTCTAGGCAGAGGTGCTCATCAATGTCCGCAAATACGGGTGAGAATCGCTCGTACATGATCGCATGATTGGTCGAGACGAAAGTCAGCGGACTCGTGATGACCTCGTCTCCTTCTTGCCAGCCATGTTTCTTTGCCAGAATCTTGATTGCCAGGTGCAAGCCAGCAGTCGCGGATCCGAGAAAGTGGGAATGCGACAGGCCTGTGTATTCGCACCATGCCTTTTCGAGTTCAACCGTCTTGAAGCCCATGCCTGACCAGCCCATTTCTAGACATTGCCTGATTTCGTCTAAGCACTCTTCGACGCGAAATGTTGGGCGGAAAACTTGGATTGAGGGTTTGTTCGACATTGTGACTTCGCTTCCTGCGATTTGGGATAAGGTTAAAGTTTCGTAATGAGGTTCGTTGTAGATGTGACAGTGTTTTTCCGGGCCGCCCTTAAGCCGCCTTGAGACCGCGACGTTGTGTTACTTCTTGTTCTTTATGGAGCGTCTTCAACCATGCTTCGTTGTTGATGTACCAAGCGACGGTGGTTTCGATGTGTTGCTCAAACGTGCATGATGGTCGCCAGCCGAGCTCTCGATTAATCTTGGAAAAATCAATCGCGTAGCGACGATCATGGCCCGGTCTGTCTTGAACATACTTGATCAGGCTCTCTCTCGGCTGAGATTGCGGGTACATGGCATCGATCGTTTTGCAGATGGATTTCACAATGTCGATGTTCGCTCGCTCACAATCGCCCCCCACATTGTAGACTTCGCCCACGCGGCCTCGCTCCAACACCATGCGGATCGCTTTGCAATGGTCGGATACGTAGAGCCAGTCACGAATCTGCTGTCCATCACCGTAAACCGGTAATGGTTTGCCCGCCAAGCAGTTTAAGATCATTAGAGGAATCAGTTTTTCTGGGTACTGATACGGGCCGTAATTGTTCGAGCAATTGGTCGTTAGCACTGGCATGCCATAAGTGTGGTGGTATGCACGCACGAGATGGTCGCTGGATGCTTTGGAGGCGGAGTAAGGCGAGTTGGGAGCGTATTGCGTGTCTTCCGTGAACTTGCCTGTTGGACCGAGGGAACCGTAAACCTCATCGGTAGAGACGTGCAGGAATCGGAACGCATCTTGTTTGTCTTTAGCTGCTGAACTCCAGAAGTGCCGCGTTTCCTCTAGCAATCGAAACGTTCCGAGAACATTCGTTTCGATAAACTCGCCCGGACTATCAATAGAACGGTCGACATGACTCTCGGCAGCGAAGTTAACAACCCAATCGGG
>JALOQS010000310.1 GCA_025459355.1 Pirellula sp.
ACCAACAACGGCGGCGAACTGAAACTGGCTCTCGTTCAACCTCTTCTCATGGGACGAGCAATTGACCCGCAGCGCGTGGAGTTGTTTCAGGCCAATCTGCGTCAACAAGCTGTCGGCCCTGAAATTCAATTCCAAATCCTAGTGGCTTCGAAAGATGCCGCTTTTGCCTATTGGGATTGGGTTGAGCAAGGTAATGCGCTCGTCGCACTTAGGGAGCTATTGGACCTCGCGCTAACCAGAGATACCGAACTTCGTTTAGAGCTCGAGGCTGGTAAAGGCACAGAGTTGAGAGTGGAGACGAACAATGTTCAAATCTATGAACGGCAACTTCGCTACAACTACGCACAAATGAAGTTTCGCGACGCCTCTTATAAACTGGCCTTGTTCTTACGAGATGAACAGGGCGACCCTCGCGTCCCCCCCATCGAATGGTTGCCCCGGACTTTCCCACAAATCACAGCAATCGAGATGAATGATCTCGAACAAGCACTCATTAACGCTCTTAACGCTCGCCCAGAACTAGCCCTGATTAACTTTGATATTCAGCAAACTCGTTTGGATCTCGATTTGGCCCGAAACCAACTTTTGCCTCAAGTCGATTTCACGGTTCAGGGGGCTCAAGACATGGGTCCACGCGTCTCTGCTACCAACGACAAGGGTGAGTATGAACTCGAAGCAGGCATTACCGGTGGCGTTCCAATCCAACTGAACAAGGCTCGCGGTAAGGTCCAAAGCTTGACTGCCAAACTTAGCCAACTCGCACAAAAGCAAGAGTTCTTTCGAAACAAAGTTTTTTCAGAGCTTGGTGTCGCCAGGAACCAAGTTCAATTCGCATTCAACAACGTCCAAGTTAGCAACTCGCTGTTAAGATCAAGCCAGAACGTGTTTGTTCTGTTCCAAGAGTCGACCGAATCGGGCATCGTGGAGTTTCTATTACTCTTGGAGCAGGAAGCTAAAGTCACAGAGAGCCAACTGAAGCTGCTGGAAGCTGAGCGGATGTTCTTCACCTCTTTAGCAGCGATGCAAGCGACCTTAGGATTGGATCCGCTCGATCAAGCTTCACTTATCATTCCGCAATAGTCGAATGAATGATTTCGCTCAATGCTATGCCGGCTTACGCCAATTTACTCATTCGGCGGATGAACCACTCTAGGGACAAGCAACCTACGATCCAGGCCATCAGAACCCCGAGCCACTTTTGTTGGAAGTCACGATCGGGAGTGCCTGGCAAATAGTTGGTCTGATCTCGCGGTTCAATCAATTGTGCAAGACCTGCTTCAGGCGAAACATCACGAAGCGATTGCGGCCCAATCCAGAATTTGCCTCCTGTTCGGGTGGCTAACTCTGCCAGCAACGGATCGTTGCGCTGAGGCCTCTGAATTTCCACCGCAGGAACACGAACCGTGAGTTGCTGAGACAAGACGACCTGTTCAGCAATGCCACCCACCGGCAGTTGCACTTCGTAGTTACCTATAGCCTTGGTAAAGAACTGGCCAACATAGACTCCAACCTGCGACGGATCAGGTATCGGTAGCAACGGTAACGGCTGAGAACGTCCCGTGGGATCAACCAGTTTTGCATTCGCTTCTGGTACGACCAAAGGTTGAAAGTTGGAATCTTTAAGGACCGCTCGCACTAGCACTTGCTCTCCCAATATGGCTTGCTCTTTGTCTAGCAACAGAATGCCACGGTCGGAGTCTCGCATTAAACGTCCTTGGCCAGCCCACCGTACGAGCTTGGTATAGTACGTGTCAAAGTACTGGTCTCCGACTTCCCGCAAACGCCAAAACTCACCGCTCCCTTGAAACGCCACTCGGCCAGCACCATAAAACTGCGTGGCTAAATAGATCGGAAACGTACCGTTGACCGAGGTTGTCGGGTCCGAGAATACTGCCAGTGGCATTGCTCCTGGTTTCGGTTCATAACACGCGAAGTAATTGTAGACACCCGCGAATTGATCCCAAGCCGCTTTGCTTTCCTCCGGATTGTTGCCAACTTGTAGAAACTCTGTTTGCAACGCATCGGATGCGAACTGCAACGGCCAAGCTGTTTCGGCCTCGAATCGCCCTATCGAAACCAATCTCGCTCCACGCGAATTCAAGATCAATGGACATAGGTTGCGCAGTGTTTCTGCTTTGAAATTACCATTGCCCTGTGCCCCAGCCCATTTAGGTGTGGCAACGGGACCAGCGACTAGAACCAATCCACCGGCTTGTTCCGAGACCCAGCGCTCCAGAACTTCAATTTGTTCACGACTAAGATCCATCCACGCTGCGTCAAATGCAATCACGCAATCGTATTGACTCATTTCGGCTAAAGTCGATGGGAAATTGTCGAGTAGCTTTTGGGCCTCCTGCGATACTCCTGCCGTTGCCGTTTGCAGAAAAACATGGGACTGCACCGTGGTATCGCGGAACAACAAGTTTCGAACAAACTGATACTCTCGGGTTGGTCCACCCGCGATGATAAGTACCGTCGCATTAGGCTCGACAACTCGGACCTCACGTTCCACGGTATCATCGAGCGAGTTGGAATCCTGCGGGGGAGGTAGCGTCTTGACTTCGTAAACCCAAGTGCCGATTTCACGAGGCATTATTTCAAACAAAACGCTCGAGATGGCATCGTCCCCTTGCAAGGTCACAGAACGCTCTTCTTCAATGGTTGTGTTACCAGTCTTCATCGAACCAGGGCGACGACGCAGTTGAACCGTTATCTGTTTTCCCTCTAAGCCCGATGCTTGAATGAGTGCATTGAGCCGAAATCGATCGCCTGGAAAAACTCGTTTGGGCGTTTCCACATCCAAAACACGAACGTTCACGGGATTCTTTGCGGTTCCCATCCCAACGGTATGAATGGGGACACTTTGCATAGTCGCTTCAGCCACCACGTTCATGGGATCAACACCCGAGTTGCTTCGGCCATCCGTAAAGAGGACAATGCCTGCCAGGGGTGAACCCCGCTCTTGTTCGAGTATGGATCGCAGCGAATCCCCAATTCGTGATTCCGTTCCCGTTGCTGACAAAATTGATTCCCAGGCCATCTCGCGGGGCTCGCTAGCCTTTGCAGGCTTAGAATCACCCTCCGCAGACTGGGGTTCTATTGCAATGAGCTGCGGTTCGGAAGAACTCCATAACTGGTACCATGCGAACCCCTCTGTTCTCAATACCGCAGTCGCGACCGTTACAAAGCCAATGATTAAGGCCACAACAGAGAACATACTGGCGTAGGCGATGACTGTACTGGCATCGTTCCTCCGCCTCATCAAGAGACCAGTAATCAAGGCCGCAAATGCGATCCCGCAAATGATCGTTCCCACCCAAGCCACAGTCCTGGCCGTTTGCCAAACCGCCAACCTGTTGTCATTGGTTTGAGATTCTTCAGCGACCGGCTTCTGAAAGTTGGCAATTGGCGAAGGTCGTGAACTTTGATCGAACCGATAGACCGTTATGTCGTGTTTATTTCGCAGGTCATTCAGCAATGGTGACGACTTGAACAGCTCCTGGACAGCGGCGATCCGGCTCGTCGCGGTATCCTGCACACCTAGTCGATTATCATCATCCGATTGTGGCATGGTCATGCTGAGGGACGTGTCGACCAGAACCGCCACTTTAGAGGGCCTAGTTAAAATCTGCTCGGACCGTTTCTGCAGATCGAGGAAAAAGACCAATATCCCAATGATGGCAAGCAGTCTTAAACCTAACAAACTCCAACCCAAAGCCTTGGGTAACTCCTGCGAATCGCGTCGATACCAAAAGACTACATAGCTGGCAATTAACAACAGGATGCACCCAAGCCCAAACCAATGGATCCATTGATCCATCGTTTCCAGACGCATCCATTGGTAGAAGACGCGAGTCTCTCCCTGTGCGAGAATACTGGAGGCTAGGTTGGAGTCTATGTGCATGCGAAAATGAATTATCGGGTGGGTAGGTGATACGACGCGTTCCAAGCAAGCCATTGCTCAAAAAGAAGCAATAGCATCAGCAAGACTAGCAAGAGCATATTTCTATTTGCGAATCCCGCCAAAGCTGTGCTTGCGCCGACAGCGTCGACCGCTTTGTAGGTAAACGGTGTTCCGCTTAAAGCTTTATTGATGTCAGGCACAGTTGCTTTTTCGAGGTCCCCCTCGGCCGGTGAAACGTTCCGGGCTACGTTTCGAATTTTTGGCGTGCCTTGAACGGACATGCCCCACCATTCAAAAACGCCGGAAGACTGAAGTATGGAATCGCGATCGCTTTCGTCTTGTTCCTTCGGATCTCCCTCAGCTGATGCAACGTAGGTCGTATCACCGATCTGCTTGGCGTTGATCGATATGGTTGGCCGAATATTCGAACCAGCCGGGGCTGGACAAAGAACCTGCACCTCAGGGAGCAAATCCTCTGATGAGAATGTCCACTGCAT
>JALOQS010000066.1 GCA_025459355.1 Pirellula sp.
TAAAATCGATTGCCGATGATTGACGGTTTTCACCGCAAAAATTTTTAACGCAACCGATTTCGCCTCCCATCGCAAACCGAGATAATGTCGGGCGCGTCAAGAGTGCCCATTCTACGTTTAAATCCCGTTATGCATTTGAACGGGCCTGGAGACCCGATCTACGCTTCCGTTCTACGTTTTGACGGGCATGGAGGCGCGTTCTACGTTGGTTAAACGAAAAAGAGGTGGATTTCTCGACGATTCTTAGAGGACAAATTGATCATTTTGGTGCCTCTTACCTATGATATACAAGGCGAACCATACAGACAGGAGGTCTATTCCATTCGTTGTCTTCTCCTCTCAACCATCTCATGCAGTCCGAATCGATCCTCTCAACCATCTCATGCAGTCCGAATCGAATCCCCCCTCTCCGAGTCGGCCAATGGCAACGCGTCCCATCGACCTACAATCTCCTGATGAAGGTGCGTTTGAATTAGCACCGGAAGTGGAGGAGGAGACCTCTCTTTATCTACAGCGGTTGCAACAAGATACTGAAACCCGATTGCCTGTCTTTGGCGAATACTTGGTCGAGGGACGGCTCGGCGCGGGTGGAATGGGGCAAGTCTTTAAAGCTCGCCATCGAACCATGGACAGGGAAGTCGCTCTTAAAATCCTGCCAAGATATCTATCGGCGGACCCTGAATCGATCGATCGCTTTTATTCCGAGGTGAGAGCAACGGCTAAGTTGATGCACCCCAATATCGTGACCGCCTTTGATGCCGGTTGCTACAAAGTAGCGGATGTGTCGGTTCACTTTTTGGTCATGGAGCTTATCCGAGGCGACATCTTGTCAGCCAGGGTTGCTCAAAACGGACCACTTTCCACCAAAGAGGTTGTAGACATCTTGGTCCAAGCTGCCTCGGCACTCGAGTATGCCCACAATCAAGGGATCGTACATCGAGACATCAAGCCGAGTAACATGATGATTACATCGCAGGGTGTCCTCAAAATCTTGGACTTTGGGCTAGCCGTTCTTCGCGATAAAAAAGACCAAAATCCAAAGCCTGAATCGTCCCAAATCATTGGAACGGTCGAGTTCATGTCTCCCGAGCAAATCAATGAGCCGAACAAGGTAGATCACCGAAGCGATCTCTATTCCCTCGGTGCGACAATTTTCTACTTGCTCACTGGCCGCCCCATGTTTCAAGGAGAATTGGTTCAAACGGCTCTCGCACAAGTTCACCGGAAACCACCTCCGCTCTATGAAATTCGCGCCGATGTTGACTTGAGATTGGACTCGATTTTCCAATCACTGGTCGCGAAGAATCCGCAAGATCGACTGCAATCGGCGCACGAACTGACGGAGAAACTTATCAAGCTGAATCTTTTGGATCGATCGTCGGTTGCCCAGCAACGAGCCCCGACGCTGCCGAGTCGCGTCACGCCCGTTCGCCCCACCAGCTTCGGGCCTAGTTCTACATCGCAAAAATCCTATGCTGCGGTCGGTATTGAATTGGGGATGCTTCATTCGCGAATCAGCTATGTCAATCGCGAGCACAAGATTGAAGAGGTGCGTGTTGACGGTGAGTTAACGAAAACAAGAAACGTTTTGTATAGCGATGGCGAGAGCATTGCGGTCGGTTCGCAAGCGGTCGATTTGCGAGTTCAAAAACCGGAATGTATTTTTCATGGCATGCAGAGGTGGTATGGATTACCGTTGCTCGAACGCCCATTCGGCGGTCGACAAGTTCCGCCTGAAGTTTTAGTGGCATGCATTATCCGACAAATGATGGTCGCCGCGCGACATGAACTCCCGAACGCGTCACATGCCGTCGTTACGGTCCCGGCGTGCTACGACCAGATGCACCGACTCTGCACCAAAGTCGCTTGCTCGATTGCGGGAGTTGAGATTTTGCAACTTTTGGACAAGCCTGTTGCTGCCGCGCTCGCGCACAACGAAATCGAAGTGCGGCTCGCTAAAGGAACAGGAGCCGACATCGCAAAGAAACACCTAGTCGTTATGCTCAATGGTGCCGCATGCGAGTCTGCGATCGTTCGCGTCGATGGCGATGAAATTCAGTTGCAAGCTACCGAAGGAGACTGGCGGAGAGGTTTTGTGAGGTGGCATGACCGGGCCGCGAAGAAAGTGGCGATGCTGATCGAACAAAAGTTTGGTCGCAGCATACGTGACGATCGTCAAATCGCATCTCGCATCCAACGAACGCTCGAACGTGCCTTTGAGAAACTAAAGTTCGTGCCGAGCGTACCCTTTGTCGTTGAGGTGGATGGCGAAAGATTCGAAAACAAACTCGATCGAGATAATCTGACGGAATGGGTAGACGATCTCCTATTCGATTGCGGAAGCTTCACCAAGCGATTGCTGGAACGCACCAACACAGATCCGAAATCAATCGATTCGATTCTTTTGGGGGGCGCTGCGATTTGGATACCCGCTATCAGGAACGAAATCCAATCGCTGGTTGGGAAGCATGCGAAGGTCAGCGAGTTTTCGTCGGCTGATTTGGCGCGTGGTGCGGCGGTTCAAAGTCACTATATGATGCCCCCTGCAAAAAATGATGTACCTCACGCGGTCAGCTCTGCCAGCTATGATATTGGTGTCATCATTCAAGACGAATCATCTCAGGTTCCACCACCACGAATTTTAGTCTCGCGAGACCAATCTCTACCAAGCAATGTGAGTAAGACACTACGGTTCTCTAAGGATGGTCGCCGCCAGCCCATACTGCAATTTGTAGAGGGCTCAAGATTGAACGCTTTTACTTGGAACCGCTTAGGCAGTGTCGATCTTCAGCAATGCTTTTCCAATCGAGCATCAGCAGACCCTTTGCAGCTTCGGGTTGATATTGATGAGAGTGGTCTCTGGAGCGGCACGGTCGCTTGGCCTGCAGGAAACGATCAAATCGCACTCGCACCGCTCAGTGTTCCGTTGATGGACATCGTCTCCATCCGACAGTGGCGAGATTGGCTTGAGTCATTAATGCTCTGCAATGGCCACATCGTGCCTTAGGTTTTGAGATAAAAAAACGGGAGGTCATGTGCGACCTCCCGTTTTCCGTTTGTTTGCTCGACCGATCCAATGCATCATGTCGAGTCTATCTGACTGAACCTAGAAACCGCCGCTTCGCGACGCTGTTCCAGCGGCCGACACGGCCTTGATAACGTTATCTTCCAAGGTGATGCGAACGACAGATTCACGTTCTCCATTCTTGGAGTCAATCATGATTTGATCTTTGCCGGCAGAGGTAACTTCCACGGCGGCATCGAGTCCTGGATTGGTTTCGATCGACTTCATGAAAGAAAGCAACTGGCCGAGAGAGAATCGCATCTTGAGGGCTTCTCCTGGAGCGGAGGGTTTAGCCGCAACGCGGTCGACAACTTGCTTGATCGCTTTTTCACAATCCTTACCAACGGCGACGTAAACGGCACCTGGAGTCGTTGCCAAAGTCGCTGTTACTCTCTCACCGAAGATCGCAACAGCCTTTTCGTCAGCATCTGGTGGAAGGGCAATTGATAGCTGGTGCAAGTTTGCGCCAGCGTGTTTGCCGGTGTTAACCTTTAAGCTAACTTGCTCACCAACAGCTTCGAGATCCTTTGCGGCTTCTGCAGCTAGGGCTTCGACTTTCTTGCCGTCCGCTACGGTGAACGCGGCGGTGATGCTCAAGTTAGGACTGGTTGTGATATCGGCTACGGTTTCAAGCTGCCCCTTCTTGGCGGTTTCCAAGAACAGTGCAGCCAGTTTGTTCAAGTAGCCTTCAGCCTTTTCTGCGACGGCTTCTTCTTCGATTTGATCGACTGCTGCGGAAACGGCTGCTTCCATGCTGGTTTCAAGTTGCTCAATGTCTTCTTCGGCAACCAGCTGCAGAGCCTGCAACATCATCATCGACGAGTCTTGTGTCAGGCCTGCGAGCGTCGCTTTGGTGCCTTTCATCTTGGCTAGGTTCAGTGCCAGCTTGGAACCTTCGACAAAGCGAGTTCCTATGTCCAAAGTGGTTTTTGATTCCGCTTTGTTTACGGCTAAGCCAACCTTTAAGCTCTCGGTGCTGTCGATTGCTTCTTGAAGCTGAGTTTTAACTTGTTCGGCATTCTTGAGAGCCTCTTCCGCTTGCTCATCATCCATGTTGGCCATGCCCTGCTGCATGCCAGCTTCGAATTGTCCCATGAGCATTTCCACAAGCGGTTGTGGGATGTTTTGTGGGTGCAAGTCGATGAGAATATCGTATTTCGAAACCAGCCCCTTGAGGCTCTTGGTTGCGGCGACATCAAAATTGAGAACAGCATCTTCAGTCTGACCGACGAGCAGCCATTCCCCGGCATTCTTCATGTACAACGAATTGCCGACATTCATTTCGTACAATCCGTCACCGAGGTCTTGTGGCTCACCAAAGATTGCCAACTGACCGAAGAATTCCTCTAGGTCTTTGAGTGGAAGAGTTGCGACAGGAGCTGGATTGCCCGAATCGTCCAACTCAACAAACACACCAACAGGACGGCTGGTATCGATACCAGCTGTGTATTGTGTTAGTGCAGTTTTTACCGTCCCAGCTGCCATTCCGCCGCCACCGAGGCGTGCGAGATGCTGGATGTTGGGAACCATGGTATCGAATGGTGCGATAGCGACCGTGACTACAGATTTGTCGGAGTCATCCGCTCTTGTGTCTACTGCCATCGCGAAAGGGGTGGCGGCGAAAGTCATTGCCGCGATCTTGGAACGAATGGACATAGCTCTCAATTCTTGGCACAAAAAAACGCTTTGACCTGATTAAGGCAAAAAGCGTTCTGAAAATCTTATAGCTTTCCGCCTAAAGTTGCGAGCCGATACTGGGTATAAGCGGAGATTTTGACAGATATCTCAGAGGTCATTGGCTTGAATTCTGACCAACCAATCCATGAATTCGGCTTACCCAAAAACCGAAAAGCTGCGAATAACGGTGCATGTGCGGTGCAGCGAATACGTGAAATTATTAGCCCGCACGGGAGCCATAACAAGTGTGATAGAGACGTCGTACCGAATGGCTCGACCGTGGTCTTATCGCTCTCGGAACACGATTCGACCCTTGGTTAGGTCGTAGGGCGAAAGCTCAACTCTGACTTTGTCGCCAGGAACAATTCGGATGAAATTCTTGCGCATTTTCCCTGCAACGTGCGCCAGCACCTCTGTACCGGTCTCCAGTTGGACGCGAAACCGTGTGTTCGCCAACGCTTGGGTAACGGTCCCTTCTACTTCAAATGCTTCTTCGTTTTTTGCCATAGAATTAATAAAGCCCCCAGCCGCCCGCTCTCCCAATTTTTAAGTGTCCTGCACACAGAACAGTGCAATATGAACCGTTCTTTCCGAGGCCACTACTGTTATAGGCTAAACGTCCCGTGATCGTCCACTTCAAAAGCTAAGTTACCCTGCATTTGCTGGGATTTAGGACCATTTTCCCAAGCCTAATGAAAATCACCAGTTCGGATGAGCCTGTGCCGAAGTGCTGATTTATGGGGGCAAATCTATTTCTTTGGGGTTCCATCTGGTTCATAACTCTCCAGGAATTTGTCCTTCATGGCCTCGCGCATTTTGCGCATGACCCCCTGGGGAAGCCCGTGCCCCGCCCCCGGGACGATTTCGATTTTGGCATCACTTCCTAACTCCTTGAGCCGCTCTGCCATTTTGATCGTGGCTCCTTCGAGATAAAACGTGTCGAGATCTCCCATCGCAAGATGGATTTTTCCTGCCAACAACGGCTTCAGCTGCTCCCAATTGTCCGCGATCTTCATGCTGATATCGTATTTCTTCCAGTACGAAACCACCTCGTTATTCACCGCCCCGGACTTTGGATCCCAGGCTCTCTTCGGCTCGCCTCGTTCATCCCGAGGGCTAAAGACTGCATCGAACGATCGCATCTGCCCCCCTCGGCCGAGCACCTGATCCATCTTGCAAAAATCGTCGTACCAAAGCATGACCTGTTTTCCTTGTCTTGCTAAAGGTCTGCGATTGCCACTCGGATCGGTGTAAACGCTCTGGACGGGAAACGCATACAAGTCCGTTCCTTGGAAATCCCGAAAATCCACAGGATCTGGCGATGTGCTGAAAACCCCACCAAAGGTCTCCGGATAACTAACCTGCAGCCATAGGCTGGACCACCCCCCGCTGCTGTGACCTCCCACAAACCTAGCTTTAGAGTCTGCGATGGTTCGAAATTGGCTATCGATATGAGGGATCAACTCCTTGATTAGCGCGTCTCCACGCGGTCCATTGGTCTCACTGTTGGCATAAACGTGGTGCCCATACTTGCACTCGCCCGTCAACATGACCTGAATAAACTCCACCTCGCTCGGCGCTCGCCTCGGATTGGGATCTCGCCCCATACCACGCAATGTGCCACCAAATCCGGTGACCTCGTAATAAACGGGATAACGTCGATCTGGAGAGGACTCATAAGAGGCCGGCAAAATGACCGCCGCTCGGTCCATGACTTCCCGCTTGAAGTAATCGGAAAGCAAATCGCTCTTTCGCTGAACGAACTTCACTCGCTCGGTATCTTTGTACTCCACATCGGGAACGACTTGATTGAGCTCTAGGCTCACCTCGTCACTCGATGCGGAATCCCAAGCCACCACTTCACTGTAGAAGTTTCCGGGTCCTTGGTGCGGGGGAGGGTAATAAAAATCGTGATCCAATACCGCTTGCAGTCGGTACGACTTGGCAGGCCACTTGGCAATCGCGACCGGAAACGACTCAGCCGAGGCATCCAACACAACCGTATCGCCGGGCTTCATTTCGACAACCTCGACGGCCGCAAAGGGCTCTGGACTAAACCAGTTTGGCCCTTGCATGGGAGGCCTCTGTGGACTGGCCGTTGCAAAAACAAACAATCGACCCGTGATTGGCTTTTGAGCGACCTTATCCGAAAGGGTTACTCTAAGTTTAGGATCGGCCGCACTCGCATCCGACCAGCAGCTCCAAGGCATCGTCAGCAACAACGCTAACCAAAGAATGCGGTTCGAAGTGTTCAATCGCGTTGACATATTTTTTGAAGAAATGTGTTAGATCAAGGAAAAACGCTGGACGCATTCTAAAGACGAAAAAAGGGACGTGCTACAGAATAACACATCCCTCTCGGTGTTTTTTCTCGAATCCGGGCAGCTGTCTTACGGGTAGCTGTCACATGGGCAGCTGTCGCAAGGACACTTACCGATCTTAACCAGACTTTCTCGCCGTCGACGCTTGAACGACCGCTTGGCTGTTGCGAAGCAGCTTGGTGTACTCCTCAACCCCTTCTTGTTCATCCAAGAGAATGTCTTCCAAGAAAACAACGAGCGGTCGATTGCCTTCGGCCAACTCTAACGCCTGGGAATACATCTCTACGGCTTTGGATTCGAAAGCGAGACTGTTTTGCAGCACTTCGGTCAGATCCTTAGATTGCTTGATCTCATTTCTCTGAGCGACTGGCACACCACCCAAGGCTACGATTTTGTTGCCGATAAGATTAGCGTGCTTGAACGATTCCTTGGCATCGTCTTCGAATTTCTCTGCGTAAACTTCTCTCCATGGTCCCTCGATGATAAAAGAGGCTTGAGAGTACTGTGCGACTCCTGTCCACTCGTGCTTTAAGATCTCATTGAGATGATCGATAATCGCTTGATTGCTCATTTGCTTGTTCCTTCGTTCGTGTGAAAGCTTTATTTTGTGCTTGGCAAGTATTGACGCTAAGCACCGCAATTTCAAGCTTGATTAATAGGGCAATTTAAGAATGCTCAAGAAATATTTCCTAGTTGAGATTCGGTGTCAAAATGTCTTGTGATATGATTCGGTGCGAAAACGCGTTGACACACCGATTTCCTTAGATTCGAGCTAAAAAAGTGAAATATCGAAAGCTTGGCAGAACACCGTGGAATGTCTCAGAAATCTCTTTTGGGGCCTGGGCTATCGGTGGCTCTTGGGGGGCAGTCGATGACCAGCAATCCATGGCGACTCTCCACCACGCCCTGGACCTAGGGATCAACTTCTTTGATACGGCCGACGTCTACGGCGATGGACATAGCGAACGGTTGCTAGCTCAACTCAAACGAGAACGTCCTGACTCCGAGATCATCATCGCAACAAAGGCTGGACGACGATTGCCCTCGCAGACTGTCGATGGCTACAGCAAAACAAACTTGCAAGCATGGTTGGATCGAAGCCGCAAGAACTTGGAGTGCGATACGATTGATCTCGTACAACTTCACTGCCCTCCTACCGATTTGTATTACACGCCGCAGGTTTTTGACTGGCTTGAGGATTTCGTCAACGCAGGGGTCATCAAATACTATGGCGTGAGCGTTGAAAAGGTGGAACAAGCAATCAAAGCGATTGAATACCCCCATCTTCAAACCGTTCAGATTATTTTCAACCTGTTCCGGCAGCGCCCTGCCGAACTCTTCTTTCAACTGGCCTTGCAACGCCAAGTTGGCATACTCGCTCGGGTCCCGCTGGCTTCGGGTTTGTTGACTGGCCGACTGAGCCGAACCTCCTCGTTTGCTGCTGATGACCATCGAAACTTTAATCGCTACGGCCAACAGTTTGATCAGGGAGAAACGTTTTCGGGAGTCGATTTCGAGCTTGCACTGGAAGCCGTCGAGGAACTCAGCGAGCTCACTTCCTCCGAAATGTCCCTCAGCCAGCTGGCGCTGAAATGGATCCTGATGCATCCCGCAGTCAGCTGCGCAATACCCGGCGCCCGAAGGCCGTCCCAAATCGACGAAACGGCCCGAGCCAGCGATCTGAACGAGCTACCAAAATCGACCATGGAGAAAGTCGCCGACCTTTATAACAAGAAGATACGCCCAAGCGTCCATCACCGCTGGTAGCTAGTCGCAAGAATTCGTGGCAGAGCGACCTATCTCTAGGATCTCTCGTCGATCTCTCATGGATTGAGTTTTGCAAAACGGGTGTTCAAAATCCTCAGGAACTCTACACTATCCGCTCTGAAAAAGTCCTCGGGGCTATAGTCCTTGGGGCTATAAAAGTCCTCGCGGCTAAAGGTAATCCGGAGCTGGAATAATAATGGCTAATCGAAAAGGTAGTGATTTTGCTGGTGTTGGTGTTGCGATCGTGACACCCTTTCGTGACGGTGCGCTCGACATCGATACCTTGAAAAAGCAAATCGAATTCCAGATCTCCTCCGGCACAAACTTTTTGGTCCCGGTCGGCACCACTGGCGAATCCCCGACTCTTAGCCACGAAGAACACGAGCGAGTCATTGGCGAGGTCATCCAACTGGCGGCAGGTCGTTGTAAAGTCATGGCGGGAACTGGCAGCAACAGCACTGCCGAAGCACTGCGATTGACCAAGCGAGCCGCCAAAGAAGGGGCCGATGCGTCGCTCCAGGTCGCGCCGTACTACAACAAGCCGACACAAAAAGGATTTTACGAGCACTTTAAGGCCATCGCTGAAGAGGTCGGAATTCCCCATTGCGTCTACAACATCCCAGGTCGCTCTGCAAAGAATATCGAGCCTGAAACAATCGCTCGGCTGTCGGAACTCCCCAACATCACGATGGTCAAGGAAGCGACGGGTTCCTTAGATCAATGCTCTCAAATTCTCAACTCGACCAACCTGACCGTTCTCAGCGGTGATGATTCGTTGACGTTACCAATGATGAGCATCGGTGCCGAGGGGGTGATCTCTGTGGCTGGTAACATTGTCCCGACCGCTTTGATCGACATGGTAAAAGCAGCTAACCAGGGCGACTTCAAAACCGCCTCGGCATTGCACCACCGACTGTTCCCTCTCTGTCGTGACATGCTTTCGCTAGCGACCAACCCAATTCCGGTTAAGGGAGCTATGAAACTGCTCGGCAGAGATACAGGCGAACTAAGACTCCCTATGACCGAGTTGGAGCCAGATCAATTCGAGTCGCTTCGCAGGACGCTCAAGAACTTTGGCTTGCTTAGCTAGTTTGGCGTTTGCTCTCGATCCACGTCGAGAGCAGTCCAAGCGCACAACTCTTGGTGAGCAAAGTCTTCATCTAACAACGCAACGGACAGCTCGTGATCCAGCCCCCCGGATCCAGCTGTATCAAAGTGTAGTGTCGCCATTCCCCATCGCCTATCGAATGGGGACTGGCTCAATTGAATCGATTGAACGCGATCGAGAAAACAAATCGACGTAATCTTTCTAAAGACACCCGTTTGATAAACAAAGTATCGATCCACTCTCGCATACTTGCGACTCTTGGATTGCTTCCACTCGACCAGAGTTAAAACAACCGCCCCGATCCCACCCCATATCGCTACCCAGAGCCCGGCGTTGTTCTTAAGAAATGCATACATTGCGATTCCTATCGTCACAATGATGATGCCGATAAAGATTGGCCATCGACAGGTTCTGGCAAACGCTTTTTCGGAGAGAGATTGCCAATCGTAGTCTGCGGGCGTCCAGATTAGTTCGCGATTAAGTGTTGCAAGAACTCTCGTTAGTTCCGTAGCTTTCATGATGGGAATAAACCACTTGCGGCCCACCGTTTGTGTTGCGTCGTCACTCGATGCTTCGCTGCCTCCAGAGGTCTCGAGCTGAACCGATACGAATCCAAAGAACTTCATCAACCAAGTTTGATTGACACTGATGACTTGGATGCGATCGCGTGGAATGGTGGCTGATATCTTGGTAAACAATCCACAATCCACGTGCAAACTATCTCCCTGGATGGTCAATCGATATCCGTAAAATCGCAACACATGCCAGACGGCACTGAACAATCGAAAGATTCCAACCAATACGAAGAAGCACAAAATGCCAACCAACACCAGCCCGACATTGCCCAGCTGACGATAATAACCGCCCAGCGATGCGATCGCTCCGCCCGCGTCGGAGCTAACGCCTCGAATTGCGTTTCTCACGGAATCGCGATTCATCGAATCCACGTTCTCAAAGGAACGAAAGGGATTCAACCAAGCAGGAATAAAGCTTGAGGTTGGCCCTTGAATCAAATAACCCAGCACGATACCTGCCAAGACTTGGCCTCGATTGCTTAGTAACCCAAGATGGATGAGCTGCTTAGGGGATATCTCGAGAACAACTTGATCGGTGCGAGGTTCCTGCACCGCCTGACCTGCCTCGACGAACCGATCTTCGAAAGACGAATCGGCCGTCGCATTCAAGTTAGCCTTTCGCAAACTTTCTCTAAGTTGCTGCAGTTGCGATAACCCGAGAACGCGCATGGTCGCTTCAGGTTCTGATCCTGAAGCAGTTTCAATGCGGACCTCCGCCACCTTTAACAGTCGATGAAAGATGTTCTGGACTGAGTCGACGTTTTGAATGCGATCAAGTGGTATCGCTTTCTGCTGGCGGAACACTAGCCCCTGCTGGACGTGAAATTCATTACCTATGACTTGGTAGCGAAAAGTGAAATAACGTATCACCGAAAACACAATCGCTATGCCGAATATACTTGCTCCAATGTAGAGTCCGATGATCCCACCACTGACAACGGAAAAGCTCGCAAAGATGGCTGGAATCAGATTCTGCCTAATTCGAGTTGCGACTTCAAAGAGCAACGAAAAATGATGCAAACCCTGCCGTTCGTTACTTTGTTCGCTCAATTTCATCCTCCGTTTGACCGAGCGAGGCTTGATCGAGTGAGGTTGGATCGAGTGAAGTCTGATCGAGCACCGTGTGGTCGAGCGCAGTCTGAGGGAGCTCCGTTGGATTAAAGATGACTGGTTCTGCTGACTGTGGCATGCCCTCCTGAGCGATATCGCGAGGGGCTTGCGCTGCTGGGGATTCTTGCATTGCAGGTTCCTGGGACCGAACACGAGGCAACAATTGCAGACGCAGCTGGTTAGCTCGCTCGACGTTCAGCCCCTCAATCTTGACGACGTAGTTATGGTTACCAGCGGTGTTGATGACCAGTTCAGCTATCTGAAATTTTCGACTGATCGGTCCTTGTGTGATGTCGGTATGCTGAATGCGTTCACGAGGAATAAAGATTTTGTGCTGCCAATAGACACCTCGATGCAACTCTAATCCCAATTCGGATTTTCTTAGGCGTGTCGTTTGCCATCGCAGAACCGGATACTTGCACGACCACCAAATCAAGACAATTAACAGCCCGGCTCCGGCGAGTAGCACTAACCAAGTTCTTAAATCACGGAATCCCCATCCAAAGAACGTGAAAAAAAGCCAACCAACAAACGCTGCGCACGACAACACAGCGAAAAAGATCATGGAACCAAGCCGCTCAGCGGGGATCAGATTGGGATCGAGTTGCTCGAAATCGTTTTGTTCGTGAACCATGCCATATCCTGTTAACGACACACTAGACACTCTAGGGGCCCTAAGACCATGGTATTCGTGGCGCACAATTTTTCATTGGCTCAAGACGCCATCTTTTGCCGAATTTTTCGATTCGTCGCAAGAAGCGATTCATCGTAAACAGCAACGATTTCAACCGCCGAGCCCCAACTCTAGCCCTTGTTCAGGTCGCTGACATGATCAAGACCGGAGCTGGCATCCAATCCAAACATCCCATTGATCGCTTGAACAGCTGTGCCAATCCCCCCTCGGATCAAGCTGTCGGTGGCAGCCAACAACGTAATTTTCGGACCATTTTCGCGAACGGAAACATCGATGTAATTGGTCCGAAGCACACATTGAGTCGTCGGGAGATGAGATACGATTCGAACAAACGGGGATTGCTGATAATAGGACAGCAAACACTCGCGTATCTGGTTGGCAGAAACCGAGACGCTTGGGGTGATGTAAATCGTGGTAAACATCCCCCGTTCCATGGGCACCATGTGGGGAGTAAAACTGATGCCAATCGATTCGCTCGTGGCTTTGGTCAAAACATCACAAATTTCAGCGTGTTGACGATGCGAACCCACTCCGAATGGCTCTACGTTTTCGTGACGGTCATAATATAGAATGGACGGATGTGGCTTTTCATCGAGCGATCGCACTCCCGCTTTGATGTCGACAACGATATCGTCGGTTTTGATCAGATGCTCCTGAATCAACGGCAACAAGCATAGAATTGTGGGCGCAGCCAAGGGACCAGGGCATGCGATGATCTTCGCCTCACGAAACGATTCTTGAAATAGCTCATGGATACCGTAAGGGACTTGGCCCAAACGGGTCGGATCAATGTGTTTCTCGCCATACCATCTCTCATAGATTGCAGCGTTGCTGAACCTGTAGTCGGGCGAAAGATCCACAAATCGACAACCGGCATTAACAATCTCGATCCCAGCTCGCAACGACTCTCCGTGGGGCAAAAAGGAAAGGACGACGTCGCTCATACTGGCCAGTTGCGATGCACTGATCTCGAGAAACGGCATCTTCAACCGATTGACCAACCGCGGAAAACGGTCATCCATCATGTTGCCTGCACAGTTAGTGCCCGCTACGGCTGCGATTTGTACAGTCGGATGTCGCAATAACCACTCGACTGCGACTAACATGCGAGGATCGTTAGCCCCGAGAATTCCAAGCTTAATCACTTGCTGTGCCTCACAATCCTGCTTCGAGCTTGCTTTGAGATGTTCCGTTTGACAAATTGCATTCTACCATTTCATCGAACCCAAGATGTCGGTGTACTGATCTGTCCAGACTCTTGGTAGCTTGTCGGGCATGCCCGACCATTGAGAATCGCTCGAAAAAGGGGCCAAAAGATCCTCTGATCGGGCCATCAAGACAATCGAAGAATTCATCTTGCCCCGCTTCTTCTCTTCAACGGATTTGATGACATCTTTGGCATTTCGAAATGCCAAACCTTTCGACTTAGCTATCGCAGCCAACGCAGGCTCCAGTTCTAAGTGCCGATTCGAGGCGTTGAAAGCCAATATGCCATCTGGTTTGAGTTTCGATAAGTAGACCCCCACCGCTTCTTCGGTGAGCAAATGCAATGGCGGTGATGATGAACTAAAAGCATTCAAAACGATCAAGTCGAACTTCTCGCTTGGCTCCATGGCCAGTTCCATTCTTGCATCACCGAGCTTTACCTCATACGTTGCTCCACCCTCAGGATAGCATTCCTTGAGAAAGGTGAAGTATTCGGGATCTTCGGCAACTCTCTTCATGGCCGGATCGATTTCGTAAAAGGTCCAGTGCTGACCGGCATGCGCGAAACAGGCTACCCCGCCAGCTCCCAATCCAGCCACAGCGATTTGACCATAGTTACGAGCGACCGCATGATCGAACACGGTACTCATCGGGCCGTCCGAATAGAAGTAGCCGGTGGGAAACAAAGCGTCAGCGGGATCGCGGCTTTGGATGCTGTGGAGCGTGTTGCCATGAATGATCAAGTTGGCGTTTCGAGTGGGGTCATAAGTCACTTTCAAGACACCGTAAAAGTTGCGTTCTAAGAAGAGGGTGCGACCATTAACACCCGAATCCAACGCCCCGACCAAGATGAGCGCGGCTGCACCCAATGCGAACTTGGGCAGATTTCTTGCAATAGGTAAAAGCAGAATGGCGGGAATGCCATAAATCAAATTCGAAAGAATGGCTTCGTCGCGAGGCAAAACAAAAAGCAGCACCGTAGCTATCGCAGCGACTCCACCCGCGAACACCCAGTCACCCGCCTTGCGCAACGATCCGCCAGCAATACCGAGAACGAGCAGCGAAGCAATAAGCCCGAGAGGATACTCAACCAACCCCAGATACTTGAACAACACCGGGGCTAAAATCGAGTTAAAACTGCCACCTAAAACCCCACCGAATGACATCCACAGATAGTAGGACGTTAACTGCGAAGCCTCGGGTTTGCGTTTCGCCAACTCTCCGTGACAGATCAAAGCTAGCAGGAAGAAACTAACAATATGCACCCCAACTACTAGCCACGTCGGCTCATTCGACTTACCTGCTACCACAATCACAAGCAAAATGGTTGCGAGCGGGGTCATCCTCAACGCCAAAGCGTGGCTGATAATGGGCTTGTCCGAGAACACGATGATAAACGTTAGCAAATAAAGCGCCAGGGTCATTACCCACAATAGCGGGTGGGACAGCACCTCCGACGCCAAGAATGTTGTCTCGCCAATCAATAAACTAGACGGAATAAATGACAACACGATCCATATCATAACACTCGAATAGCTGGCCCCCTGAGACTTGGGCGCACTAGTTTGTTCAGCTAAGTTTGCGACCTGACTCGAAGATCGATTCCATAGAATCGCTGCGCACAATATGCAGCCAACCACAAGCCCGGCGAACCCTTGGGTCCAAATTTGCCCCTGCTCGGTGAGGCTAAAATATTTGTTGATCAAAAACGGATAAGTGATCAACGAAATCATGCTGCCCAGATTGCTGGCTGCGTAAAGAAAGAACGGGTTGCTAGCGTTCGGATGATCCGTCTTCGAAAACCAGCTTTGTAACAAGGGGGCTGAAGTCGATATTACAAAAAATGGCAAACCAATCATCGTCACCAGAAGCACCAACAACTGCATTGTCGGATCTTGTGTGGTATCGGCGAAAATTCGTTGGTCGGTTGGAATCGAGAACGGCGTTCCTGCGTTTTGGACCCATCGCCATACGAGCCAACACAGCGTTGCGGCGAGAACACCAATGTGCACGATCGATTGCACCCGATGCCCGAGCCACTTGATCGAAAAGTGGGCGTAAAGATATCCTCCCAACAACAATGCTTGGAAGAACACCAAACAGGTGTTCCATACCGCAGGTGCGCCGCCCAATGTAGGCAAAATCATTTTGCCAATCATGGGCTGCACCATAAACATCAAGGCCGCGCTGAGGAAAATCGTGAACGTGTATACTAGTACCATGCCATTGCCTTAATTATCAACACTTTCGGGAATCGTAAGCTTTAACGGCATAAGTCACGGCAAAGGCGTAGCTTTCGCGACGGAACCAAAAGAAGCCACTTAGGCAATGCGACAATCATCTTTGGCTTATCTTTCCTAGTCGTCACAGTCAGAAAACTCACAACTCAAAACAACGCTTTCTTCACGTTGCCCACCCGAGAACCCAACCGGGGGGGGCGACAGTCCCTTTGCGACAAACGCCACGGATGGCACCTCACGATTTCTCAGGAATTGGCGTGTATCGGCCTAGTTCTCTCTCGTTTTTAGTTCTTTAGGCCGAGTATTGAGCAAGCGGGCCGATTTGCGAACGTGTATAATGCACCGAGCTTATGCCCGTGTCGGTCCCACCGATCTCCCACCTTGCCATCCTTTCCCATCAAACCCATGGCTCCCTCCAACCAAGCCATTCCTGTCGTTTTGCACGCGTTCACGGCGATCGCATTTTGTCTGGTTTGTAGCCTCTGGGTAAGCCTCGGGTCCGAACCTGTTGTGTCCGTTTCCAAATCAGAATCGGTCCCAAAGTTTGAACTCGATATTCAGCCCATTTTAACCGCTCGGGGTTGTAACTCAGGACCATGCCACGGCAAATCGCGAGGGCAAAACGGATTCGCGTTATCACTGTTCGGTTTCGACTCCGACATGGATTATGATTCGCTCGTAAAGAACGCACGCGGGCGTCGCATTTCGCTTGCCAATCCACACGAGAGTTTGTTGCTTACGAAAGCGACCGGCGAGTTGCCTCACGGTGGGGGAATCAGACTACGGACGGATGACGAAGATTACAAAACGTTGAGCCGATGGATTGAAACGGGTCTCAACCGTTCGACGCCGCAAGATCCCGTTCTCACAAAACTTGACATACAGCCCGAACCACGCCAACTCGCACCAAACGAATCGATCGAGATTCGAGTCATGGCCACCTATTCAGATGGCTCTCAACGAGACGTGACCCAGGTTACATCTTACCAATCTAGCGACAATGGGATCTTGGCCACCAAACACCCAGGCCTCTTGGTCGCTGGTGCTTACGTCGGCGAAGCGTCTGTTATGACGCGTTACATGGGTCATATTGCGACATGGAACTCTGCGGTTGTTGCGACTCGCAATCACAAACCGGAAGACTACGCCTCGCTACCACAGCACAATTGGATCGATGGATTGGTCTATCAAAAACTCGAACAACTCGACTTCTGGCCCAGTGATCTATGCAGCGATGAAATCTTTTTGCGTAGACTATTCGTAGACGCGATCGGTAGATTGCCTCGCCCTGATGAAGTCACCGCGTTTATGGCCGACCCATCCCCTGAAAAACGAAACCAATGGATCGAATATGTTTTGAACCAACCAGAGTACGCAAACTTTTGGGCTAACAAATGGGCTGATTTGCTTCGCCCGAATCCCTACCGCGTTGGGATCAAAGCGACCTATTCTTTAGACACGTGGTTACGAGACTCGTTTCGCAATAATCTACCGCATGACCAATTCGTTCGAGAACTCTTAACGGCACAGGGTAGCACCTGGAGAAACGGAGCTACAACGTTCTTCCGCGATCGTCGCGAGCCAGAAGAAATCACGTCGGTCGTGAGCCAGTTGTTTCTCGGAGTCAGACTGGAATGTGCTAAATGCCATCAGCATCCTTTCGAGGTCTATAGTCAATCGGATTTCTACGGGATAGCTGCTTACTTTTCTAAGATCGGCCAAAAAGGGGTTGGCTTATCTCCTCCTATCAGCGGCGGAGAAGAGATCTTTTTTGTGAAGTCATCCGGCGACGTAAAGCATCCTATAACGCAAAAACCGGTACCTCCTAAACCACTCCGCGAGCAAGAAATTTCGATCGACACAGAGACTGATCCGCGCCAAGTGTTCGCGGACTGGCTTTTGAAATCCGATAACCCCTATTTTTCGAGAGCAGCGGTCAATCGGCTTTGGGGCGAGGTGATGGGGATCGGTATTGTCGACGCGATTGATGACTTTCGAGCTACCAATCCTCCCAGCAATGCGTTACTGCTAGATCGTTTGGCTGAACATTTCGTTCAAACTGGCTTCGATAACAAAGAGCTGCTAAAGACCATATTCTCAAGTCGCATCTACCAGCTGTCATCCATTCCTAACGAATCCAACAAGCTTGACTACCGGAATTTCTCACGTCACTATCGCAAACGAATGCGAGCCGAGGTGCTCGCGGATGCCCTGAGTGATGTCACCGGTGTACCCACTAGTTTCGAGGGGACCCCAGCCGGTACCAAAGCCATGGAACTGTGGACCTTTCGCATCCCATCCGAATTGCTAGATGCATTCAGTCGGCCCGATGCCAATCAAGATCCCCCTTGCGAACGTCTCGCCGATACCACCATGTCGCAATCGTTACACTTGATGAATTCCAGTCAAATACAAGGTAGGTTGACCAGTGACGAAGGCCTGTGCGCTGAATTGGCCTCGAAAGAAACCGAGCCGAGAGAGCTCGTGAAGGCCATTTACTTGCGTGTTTACTCACGACTACCTTCGATGGATGAGTATCGACAAATCAGTGATGTCATTCAAAGCGCGAATAACAAACGACATGCGATCGAAGATATCGTTTGGTCAATGATCAATTCGCCAGAGTTTTCCTTTATCGATTAAGGATGCGATTACTATGCAACGAAGAACGTATTTGAAGTTAGGCTTGGCAGGTCTGGCTGGCGGTAGCTTCACCGACCTACTCGCTCTGCGTGCGGTCAACGCCAACGATGCCTTATCCGAGGGCAAGTCAGCCACGAAACCGAGCAGTTGTATTTTGATATGGATGGATGGTGGACCCACGCATTTCGAGACATTTGATCCGAAGCCTGATGCCCCCGCCGAGATTCGAGGGGACTTTCGACCAATCAAAACCAATGTGAGTGGTATAGAAATCTGTGAGCACCTACCTCAGCTCGCCAAGATTGCTGACAAGTACTCGATCATCCGATCGGTCTGCCACAATCAAGGGAACCACGGCGCGGGCAATCACTACATGATGACGGGAGCTCCTCCCCGCATTCCTGTTGGCTGCGGGGCCTTTGTCAGTTTCCATCCGAGCATGGGGTCGGTGGCCGCCTATGAGCGTCAAGCACCCCATGGATTACCCTCGTACTTTACGATGCCAAGCATGTCGCGATCGGGTGGCCCTAATTTTTTGGGAGCCAAATACGCGCCGTTCATTGTCGCAAATGATCCGAACAGCAAACATTTCCGAGTGCGGGACGTTGAATTGCCAAACGGATTGGCGTCAGAGCGATTCCAAGCGAGACGAGACTTGCGAAGCTTGGTTGATACGATGCCACGGTTTGCTTCACGAGAAACCTTTGATCCAGTCGCTGCTTACGACGACAACTATGAACAAGGGTACGAGCTAGTCTTAACGCCCGACGCACAAAAGGCCTTTGATATCGAAAAAGAATCAGAGGATTTACGAGAACGCTATGGTCGCAATTCCTTTGGCCAACGCGCTTTGTTAGCACGTCGGCTAGTTGAGGCCGGCGTACCATTCATAACCATCTACGATGGGGGTTGGGATCACCACTCCGATTTGTTTGGAGCCCTCGCCACTCGTTTGCCTTCATGGGACCAAACGGTTGCAACCTTGATCTCCGACCTTGATCAACGGGGCCTTTTGGAAACGACGATGGTGATCGCATTGGGTGAGTTTGGTAGAACGCCTAAGATCAGCACGTTGCCAGGGCAGACCAAACCGGGTCGAGATCACTGGGCCAATGCCATGTCGATTCTTTTTGCGGGAGGAGGCAGTCGAGGCGGACAAGTCATCGGAGCAACGGATCGCCAAGGCTACGCACCGGTAGAGAGAGTATTGTCGCCCGAGAATTACATTTCGACCGTCTATAGAAAGCTCGGCATCGATCCTAACAAAATCTACCACACCCCGGCAGGTCGTCCTACACACTTAGTCAGCGACCCAACCCCAATCGCAGAACTGATGTAGTGATAGCGATTTGGAAAACAGTCACCCCACAATCATTTCCTAAGCCACTGGTCGATGCTTTGATGAACATACTCGATCGGTAAAAATTCTTGCTCGAGTCTCCCATGCTCCGCATTTAGCAATGCATGGTAAAACTCGGCCTCCTCTTTGGTAAGTTCCGAAGGTGTTGCCGCGCTCGCTGGGACGGGTTCTCGAACCGATGAACTACGATACGTTTCGAAAACGGCCGCAGTCATCATCAACGGTTCGATATGCGAAATCGATCGGCGCGCCATGGATAAAAATGACAATCCCCAGCTATCGATATCACCCCAGTAAGCAACTCGCTTGCTACGCAACCACTCGGCGTCGGTCCAACTTAGATCAAAACCAGCACCGAGTACCGCAATCGTATCTGGGACATGAGGTAAGTGATGTTGGCAAGCCTCATTTTC
>JALOQS010000311.1 GCA_025459355.1 Pirellula sp.
TTTGAATTCCCGCTCACCGAGCGACGAGGAGTTATGGACAATCGAATCACAGCTGATTTGATTATCCGATACTAACAGAAATCACTTCGAGTAGTGACGTTTCCCAACATGACTATACCGATCTGTCATTCGACGGTCTGAAGAACGATCAGCCTATCGGCGACTAGCTCAAGCCATGTTGGGACGATAAAAGCGATGGACGGTTGATACCCAAGCCGTCGGATGGGATGAGAACGAAAAAGGCCGTGTCTTTTGGCACGGCCTTTTTTATTGGACTCTACGAAAAATGCGCAAGCCTACCACTCGGGAGGTTGCAACTCTAGCGACAGTAAGAAAGTGCCAAGAGTACGTAACCTGTCACGAGATTCGGGTCACCCTCCATCCAACGAGGATTCGAATTGAGCCATGAGCCATCGTCCTGCTGGCTCGCTTTAAGCTGTTGGCTCAAGTCTTGTTTCCAATTACGTTTCCCATTGACCGTTTCAAATTCCGGCTCACCAACCGCCGACAATGCCTTGGCCATGGTGTGTTGATAATAGTAGAGCCCGGTGTCTCCCATACCAGGATTCGATGTTACGGTGTAATTCTTCTTCAAGAAGTCGGTAACCGCTTTGACGCGGACATCTGACTTATCAACGCCGGCAAAAATCATGCTTTTCAAACCTGCGTACGACATCGAAGCATAAGACCGCAGTGCTCCCGTCGCTTCATCAACGCCAGCCATGGATTCGCCGCCGTTAGCGGGTGTATAGTAAAAGCCACCATCGTTGGATCGATTTGCGAACGGCGTTGTATTGTGAGGAGATTCCAAATTTTGGCATCTCGAAACAAAGGCTAGTGCTCTTTGAATAGCTGGATCATCTTCGGCGCAGCCAGCATCTTTTAGAGCTTCAATCAAAAAAGAAGTGTTGGAAAGATCGGGCCTCGATTTGCTACCGTAGCCGGCCCCACCGTATTCGGGTTTTGCAGGATCGATCCCTTCCCCCTCATCCCATTGTTGTTCTTTGACGAACTTCTCAGCATTCTTAAGGATGTCCGTATACTTGCCCGTGGCGTTGAGTTTTGAGAGGGCTGTAATGGCCAAACATGTTTCATAGTTGGCATGCACCGACCCGTCGGCATAAATCCCACCGTTGTCACGGATCGACTTGAGAATGTAATTGAGTGCCTTGTCGACCATTGGATCACCCGGCTCCAGCCCAGACACAATCATGCTCGACAAAAGGAGGCCCGTCACCCCAGGCCCTCTAGTGGTGCTAAATGACCCATCAGCCAATTGGGACTTTCTTAAGAAATCTAGCCCCTTTTTCACCATCGCGGCGTGGGACTCTTGGCTTACGAGAACCGTCGATTCGGACTGCGAAAACGCCCTTTCGGAATCACAGTAACACGCCAATGTGGCCGGTAGAATTGCACAAGCAATTAGTCGTGAGGTAATTCTCATTGGAAATTGTCTCTAAGTGGGATGAAGTTGTAGATGGACACCATAGACACCAAACGTCAAGTTACCACCGGCGACATCGATTTGGCAATGCATGGACCTTTTTTGTTCACGACCAATATTATCCAGCGATCTAATGGGCTTGTTTTCGAGCCAGCTCATCGCGCAGTTTGGCGGCCAATTCATATTGCTCATCGCGAACAGCCGCTGCAAGCCGTTCTTGGAGACTTTCCCCCACTTCGTATTCGTTCCGGATCGATTCTCTGAGCCGTATCAATTGCTGGACCATTTCGTCGGAATCGAACTCATCAGCCGCTTCATGCTCTTCGAAAACAGCGCGAACTGCATCGAGCCCTTGATTGATTTCTTTGACAGCCTCATCTGGGCTTGAGTCGTCCAACGATGCTAACGCCGCTGCTTGTGTCCGATGAAACAGCACAAACGGACGGTACTGCTCATGGCTCATGGTCCACTCCTCCTCGGGAGAGTGGTCACGGCAAACGTCCATCAGGGCCAACGTATGGTCCGCGTCCTCGACCGCCCGATGGTAATGCTCCAAACGTAGCCAAGAAATCCTGCGATGATAAAACTGAACAAACTCGCGATCAGCTTCGAAACATTGCTTTTCGGACATCACGAACTCGGGGTCATCCTTTTCGGCGTCTAGCAAAGCGTCCAAAAATGTTTGATGCCCGTCCATCTCCTGGCCATCCGGCCGCCCATTGGTCTCCATTTGAAGAACGCCCAAATCGACCCGCATTTGGATGACATCGCGTCCGTCCTCCCCTTTTACCAATCGGACCGACAACGAATGGGGATCAAAGTGCCAGTTCTTCAGAATGGCGTCGAGGCCCTGGTACGAACTCATCTCGACTGAACTCACTTTTCTACGAACAACATTTTGCGGGACTTTTCTACGAACAACATTTTGCGGGGGAGTTGAAGACTCGTCCCGGTATCCTTCACGTTCTGGTTTCACGATCACGCTTTCCTTGGTGTTCGGCAAAACCGGATACGAAAGTATACCATCCAACTCAAGGTTGCGAACATGTTTTGCCAAACAAGTGTTCGCAGGAAAGCAAAGGTGGTAAAGTCTTCTTGCTCAAAAAATTCCTTCGAGCTCTATCAAGGTAACCGAGAAGTCTACCGTCACGACACAACAGTCCTACCATTTTTTCTCCAAGGGCTTATAATCCCGTGCTGGTTTTAATGGTAAAGGGTCCTGTATGTCCCACAAGAAATCGCCTGGTTCTCCCGCTGCTTCGTCCAGTGGTGAGTCGAGAATTCCTCCGACGGTGCCGATGGATCTATTGCTCGCCAACGAGCATCCGTGCGCCTATCTGGATAATCGATCAGCGAATCTTCCACTCGTGCTTTGTAAACAGGTCATTTCCACCAAAGCGACCGACGACGCGTTGGCTGCCGGATTACGCCGAGCGGGCGTTTTTCTGTACTTCACCGCTTGCGATGGCTGCCAAGCGTGTGAGCCTGTAAGGATAAATGTTAAGAACTTTCGCTGGGGGCGATCCTGGAAACGCATTCTCGCGCGAGGCGATCGACTGCTCACCATGGAGATTGCTTCGACCCGGCTGGCCGAAGAGAACCTCAGGTTGTTCAACCTTCACCGCTCCGAACGAGATCTCGGCAACGACGGCGGTGATTATGGCTACGAGGACTACGAGAGTTTTCTGGTCGAGAGCTGCTTCGAACAAACCCAGGAGCTGAGATTTTATCTCGATGGACAGTTGGTGGGTGTATCGGTTGTCGATTGTGGCAATGATTCCATTTCTGCCGTCTATACCTATTTTAATCCCGATTTCTCCAAACTGTCGATCGGAACCTATTCCATCCTGAAACAGGTCGAGCTTTGCCTTTCTACCAATCGAACCTATTTGTATCTAGGGATGTACGTCCAGGAAAATACGCACTTGAACTACAAAGCGAGATTCACGCCACAGCAGCGATGGGTACAAGGTTCGTGGATTGATATCGACAAATGAAATCAGTAGTTATACTGGAGGTATGGGATTTCTCGACAAGCTATTTAAAAAGAACACAGCCACCAACAACACCGTCTCCTCGTCAAAACGAGTGGACGTGGAAGCTCGTTTCGAACGTATTCGCTCTGCTATCTCCGGCACGATGAGCAACTTCTTTGTTGCCAGGGATCGTGAGAATAACAATCAAGTCGTCGGGGTAAAACTCTGCGATGTGGACAAAGTTGAGTTCTTTGAGTCCAGGTTCAAAGGACTCAATAAACCGTCCGAGGGAGAAATTGGCTCCCAAATGAACCATCCCAGTATCGCAAAGACACTGGAGTATGGCTTAACGACCAAGAATCAGCCGTACATTGTCATGGAATTCGTGGACGGCCCAGGCTTGCAAGTTCTCGTCTTTGAAAAAAGTGAAGAACTATTGCGAGGCAAACGAATGAGCTTGCTGATTCAAATGGCAGAAGCCCTGAACTACGTTCACAAAAAAGAATTCATCCACAGAGACATATGCCCCCGAAACTATATCTGCAGTCAGGATCTTAACACGGTCAAGCTGATCGACTTCGGCTTAACGCTGCCCGCAACCAAGCACTTCATGCAACCAGGCAACCGTACTGGCACACCGCTCTACATGGCCCCCGAAATCGTAAGAAGACGCAACACCGATAAACGAGTGGACATCTTCTCCTTTGGTGTAACATGCTACCACATCATTACGTTTGAATTGCCATGGCAAACGTCGGACACGACGGGTAAAGCGGCCCTTCACCACGACACCGCTCCCCCGACGGATATCTTGGAACTGCGTCCCGATCTAGATAAGAATCTTGCCGCAGCCATCATGGGAGCAATCAAAGCGAACGCCGACCAAAGAACACCCGACATGGAAACCATGCTTCGTCAATTACGCCAGGTGAAGAGGTCGCCTTGAGCGATTCCCTCTCCCCTTTCGAAATTCAAAATCGCAATGCCTATGATCGCATGGCGAGAAATCAACATGTCCTAGCTCAACCAGTTAGTCCCGACGAATTGAAACGTCCCCTGGATGTTGTGGACGGTCGCGGTTGGCTCGGCGGCTCGATTCGTGGTTGGCGCGTTCTCTGCCTAGCCGCCGGTGGTGGGCGACATAGCATTCTTTATTCTGCAGCTGGCGCTGAAGTAACCGTTGTTGACATCAGCGATGGAATGCTCGAACTCGATCGCGCCGCATGCGAGCATTACAAATTCTCCGTACGTCTAATCCAAGCGTCAATGCTCTCTATGCCCATGCTCCGCGATAGTGAGTTCGATCTGGTCATTCATCCGGTGAGCACGTGCTACGTCCAAACCCTCGCTCCGGTTTTCGAAGAAGTTTCCCGAGTCTTGCGACCTGGTGGCCTTTACGTCTCGCAACACAAGTCCCCTTTTAACCTGCAGACCTCTCTTGTGACTCATCAAGGGCGATATTGCATCGAAACCGAGGTAGGAGGTGTTGCGACTCCGGTTCCAAGAACTCATGCTAGCCCGCTGAGAGAAACCGATGCGACGGAGATAGCTCACTCGCTCGAAGATATTCTCGGCGGTATTTGTCGAGCGGGAATGTTCATCGAAGATCTTTCCGAACCAGACCACGCTAAACAAGACGCAGCGTTTGATTCGTCGGGACATCGCGCTAGGTTTATAAGACCGTATATTCGAGTCAAAGCAAGGCGTGTCGCTACAGAGAACCGCGCTAAGCTGATACTCCCTTGATACTCCCCTGATCAATCGTTGCAATCTGATGCAGCGATCCCAGCCGACCTCGTTATCGCGGCCATCCACGTAACGGTCGTCACGACACGCTTCGTCGGTGGGACTTCGTCGATGGGATTTAATTCAGCTCGGGATTGGAGTTGGTTGGCAAGTCGATCTGCTGCAACATAATCGTGTGACCAATTTCCTTGACTAAAGATTCCCAGCAATCTTCAACGCTCAAAATGGTTTCTTCGTCGATCTCGGACACGAGCCAACTGCCGGAGCTCAGCTCGCTTTCAAGCTGCCCAGGTCCCCAACCTGATAATCCGTCAAACAACTTGAACCGAACATCGGCTTCCAGGAAAAGCTTTTTCAAAATATCCTGATCCGACGTTATCCAAAGGGACTCAGAAAATTTCGAACCACCCAATGCGGCCGAGTCATGCACCGCAATCAGAGGACCATCGACCGGACCGCCGTAATGTAGCGAAGTGTCGTGTACACACTCCACGTCGCAAACCATCGAAACGACTTTCTTAACGGAAAAGTCCGTCGGACGATTTAACACTAAACCGAGCGCCTCTTTGTCTGTGTGCTGAAGAAGCAAAACAACGGTTCGAAAGAAATTCGGATCTTCCAAAAAGGGAGAAGCTAAAATGGCTTTCCCCGCTAAAGACTCAAACATGATGTTCTGCAAAACTGGAAAGGGTCGCGGGATGGTCAGTCGATTTTAACGACGCGTTCGTGGCGTGTGTTGACTTCCGATCAAAAATTGATGAACTAATCGTCATCCAATGAAACCGAAATCGGATTCTGTGTCTGCAACCTCACCATCTGTTGATACAACCCGTCGCTCTCTAAAAGGCTTTCATGCGTCCCCGACTGTACGATGCGACCTGAATCCATGACCAAGATGAGATCAGCGTTCATAATAGTGCTGAGCCGGTGAGCGATCACGAACGAAGTGCGATTCTTTAGCAAAGTCGTAAGACTTGATTGAATCAATCGTTCGCTTTGGCTATCGAGATTGCTCGTGGCTTCATCCAATATCAAAATCTTGGGATCTGCTAAGATGGCTCGTGCGATAGCTAACCGCTGACGTTGGCCGCCACTGAGCTTAAATCCTCTCTCTCCGATTCGAGTCTGATAGCCTTGAGGAGATTCCATAATGAATTCATGAGCAGCCGCAGAACGTGCCGCAAACTCAATCTCGTCCATCGTGGCCCGCCGCCGACCATAGGAGATGTTCTCTTGGATCGTTCCGTCAAACAAAAAGACATCTTGTTCGACCACTCCCAAAAGTTTGCGATACGAATGCAAATCAATCTCTCGGAGATCGACACCATCCAACCGAATGGTTCCCGCTGTGGGATCAAAGAACCGAGCCACCAAATTACAAAGCGTTGTCTTGCCGGCACCACTTCGCCCCACAATGGCAACCGTTGATCCGGGTGGAGTTTCGAACGAGATGTTATTGAGCACCAA
>JALOQS010000067.1 GCA_025459355.1 Pirellula sp.
GCAGCGGACGGACAAACCGCGGTGACCGTCAGCGTCTACCAAGGAGAACGCAAGATGGCGAGCCAGAACCGAGTGCTCGGTCAATTCAATCTTGAAGGCATCGATGCCCAGCCTCGCGGTGTACCTCAGATCGAAGTCAAATTTGACATCGATCAAAACGGTATTTTGAACGTGTCTGCCAAGGACTTGAAGTCCGGCAAGCAAGCAAGCGTCAAGATCGAGCAATCGAGCGGACTCAGCAAAGATGAGATCGAACGAATGCGTCGCGAAGCAGAACTCCACGCTGACGAAGATAAGAAATTCGTCGAACTAGCCGAAGCCAAGAACTTGGCGGAGAACATGATTCATACACTCGAAAAGATGATGAGCGAGCAAGGTGACAAACTGACGGCGTCCGATCGCGAGCCACTTGATCAAGCCATCAAGAAGGTTCGTGAATCGATTTCGACAGGCGAAGTTGCAGCTATCAAAGCGGCGACATCGGAACTGGAACAAGCGGCTCAAGCGTTCCGCTCTACGCTCGGGGCACAGCCTGCAGGTGCAGGTAGCAGCGACGCAACATCTGGCAACGCTAAGAATGCCGGTGATGATGACGCGATCGATGCCGAGTTTGAAGTAAAGAACTAATCGGAGACGGAGGATTTACTCCTCAGCTCAAACGACTCAATAAAAGCTGGCCGAAAGGTCAGCTTTTTTTATGGGAGCACAATTGGTAACGCCGTGTTCAGTAACTCCAAATCTAGTAACGCTGGGATCGCAAAAGCATAAAGCCCACTATGACCGAAACGGTTCCGAGTATCGCCCAATTCGTAGGGGTCATGTGGTCGACGCTGTAAAGCAGAGATTTCCAAAAATCTCCTGCTCCAGTCGCGATTTTATTGATCATGTTTCCCACGGTTGTACCCCTCTCAGAAGAATTATGTTGGAAAAGTCTAGAACATGGCTCGCTGCGACGGCATCTTTAGGTCGAATAAATTCCCGCTGGCTCGGGCAATTTCAATGGCCTAGGAAGATCGTAACGATTATGCCGCTTCGCACGTCGTAATTTGGTATCGTTCGAGCTGAAGGTCTGGCTAACGTTCATCTGCTAAAATCTGGTTATGAAAACTCCACTCGCATGGCTCAACACAACCTCCACAATACCGAAACTGGCGCTGGCCTCTTCAGGAATCGGATTCGCCGTTGTGTTGATGTTTATGCAGATTGGCTTTCTCAACGGCTTGTTCGATTCCGCAGTTCAGGTCATTCGACTTTTCGATGCGGATTATGTACTGCTCAGTCCGGCTCGCTACACCGTCCCTAGTGAGCAGCGTTTCGATGTCCAAATCATTAATCGCGTGAAATCGATCGAGGGAGTTCAATCGGTGCATCCCATTTACATCGATCGATCGGTCTCCGAGATTCGAGTTATGGGAAACGTAGCCCGATCCATTCGAGCCATTGGAGTGCCACAAAACAGCGATGTATTTGCCGACCCCGACATGAACGCCCGTGTCAGGCAACTCGTTAACGTCGACCAAGCTCTCGTTGATCGGAAAAGCAAAGAGCGATACGGCTTTGAAAAAAGAGAACCCGATCAACTTAGAAAGCAGATAGCCGAACTATCGGGCAAGAGAGTCCGATTTGTTGACTGGGTCGAAATTGGAACAGACTTTGTTTACGACGGAACTCTTGTCGTATCCGATCGTGCCGTTGAGCACTTTTTCCCATTGCGAAATCCCCAAGGATCGCCGCTCGATGCGGTCGATTTAGGACTGATAAAACTGGAGCCAAATCTACCTCAAACTCGTGTCGATCAGACCGTCACGGACATCGAAAAAATCTTGGGCCCCTCGGTCCAGATCATCTCCAAAGCGGACTTGATCAAGCGGGAGGTCGGATTCTGGCGAAGGAGCACTCCAATCGGTGCGATTTTTACGATCGGAACTGTCATGGGTTTGTTTGTCGGGGTCATCATCTGCTACCAAATCCTATTCACTGACATATCGGATCATTTGTCTGAATTCGCAACCCTCAAAGCGATGGGCTATGGCACACGGTACTTTCTCAAGTTTGTTTTTATGCAATCGTTGTACCTGAGCGTTTTTGGATTTCTACCTGGCTGGCTAGTCAGCTGGGCGCTTTATGTCCTCCTGGCAGAATGGACTGGACTGGTCATGCGTCTAACGCCTGGTCGCTTGGCACTCGTGTTTTGCTTGACCCTGATTATGTGCACGATTAGCGGGCTGCTAGCAGTTAGAAAACTAATTTCGGCTGACCCTGCCACCCTGTTCAAATGATCACGCCAAAGTAGCAAAAACGATTATCCATTGCTTGTGCAATACCAATGCAAGTTCTCGAAGATCAATACGAAAATAGTCGTTCGATCTAGCGAACTCAGACATGTGCTACAAAACGTGCAAATCTCCCAAAGGACGCCTAATGCGGGGTGAGACTAGGGTTTTCCTTATTTACGGGCGTGGCAGTCCACATTGCCAAAAGATCTCAGTAGGCTTACGATCGTTAGGATAAATCAAACGCCCGTTATCATTTTTGCTACGAGTCATTTTATCCAGGGAGTCATTTCCATGACGACGGGTAATGTTAGCGTCTGGGTTGTTAGCGACGATGAGCGTCTTCAATGCACACTTGCCTATGCTTTGTCCGAAGCCGGATTAAGTTGCAGCAAGTTCACGTCATCTAAGCATGCATTGGACATGATGTTTGTAGCGAGCCCTCCCTGCTTGGTTATCGACCACGAATTGGAAGGCATAAGTGGTTTGGATTTGGTTTCGCAATTCCAAAACCAACACGGCAGGTTTCCGTTTATCCTTATCACTCACCATGGCACAGTTGATTTGGCAGTCGAGGCGATGAAAAGGGGGGCACTTTCCGTTTTGGAGATTCCCGTGAATTTCGAAAAGCTCATTGCTGCGGTGAAGTCTGGTTTGCAAATCGACGAGGAACGTCGACAGCGGGAAAATCAGTGCAACGAGTTTGTGAATCGATATCAGGCTTTGACGGCTAGGGAACGCGAGATCGCGGAATTGGTCTTTGAGGGCAAGCTCTCTAAGCAGATCGCAAAAATACTATCAATCAGTCCTAAGACCGTCGAAGTCCATCGAAGCCGCATAACGAAGAAACTAGAAGTCGAATCGGTGACCCAACTGGTAAAACTCATGCAGTTGACCAGGACCTAACGTCAAGAGCCTGTTCTCGTCATTGACGCAGTTAGCCCAGCAACAACTGTTTTGTTACCTGCAGAACCGCCGCTCAAAAGGCTTGGGACTTCGAACAACAGACACCACCGATGTTCTCGCCTCTCTCGAAGATAGAAATAGCATTGGGAGAAGGAGGAGGCCCCCCTCCCCTCTTTGCTCCCAATGCTATAGCGATTAGCTAAAAATTTGTGCTATCGGTCAGGCTGAAGCCCTGAGGTTCGGTTTCTTCCGGAAACGAACCTTCGACATCGGACAATTAAAAATGGTATCGCTAACCAGAGCAGACCTTTGGCGGTGAAGAATGTGACCGCAATCAAAAACGCCCAAAAGGAGTTCTGAGTAACAGCTTCCCATGCTTGTGCCAACGTCATCGATCTATTCTTTCTTGGTTACGTCGCAATTGATATGCGTCGAAAAATACTTCAACGCTTTTCCATCGACCTGCGTACTTGAGTATCGCCTATAACTTCGAAAACAGGAAAGACGGAGCCATTCTTTTGCATCGTTTTGCACGCATGAGCCCGCATCGATAGCTCATGGCGATTTGAATGTTAGCCGTTACCAGCGAATATCTGCGACCATGGATCTTTGTTGGCAGCCACGGTCGACACCGCGAGCTGTTCCATTCTGGAATCCTTTTGGCGAAGATTTCCGAATCGATCCGAACTTGCATATCCTAAATCAACTCGCACGCTGTCCTCAATTTGCCTCAACTCGTTTAACATGCTCCACGCGTCATCGTCCATTTCTATTGACTGATTCTCTGGATTGATAGATTCGCTCGAATCGGTTGTTTCCACATCTACGGTTTCGCTATTAGGTTCCAACGCACTCACAGACGCCGCAGACGCGACAATCTCCCTCGACTTCTGCCACGTCTCACGCTCACCAATGAGGGTTTGTAACTCGTCGTTGACTTTGGCAATCTCTTCTTGCATCAGCTCGATTTTCTCCTCCATTGCCTGTGCTTCTTGCATGGAGCGTTCGGCAACTAATCTAACCTCGACAAGTGCAGCATTTTCGGTCTGCAATTGGGCCTTGGTTGTTTCCAACTGTGCCTCGGCCTCATGTTTTCGCCTTTGCAGTTCATCGATCTGGAGTTCAACAGAAGCCAACTGAATTTTCTTCGATTCTTCGGACTCTTCTGCCGCCCTAAGCTCTTGCCTGCAATGCAATATTTCCTCGCGTCTCTTGTCGATATCCTGCAACAATTCGGCGATAGTTTCTTCAGTCGAGCTTCTCAAAGTTGCGAGCTTTCGCACTTCTTTCTGTGACTGCTCGATCTTGATTGACAGCCCCTCTGCCTCCTTTCGCTTTGCGTCAATCGACTCGCCGAGTTCTTGTAGCTGCATGTCCTTGCTTTGAAATAGCGACGTGATTCGAGTCAGCTCTTCTTTTTGGGTAACGACCCTTTGTTCGACATCTTTCAAGATCGAATCACGGAGCAGCCGTTCCTCCTCAAGCGACCGAAGAACCGCCTCTGCTTCGTGCAGCTGCTTTTCCTTTTCGGTCAAATTCCCCTCGACAACTTTCTTTACACTGATCTCGTTTTCCAATGTCTGGAGCTGATCTTGTTGCCGAGTACATTCTATCTTGAGATTCTCCAACGCATTGGTCTTCTCAAAAAGCTCTCTTTCTAGCTGACGCAACTCACTTTGCTTAATCTCCAGCTCAACAATATCCTCTTCGAGCAATTGTTTACGTTGGCAAAGCTCATTTGTTTCCGTCTCGAGTCTCTTCAATTCCTCGTTTCGATCGACGCACTCAGATTGAAGATCTTGCAATTCGGTCGCTGTCTGCTCAAGAGTTACGATTTCCGACTGCAACTGTGCCAACCTAGTGCGACGCTCGATGTTGGATTCTTCAACTGAATCCGCCTCCCTTTTCAACTCATCCAAATGCACAAGATAGCTCTCCCTTTGCTGCTGCAAATCCGCATTTAACCCTTCGAGTTTATGCAGTTGAGCTTGAAGGCTTGAGAATCTTGCTTCTTCGTCTTCACGCTCTCTCACGGCGATGGCAATACTGTTCTGGAGCTCTGCCTGAGCACTTTCCAAATCGCGGAGGATCTCGGTCGCATCGTGCTGCTGAGCCAGACAAACACTCAAATTATTCTCAGCGGCTTTAACTTCGTTTTGGATCCTGAAAAGAATCCCTTCAGCCGACTGGCATTCATCCTTGAGAGCAAAATGATTTGCGTTAATCGATTCGAGCACATCGCGAGCTGTTTGAGCCTCGCGAGTCAACAACTCGCTCTGTAATTGCAACGCCTCAATTTCTTTCTCTAGCGAAGTCTTTCTTGTGGTGCCGACTCGCATTTCTTCTTGCAATGAAACGATGTAAGCTTGCCATTGCTGGGCGATGGATTGCGCTTCCTTAACGTCCTCGGCCAGAGAAATCAATCGAGCCGACGACTCCGCTTTGCGAGATTCACTTTCCTCGATTTCTCGGTTCAGTTCCTCAAGCTGACGATACCGCTGTTCTACATCCTTTAAGATATTTTCTTGACTAGCGATCGCTTCGTCTTCTTTGATCTTGCATAAATCGATTCTCTGAATGGCTTCATCCTCGACCGACTGCAGCTTAGCCATCCGAGCGTCACATTCTTGCACCTCAAACTGCATTTGCTTCAAGCGATTCTCAGTCTCTGACAGCTCTACCTGTCGTGTGCGAACATCTGACTCAGCCATCGACGCTTGCTCGTCAAGCGTCGCTAGGTTGTTTCGTGCGAGATCTAAATCACGCTCTAGTTCAGCAAGCTCTCTCGTTCTTGCTCTGAGGTCGTCGAGCTCTAATTCTATATCGGAGCGTTTATCTCGCTTCGATTGCAAATCGCGGGCAAGTTGATCGAGCTCTTCGACTCGCGAATCCTTTTCGACCATAAGTTTCCTTATGTGGTCGGACTCGACTGCTATCTCATCTCGCAACGTGCGTAGATCCTTTTCAGCGTCATTTTTTGCCGCTACAAGATCTAAAGTTGCATCCCTAAGCAATAGGCATCCCTCTTCGAGTTCAGCCTTGGTCGTAACCAGATGGTTTAACTCCCTTTGATACGATTCCAGTTCGGTTTGAGTTCGAGCCAACGTTGTTGTTAACTCTGCTATCAAACGTTCCGCGCGGTTGGATTCCTCTGTTTTGACAGCCCACGACTCGTCGAGTTGGGCAATCATGGATCTCAATCGTTCGATTTCGGTCTGATGTCCTTCGATTCCTTCTTTGAGTTCTGCGAGTTCAGAATCCGCTCTTTCCTTATCTTGGAGAGTGTTTTCCAGATCGCGTTTCTCGGCCCGTATGCTAATGAGCTCTTGCTTCAGTTGATAAAGTTCGTTGACTCGTTCCTGAACCTGTTCATTCAGCCCCTCCGCCTTCTTATTGAGCATTTCGACCCGCAACTCCGCGTCTGACGTTTGCTTTGCTGCTTCCCTAGATGCATAAATCGATTCGTCGATCACGGCCTGGGCCGCGCTTTGTCTAGCTTCGAGTTCAATCAACATGGACTCGATAGTGGACCGTTGCTCAGCTTCCGATTGATACTGGATACAAGTCGGACATGATGCAACGTCGTTGCCGCCCTGAGAAGTATCCGTGGTGGTGTTTGCTTTTTCCTCGTCGAACAGTTGCGCAATGCTATGCTCGGCGATGCTTTTCGCAACGAAGAGACAATCCAGTTCACTGAGACTTTTCAGTAAATGTGCGACACGTTTCTCGGCTAGTTCGTACTCCTCATCAAGCCGTTTCCCCTGAATTTCTTTGTCTTCCTGAGCAATGGCCAACGCTTTCAAATGGGCCTCGCATTGCGTCACAAGTTCCATTTGCGCGGCCAAATGTGATTCCAAAGCAACCGTTTGGTTGACGAGTTTCAAGTTTTCGATTTGTAGATTTTGGATGCTGTGCTCGAGGTCGCATTTGTTGTCGGTAACGATGCCGATCTGGTTTTCTAAGTCGGCTAATTTTTGGCTTGCCTCTTGGATCGACTGTTGGATCGACTGTTGGATCGACTGCTTCCTCTCATCAAGCGACTCGCATTCCGAAACGATCTCTATCTCTCTAGCATGACCAGCTTGAACAAGTTGCTCTACCGCATCTTTCTGAGCGTTCATCGCCTCGATTTCCGCTTGCAGTTGCGAAGCGCGACATTCTTGCATCGAGAGCTTATCCGAAATCGAGTTCAGCAAAGTTTCTTTATTGAGCACTTCCGCGCTGATTCGATTGAAGGTTTCCTCTAAAGTCGCTAGTTCCAGTTGTCTGGATTCCCTACTGGCAAGCGTTTCACTCAACAGTTCGTTCTCGTGCTGTAGCGTCGATTTGGCATCAAGTTCCTTCAGTTTGAGCGACTCGATATCATTGCTTAGACGATCGATATCGTGTTGGTATTCTTGAATCTGTTTCGCGACGGAATCAAGCTCCCCTGCCAGAGACTCATTCTCGGAAGCTAAACTTTCTCTTCGCAATTCGGCTTGGCTGATTTCTTGCATCAAGTCTTCAAGGTGTGAAGATTTTTCCAAAATCGTGGAGCTAAGAAACTCTGCTTTTTCTTGATGTGAAGAGACCTCCAGTTTGGACATTTGCAGCTTGATTTGTTCGTTTTCTCCTTGCCATTTGATGTCGCTGAGAGATTCCGCCAGTTGGATTCGCTCTTGCAGTAAACATCTCAAATTCTCGGTGATGGCTTGAAGCCGTTCTTGGAGTTGCGATCTTTCGTCTTGAAAGTGCGATCGCCCTTTGGACAAATCGGAAATCACACACATGCCCACCAGAACATACAACACAGAGATGGCCACGTTAACGATGATCATCTGTCCGTAACTGGCATCGATAAAATGCAGTGCGATGTTTAGTATCAACGTTAGGACGGCAACAACTCCGAAGAGAAACTTGCTAAAAAAGCCCACTTTCGTAGCTGCCCGCGTTGGCTCCCCAGGTGATCCAGTCAAAAACTCAGACGTCACCTTGGTAAAGCTCTTTAGCTGTGCTGAGAGATCTTGGAAATCATCCTGCATGTCGAGAACGAGCTTAGTGTCGTTCGACTCAGCTAGGGATGGTGCATAGGGATGGGAGATTGCATTCATGACATGTTTACCTAACTCGCGCGCCTACACGTTCCATATCTTTCATTTTCTGCTCCATAGCCTCCAGTCGACTGGCAAGCTCGGATGCATCCGACTTGGCGATTCCCTCTGCGGAATTGTTTTTCTTTTCGATCGCCAGGTTCCACCAATCCATGCCAATCTCTTTCGCCTTCTCAACCGAGCAAACCACAAGTCGTATTTGGATCGTTAGCAATTCGATATCCACCAATTTGATGCGTATATCTCCTGCGATAACAACGCCCATATCTAAGACCCGCTCAAGAATGTCGGCAATCGACGTTGACGATGTTGCTGTAGGAATCCTCGTTGTACTCATAACCATCACTCCGTTGTTTGTTTTGTTTTCGTTCTAATGTTTGTATCAAGTGCTGTTGTCATCGTTTTAGGCTAAAGCACTCGGGCCTTATTCGTTGGTTTTAAAGTAATTTTCCTAGTGGACCGAGATCCATATTCAAATCGTCGCGTCCTATTCCAAACGCTTGACAAAGAGAATCGATAGCTTCGGATTGTTTCATCAAACAGTCCCCTACACGTTCGATTTCCTCGTCCGTGAGGGTCCCGTTTTCCATTCTTCGAATCGCTTGCCGCTCCAAGAGTTCGTGAAGCAAATTCACGATCGTTACCGCCAGTCGGCCTAAACCATTTGCGGCGTTTTCAGCATTTAGTTCCACTCGGCGTGATTCCGCAGCGGACGCCATCATCGCCTCTGCCAACTCAGCATCAGCGTTCTTATCCTTGGTAGCATGTGCGCAACTCATGATGCTTGCCTCCATTGCGACACCCCTTGGTTACCATGCGATAAACTAGGAGGTAGTTCATCCAATAGATCGACGGCCATGACAATCCCTCGCAATCCGATGTAAAGCAGATCCACACCGGCGACAGAAACGGTAATGTCCCCCGTTAAGACGACTCCTTTGTTCAGGAGGCGATCAATAGCGTCGCAAAGGGTTATGCTCTTAGCGAGCTGTTCGTTTTCGACTGACATGATCCAAATCCTTTTGGTACTGAGCAGGTCTTATTCCTCGGACTCTAGAAGATCAAGAAGCCTAGCTTCCTCCTCTTCAAATTCTTCTTCCGAAATCTCACCAGCTTCGAGCTGAGCGTGTAGAGCCGACAGCTGGGCCATATTGTTGGCTCGTTGATTCTCTTTTTCTTTTTCTACCGCTTTAGCAACTTCCTTTGCGATAAACAGAAAGCCTTTAAACGGAGACATCATCAAATCATCGAGGTAGAACATAGAAATCATTCCATCGATAGAGCGAGCTTGACAAAGGTGTATGGCGGCCACGGACCGTTGAAAGTAATTGCAAAGTCATCGGTGAAAAGCTCAGCAACTTGGTAGACCGCTGCCGTGAATTCTTCCTCTCGTTCCCGAGCGATCAGACATGCCAACCGCATCACATCGGCGTCATCTCGATTCGGCTGCACCTCTAACTCTTTCGAAATCGATGAGAGTTTATCCATAAACACTTTTGTGTGAGTGGCTCTCTCCGCATTTAACACGCTTTCGTAAACGCGACCCATTTCGATTTGATCTTCTCGCGTGGCGCGTCCCTCCAAGATCAATGCACGAGCAGCCTGAAGCTCAGGGTATCGATCGACAAAGTACTGTGGTATGTTCGCGGCGGTCCACTTGAGAGCTACCGTCATTTCTACGTTACCGCCAACGCGATTTAATTGCTCGTTCAGGATATCGCGATTCTTATCCAGTATGTAATGCACTTGTTCAAGGTCGTCGGCGATTAAGCCAAATGACACGGGTAACATACTCCAGCTTTTAGCCAAGGTTGTTACGATCTCTTGATGAGCGGCTAAGAATTTTCGTTGAGGTCGAATCTTCTTGGGAACAATCGGGGATACGACGACGGCCAGATCCCCACTTTCTATCACGGTAATTTTTGCCTCTTCGATACCCATCAGGTTCTCAGAGAGTATGGCTTCCCGATCCTTAGATCGAAGAAAAGAATAAACATAAAAGCCCGTGGCCACTTGCACTTGATCGATCATGATTCACTTTCGGGATTCTAGTAGGTAAATCCAACACTATTGTTTGTCGAGGCGGGTGCAGGCAGATTAGCGGGTGTCGATCCCTGCTGAGCTGCGATTCGGATTTGGAGTTGCTCCTGCTCCTCAACGATCGTTCCGATACGGGCCTGCAGTTTATGCACGCGCTCCATGAGATTCTCGAGCTCGTTGGCTCTTCGAGACCGCTCGATCTCCAAGGACGTCAACTTTAAGTAGAGCTCAGGCGTTTGAAGAGACGCGACCGCTTTTCGCGATGCACGCGTTTGCATACTGTGCAATCCGCGTCTAGGCATAGAATTTCTCATGAAACCAATCCGATGTCAGTTTAAAAGATGTCTTGAAGGAGTTACTTCTTCGAGACCACTGACGCGAGAGGAATTCCAACGGATTCGAACGCAGGTGGTCTCGGGAAACGTCTACCAACACTTTCGCGTGCAGGTTCGACGTCAAGAAGATCATCGGCAGAATCTACGTCATCGGTTTTCTTTTCCAAAACTGGCTGGTCTACATCGTTTTTAGCGCCGAGTGCAATATCTGCAAGGCGAGAGGAATTCATGCTTTGTATTCGGTTATCTAGGACATCGAGGTTTCTGTCTATTCGATTGCTTGGATCAAAATCCTGTTTTAGCGAAGCCCTAGAAACTTCGGTCGCACTTTCCATGCTCTTGGTTACTATCGATGCGAGGGAATCCGATGCATTCTTAACTCGGCCCATCGTGACAACAGAACGAACCAGTGATTCAAACTCTTGATTTGTGATAGGCTTCGAGGATTGTCTTGTTGAGTTATAGAACAATACATCCCGGCAAGTCGTCATAAATATTGGGTCTGTGCTGGTCACGTTTGCTTTTCTGTGATCCAAAATTCGAGCTATCGCCAATGCAGCACGAATGGTCGGTCCATTCTTGCCTCCGAATCTTTCTCGCATGGTCCTAATGACATCGACGATCATCGCAATCTCTTCAGGTGATCGATTGCTCTTTGCTCGAACGATCGCGATTTCGGTTTCTCGGTCTTGGTGTGCGACCTCCAAGGTGATCATTCGGTCGAGCAGTGCATCCTGAGACTTATGCACACCGACGTATTCTTCTGGATTGGAAGTAAAAATGGCTCGAAAATCGGGATGCACACGAACGATACTCTTGTCTTGACCGGACGATGGAATATTCAGTATGCCCTCTTCCAATATGCTTAGAAAGGCATTGTTGGCAGCAGCGGGTGAACGAGTAAATTCATCGTAGATGACCGTATGCCCTTGTTCGCATGCGGTCGTCAGCCGATTGTTGCTCCACATGAGTGAAACCGTTTCCTCCGTCTTTAAGATCGAGCTAACATAATTATCTCGTACGGATTGACGTCTGAATCCAGCGTCCTTGCCAAGAAGATCGGAGCCACGCAATTCGTCATCCCCGTGCAGCAGCGTGCATCGACGACCTATTTTGGACGCAATATGAAGAGCCAGGGTGGTTTTGCCCGTTCCTGCTGGCCCTGATAAATGGACCGCGTAACCGATTTCGATGTACGCGAGAGCTCGGTTGGTCAACTCCTGCACGGCTTCAGTTGCGACAAAATCGGGTCCAGGCTGCGGTATGAAATCAGCCGTCGAGGATTGAGCAGGTAGCCCACTAAGAACTTTGGGTGTAGATCCGCCGCGATGAATGGATGCCTCTTGCATGTTGATCGTATTCTTTACTGATTAAGTAGGAGCTTAAGTACACACAGTTATCAATTGGAAAGTCGCAAGACTCAGGAAACACCAACTGGTGTCATGCTGGGCGGTGTTGGTAATAGGCTCGGCCGGTGGCTCATGGAATCAACCATGGAAACGGTATTCGCAGCTTCGATCACCGGTGTTGTCGGTACTGTGAATGTTGCCGGTACTGTGGGTGCCGTCGGCGCTGACATTTCCATGGCTCGCGAAACCAATCCGCTATCCCATCGATTGGAACCGCGATTCTGCAACCGCATCCAGATCTGCCTCGCATCATTCCGATCTCTCGACAATGATTTCGTCATCCGTTTTGTTTCATTGCGTATTCGCTGCACCTGAGCACGAACGGACTGAATCGTTGTTGCCGACGCCCTATCCTGTTGACGCGCGGCTCGCATGCGGTCGTTGTTGTTTTGTCTCAACATTCTCACGATGTCTCGACGATTTCTTACAATTTCTTGCCTGAGCAACCCGCTAGCGGTTCTTGCTGCCTTGATGCGAACGGATCGCAAATCACGTAGCGTTTTCTCAACGGTTCGCTGATTGTTTCGTTTGAACTCAACAAGCTGTTTGCTGAGCGATCGTGCTTCGTGAGCCAACTCTAATTTGGTTTGGTTTCGTTGGTCTTTTAATTCGCGTCGTTTCTTAGCGCACTCTTTCCGATTCTTATCTAGAAATGCTTTTCGCTCATTGCGTGTTCTCGCAATACTATCTGCTAGACGCTGCATTTGTTCTCGAAAACTAGCCATCAGCCCTGCCCCTTGAAACGGCTCATTGAAATAGAAAAAGACCGAGAAAAAGACCGAGAAAAAGACCGGTCCCCACGAGCGAAGAAGTTGATCCGACTCGTGAGACCGGTCTAGCCTCGTAGTTCCAGATATAACTATGCTGGAGCTGCTGCAGTAGCAGTCAAGCCGATCGCTTCTGCATACTTTAGATAGGTCTCAACGGACGCGATAACAACACGAGCTTCAACGGAAAGCAATTCGATCCCAACGAGAGATACCTTTGCCCAAACGTCGATAACCACACCCTTGTCCAGGATGCGGTCAACGACTTCTGCCAAGCTGGACGAATCGGTGGTTTTTTGTACTGATGCCACTTCAAAATCTCCTAGGTTTGTTTGAAAACATACTTACCTTTATCACCCCGCATGTACAACGCGTACACTCTCACAACACTCGCGACCGTTTTACGATCGCGATCGATGATTGGGGATGTTGTTCTACATAGCTGCTTTTAAATGAAAAAAGACAGTATCCTACGCAAACGTTCTACAACTAATATTGCTTCTGGTTTAGCTAACCGCTTCCGTTGGAGAGGTAATTGCACACCTTTGCATTGGTCGCGATAAGCCGCCATCATTTCCTAATTCGATAAACGAATACGGAGGCCACGGACCAGAAGCGACCGTGGTTTTTTCGGAACGCAAGAGCAAGCCAGAGGCTTCACACAAGATGCCTGAGGCCTGTGACCTGGGAACCAAGAGCTCGATTCGTGCGATCACATAGCTCCCCTCCTGCGAATCTTGACTCTTCACTTTTAATTCGCTAACACTCGATTGCGTTTTAATTTCGTGACACGGAAAGCGACTTCGAAAGTCGTCGCTAATCACTCTCAATTCGTGCTCGATTCGAGTCCCAGTTTGCTTGTTTCGTAGCTTAGACATTAGATATTCAAAGCCCGTTGTCGTCGCTGTGCCTCGGTCCTCTGATTGGGGAGATTGGGCGTTGACCGAATCATCTAACACAGCCCATCGAAGATTTAATTCCGTGAAACCTCTAATCGCTGCCAAACATGCGAGATACCGATTCGCGTTTTGTCTCAGGAGGTGAATCATCTCGCTCTCGGGCATAACCACACCGAAGCGAAATGGCAAAATGTCTATCACTCGATGTAATTCGTTTACCAGTGTGGAATGGTAACGAATTTGACTATCGAGCGGCTCCCTCTCTTGACTGGTTCCGCAGATGTGGGACGCAACAACCGAAACATCGCCGATTTCAATGAGAGCAGATCGTCCCTTAAAAAGCGTTTCGTGTTGTGACCTCAAATCGCTGGCAATATCGCTCGACAACAACGCGTGAATCATCCAACCGCTGTCGTTAGCTGCGTCGATTGGCATTACATCGTTGATCACGCTGCTCCCCTTTCCAGAACCGTTTGGGCACACGTGGACAAGGGGTCGACTGAATTCAAAGGAAGACAAAAACTGTATGCAGGCCATGGACCAGTTATTTCAACCCGAATTCCAGAGTCAATCGCAGAGTTACGATTCCATTGTTCAGCCCACGATGAGACGGCAACAGCGTTTTCGAGCTCTTCCAAGATCGCGAACGCGGCGAGTAGTTTTTCGCTTGAATCTCCATCAGCAACTCCTTTAACAGGTCGCTTCTTGAAGGTCGAAAAAGCCTGTTGGATAGAGGCAATCGCCATGTCAAGGGCTGTCACAAATGCGTCGGAACCCGATTGAGACAACTCCCGCTTCATTTGTTTTAGTTTGAGATAGCTCGCACCCTTTAACGGGACACCTTGCTGTACGATTCCGCTTTCCTGCGCTTTTCTTTGTGCAGCGTGAGCGTAGTTTCCATAAAGCTTGAGGCCCCATTCCTGTTTGCCTTTTATCATTCGAAAGAAATCGATTAGGGTGGGGGTGGCCGAAACGGTAAACGAGTAGAGAGATTGCTCAGTTGAGAACAAAGTGCCAAAACGAGCAGGATAAAAAGACGACTGGTTGTTCAATTGCCCGATCGCGTGTTCGTGAGCCATGACACGCGGGGTAAGCCAATTGATGTCAGCGAGATTTCGTTCCCCCACCGCGCCTTCGAAATCCGATCGATCCACCCTCTTAAACCAAGCGAAGACGGGACCTGCTTCTAGTCGCTCAATTCCGAATAGCTCCGCTAGCGACAAAGTTTCTGGATCGTAGAACTCATGCTCGCTGGAGCAACCATACTCTCTCGCAACGAGCATCGGAGAAAAGCCCAAAAGATACAACGCGTTACTCATTTCTTCGTCCCTCATGCTTCCCCTTCCCTGATTTCAGCAACTCTTCCAAACAGTCGAATATGTCCTTTCGGGTGATGAGAACCGCTGCATTGGAAATTTCGTCGGCCTTTGTTTGTTCAACCACTCGCCGAATACTCGATCGAGCTGCCATGCTGCAGATAGAGGCCAAATCCGCTCCCGAGAATCCTTCTGTTCGATCAGCTAGCTCGTCGAGATCCAGCTTCTCCGCCAGTGGTCGATTCTTGAGATGCACATGTAGAATCGCCTTACGGCTGGCTTGATCGGGAAGCCCAACTTCTATCGTTTGTTCGAACCGACCGTAGCGCCGAAGTGCAGGATCAACCATGTCAGGTCGGTTGGTTGCAGCAAGAACGAAAACCCCGTTCATCTCTTCGATTCCGTCCATCTCGGACAGAAA
>JALOQS010000068.1:0-697 GCA_025459355.1 Pirellula sp.
GTTCTTTTGGGGATGGTTTCCACTGAACTTCGTAAGTCTTACTCGTATCGGTCGAGTTTATCAGCTGGGCACTTTTTTTGACTCGATTGAATCGTTCCTTAGTCATTCGCAATACGAAGTCGTGACCGCACTCTTTGGCATGATGCGCAACAGAGTAGATGCCATAACCTGCGTCGGCCATGATGATAGAATTTGGCGGTAATTTCTTCATCAACGCTCGCGCTAGATAGGTCTCCGAAACTGCATGTCTGCCGTACATGGCACCGATTTCCGGTGGGACTGATGCACCCGAACTTAGCTCATGCGCTACGACAACATAAGCGATAGGCCATACTCCTTCTCCGTATTGGTTGGAGGCTGGTGGATAACACTTTTGAAGTTCCGCCACGGGAGCAAGCGAGAATGTAGTGCCGTCGATCAGAAACACGCGTTGGTTATTGAAGGATGGCGCCGTCGAATTGATGATCGAAGAGGAAACTTGCTGTTCGAACCATTTAACGGTTTCCAAGTTGATTCGGTGACGCGCATCGCTATAAGAGCTGCTACCCGTAGCGAGCCTGCCTTCACGAAGTCTTTTGTTGGTCTTTAGCTCTTCAGGCGCAGTTTCGATAAAGTGCAATACAGCATCGCGCAGAGAAGCTTCTGGATTGAGTCGTTGAAAGAGCATCATCCAAAGAACAACGCTGGACTTATAGAT
>JALOQS010000068.1:710-16404 GCA_025459355.1 Pirellula sp.
GGCGCTGATGTTTTGAGTAGGAGATTCGGCCGACATTGAGGGTTTCCCATTTTGGCAGTAATAAGAAAACCAAAACTGCGGGCGCAAATATCATGCCATGTCGCTACGGTTGTTGCTGAAAATCCAAAGAATTTTAAAGTGAGTGCCATTAGGCGCTAGCCCGTGCGGTCGAGCAATGACAGCGTTGTGCCTTCGTTTAACCGCATCCCCAGCGGGGTGCGCTGGCGTTCCCGGTCAAGAATGATTCGCGCGAGTTAGCAAAGCGTCCCGACTTGTGAACGGTCAACGCAGGGCGATGCCCGTGCGGTCGAGCAATGACAGCGTTATGCCCTCGTTTAACCGCATCCCCAGCGGGGTGCGATGGCGTTCCCGGTCAAGAATGATTCGCGCGAGTTAACAAAGCGTCCCGACTTGTGAACGGTCAACGCAGGGCGATGCCCGTGCGGTTAAACGAAAAACGCGTTGGCATCACCGAAGGAGTGCGTTCAATACCACCTAAAACGCACGAATCAAAACGCTGACAAGCGGATAAAGCGACTCAGCAGGAGCCCAACGTACCGAACTGGCAACAGAGCAAGAGCAAACGAAACAGCCAGAGGTAAACGAAACAGCCAGAGTTAAACGAAACAGCCAGAGTTAAACGAAACAGCCAGAGTTAAACGAAACAGCCAGAGTTAAACGAAACAGCCAGAGTTAAACGAAAAAGGGGCCCCCAACAATGTGCGTCACGCCCGAAATCGCACATCACCGAGAGCCCCAAGTTCTTTGTATAGAAAGATTATTGCACCACTCCGGTTGAATGCAACTGCTAGCACCTAAATTTGTGGAAATTACTCGAAGTATCCGTTGCTGCTGCGATTCGATACGAGCGTATTTCTAACAACGCTGGAAAAGCTTCCACTGTCGATACAATTCTTCCCCGATACAAGTTACCTTCTAGTGAAACGTTAACTTGTCGACACCAATCACCTTCTTGGAAAACCCTTCCCTAGGTCCTTGTGTTTCCAAGCTGCGTTGCATAGTCTGTTCGAATTGTATTTGACTTTGTATTGCAAATATCAAATCGCTTGCGTTGGCCCTCAACCGGCTGACGATGATTCCACAATCCAGAATGAAAAGGTGACCACACATGAAAACAAGTTATCCGATCCGTCGAGTCTTTTTAGCTCTCCTGTTATCGAGCGCAGCCCCCCTCTGTTCCTGCAAGACGTTAACGAGTCAAACGTTTGGTGACGACGGAGTCCGATGGCCAGCTTTTCTTGGTTCGGGATCTGGTCAGCAACTCGATGCCTCGAAACTACCTCTCGAATGGAATGCAACTAGCAATATCGCGTGGAAGACCACTCTAGTGGGGCATGGTCAATCGAGTCCCGTTGTTTGGGGCGACAAAGTTTTCGTAACCACCGTCGATGGGCCCAACAAAGAAAACTTTCACGTTATCGCCATTGACCTAAAAACCGGAGAGCAGAAATGGTCCCACGCGGTCAAGAACTCCTATCCTGTCAAGAACAGCTATTACGTGAGCCGGTCTGCTCCGACTCCGGTCGTTGATGCCAATCAAATCGTGACCTTCTTTGAGAGTGGCAACACGGTTGCGTTGACTCATGATGGACAAGAGATTTGGTCTCGTAACCTGGGTCAAGACAACGGGCCTTTCGTAGCCGAATTCGGGCTCGGCGCGTCGCCGTGTCAGAACGATTCCCACGTCTTTGTATTGCTCGAACACGACGGACCGAGTTGCCTGATTGCGTTGAACAAAAAAACAGGCAAAACAGATTGGAAGGCGGACCGTACAGCGCGGCGATCATGGAGCTCTCCGGCTCTGTTGAACATTGACGGGACGGAACAGATTGTTGTTAGCTCGGCAGGAAGCGTAGATGGCTATTCCGCTGCCGATGGCAAGCTGCTGTGGACATTGACCGGAGTCGGCGGCAACACGGGCGTTACTCCTATCGATAATGGTGATGGTTCATTCCTAATTGGCGCATCGGGAGGGCGAGGTGGAGAGAATGCCGAGCTTGCTAAGAAATCAAACGGCATGGTGAAAGTGTCAAAAGACGGTTCGAATTGGAATGCAAAGTTAGTTTGGACAAACGATCGCTTGTCGACGTCTTGGGCATCACCGATTTCCCACAAGGGGTATGGCTATTGGCTTAATACGACCGGTGCTCTGTTTTGCGTCAATCTGACAAACGGTGAAACGGTGTTCTCCCAACGCATCAAGCAAGCGTGCTGGGCAACTCCAGTTGCAGTGGGAGATCGAATCTACTTTTTCGGAAAAGAAGGCATCGTTAGCGTTATTGCAGCAGGCTCAGAGTTCAAAGTACTAGCGGAAAACGAGCTCTTTGATCCGGAGCAGTTGCCACCCGAATCGACGCAATTAGAGGAAGAGTCGACTGAAGAGCGTCGCCGCGCTTCAGCGATGTTCTCGAAACCAACCGTTTACGGAGTGGCCGTAGCTGGCAACCAATTCATTGCGAGAATTGGTAACCAAGTCTTTTGCGTCAAACAGTAAAGATCTATTTAGATCTTGGTCACTGGTCTCTTTGGCAATGGCGGCGGAAGCATTCTGTCGTCGGGAGCAGGCGGCGGCGGTGGAGGATTATTCGGTGGCGGGTTATTCCGAGGTGGCGGATTCAAATCGGTGAACGACTCCTTCCACTCCCAGCCGATCGGGTTGCTTAGCTCCCTGGCCGCCAGCAATGCCCACGGCGTGCCAGGGTGATTTTCCACAACGTTTTTAAGGAGCTCCCGAGCTTGGTTGGCTTCTTTATCCAGTCGGCTATCCACCGAGATCTTATCGCTCGGCGAGATGGTCCAAGTGTTACTATTCTCTTTTTCGAACGCCATGCCTCGTTTCGCTAAAGCCAACATGGCGTTGTACGAATCATTTCGAACTTTGGCGGCTAACGCTGTACCGTAGGACAGATCAAAGCTCGCGAGCCATCGCGGCGAGGTTTCTTTAGCCTTGTGTTTTTCCCCTTCAGCAAGAACGAGGCACAGCGCATTCAGTTCTGGAGACAACCGGGCGGCCGCTTGCTGAGCGGTTGTAAGTTCGCTAACGAGTTGGGCCTCTTCCATTTTAACAAAGGTCTGCCGAGGTCGATCGAGCGTACCAACTCTCGATCTCGCCGACGCTTGGATTAGCGTTAGACGCATGGGGCTTTGTTGTACCAGTTTTTTGTACTCCTCGGCTGGCACGTAGTCAGGTCGATACTTTTCCATAACGTCCGGTGCGAAGAAGTAGCTCATGCGTGATGCGAACGCTTCAATTTCTCCTGCACCGACTTGCGAACCAACTCGACGATTGGGGTGTATGGAAAAATAGATTCCTCCCGTTTCGTAGCACAAGCGTGAAAGAGCATATGGTCCAAAGCCTGAATCGATGACTGGCTCTTCGAAATAGTTGTCCTTGTAGCCCAGCATCACTCGTTCGGGGAACAACGTCTCGGGTCCTTGATCAACTTGCCGCCAATCGGGGGTTTGATCAAATTTCGGGTCTGGGTCGATAAACTTGATATAGGTGAATTCGCGACCGAAGGGTGCAGGAACCCCTAACACATGGGACTGAATACCGAACTTTTTGCAAATCGAGATCGCATCTTCACAAGCGTTGGCGTCATCCCCCCGTTCGTCAGTAACCGTGATCAAGACCACATTTCTCTGAGGATCATGCGAACCGCGAGAAACTCGATAGGACTTAAATTTTTCGGCAACTTCTTTGATGGCCTTAAACGAGTACTCCGTACCGCTTTCGTCAACCTCAACGGAATCGACTGCGGCGCGAATGTCTTCGAGCACATCGGTTGGTCGTTCGGTCAAGAATTTGACCTCCATCCCGTAGGAAACAATGCTGGTCAAAAGGGACGCGTCGACGTTAACCGCTTTGCCGCGTCGTTTTTGATCGTCGGCGACGATGCCCAGCTCCTCGTAAATTTTCTCGAATCGCTCCCGAATCTCCCTGCGCTGTTTGTCCATGGAGATGGAACTGTCAAATAGCCATACGACTAAAGTTGGGCGTTCTTCGATCGACCTCAAGAGTTCGTAAGTGATTCTATCAACGGCCCCTTCTGTTCCGTTGACACCAACGCCGGTAAGCCCTTTGACCACGTTTTTGGATTCTGTGATACCGATCGCCTGTTTGATATCGATAGCAACACTAATCTCACCGTTGGGAATCGTAACGTCGATCACGGGGGCGGTTAGCTCGGACATGTCGGAGACAGTGATGGCCTCTGCGAGTGCCATATCCGTTTCGCCGATCGAATTGGAACCGATTTCGGCATTGGGAGTCTCCGAGTACGCGATCTCGCTCAGAATATCCAAAGGCTCAATGGGCTCATCAATGGGAGCGGCCGATAGAAAAACTCGGTAAACCTCCGGACTGTTCGCCACAGTGAGAGATGCCAACCCGACCACGGCGGCAACGTGGACTAACATGCTGATCAAAAACGCCTTGGTATCGGAATCAAACCACGATTCCTCTTCGCCACCCTCCAGATCGCCCTCTTCTGATGGTTCGCCGTCAATCGGGTCAGAGCCATCCTCGTTTTCGTCCTGTTGGCTGGCATCGCCCATTTGCATGTTCGATTGCTCGTCCGAGACTGCCAGATCGCTATTTTCCTCGCAAACCATGTCATCATCGATTGAGAGCCCGTCATCGGCGGGATTTTCCAATGGATTTCTCTTTAGCATGGCACCCTTCTTGGAAGTCTAATTGCATGGGCGAAAAAGAGTTACGTCTGCGATCTGGTCATTAGGACGCAGCAACGGACCTCTCTATTATTCATTTTCTACGCAAACAGGACGCGGTTCAACATTAGGTAGCGAGGAATCGAGCTAGAAATACCCATCTTTTTCCTTATATGGTCCAACAAAATCCGCAGCCAGGCGTTTCCGAGCCTTTCCAGAACCACCATTTTCTCCCAAAAGACGCACGGATGAGGCATTTCGGAGAGCTGGTCCCGATCCAGGTGGGGACTTTTGAAAGTTCGGCTTTTTTGACTTCAGGAAGATTTCCCGGCATGATCCAAGAACCTCGATGAGATTCCGAATTCCCCTTCCTGAGCCCATGGCATCTCGGCGTAAACGCTGGGGTGCTGCGTGCCAACAGGTCGAGATTTTGTGTGGAACCATCGCCGGAAATTGAGCGAGCATGATTGATTGCTGTTCCGGCAGAGGCTAACGTATCGGCTTGTCAGTCTGGTAATCGAGCGAGCGACGCGAGCCCATTGTCCTCTGTGTAGAGAGCCTCTCCAACACACTCCCAATAAGAAAGTCCCCTTCACCATTTTAAGCTCAGATCATTTTAGCCCAGATCATTCTGTAACTATCGGCAAATTGGATTCCGTGACGAAAACGTATGGAACACGGCCGGCCTTGCAGGATGTATCCCTAACGTTTTCTAGCGGAGTCACTGGACTGCTTGGACCAAATGGTTCTGGCAAGAGCACTCTGATAAAGTCATTGCTAGGTTTGGTGCGAGTCGATCATGGATCGGGTGAGGTGCTCGGTCTCAAGTGGCCGGAGGATACTCGCAAGCTTCGCGATCGCGTCGGTTATTTGCCTGAGGATGATTGCTACATCCATGGCCTTCAAGGGATCGAGTCGATTCAGATGATGGCCCGCTTGTCAGGCTTTAACAAAACGGAAGCTTTGCGACGAGCTCACGAAATGGCAGATTTTTGTGATCTAGCACAAGAACGATACCGAACTGTGGAGACTTACTCGACCGGTATGCGTCAGAAGCTCAAAGTTGCCCAGGCCTTGGTTCACGATCCAGAGCTTATCATATTGGATGAGCCAACCACGGGCTTGGATCCCGCGCAACGTCAACAGCTTCTCGATCGCATCTCAGTGTTGGCTAGGGAAAAAGGGAAATCGATTATTCTTTCAACGCACATTCTGCATGATGTTCAACGAGTATGTGATCACGTGATCATTCTGGCTGGTGGCCAAGTCAGACGTGTCGATACGCTCGCAAATTTGCAACGCCCATCACAAGCCAGTTTGAGGGTGGCCGTGGTGGCCGAAGCCTCCCAATTGCACCAGGCATTAGTGCGTCGAGGCCTTCGGGCTGAGCTAACAAGTCACCTGGATTTAGTGGTATACGGTTCACCAGACGAGACCGATGAAATTTGGAAAGCAAGCTACGAAGCAAAAGTCATGATTCAACGAATTGAACCTGCCAAAAACTCTTTGGAACAATTGTTTCTCGATGTTGTTAGGGAGAGCAAGTAATGCCCATTCTCGATATCGGTTATCGCGAGTGGCAGGGGGAACGTTCTCCTGCTTGGACGCGAGCGTGGGTGGTGGCCTCCACGGGCGTTAGTTTGGTCTGGCGAGGGATGTGGATCAAGCGACTGTTGATGCTGATGGTCATGCCCTCTTTAGTGGCTGCGATTTTTGTTGCCATATTTGAACAATTCGCTTCGTCCAGTACGACCCAAAACGAAGTGGTAAGAATGATTTTATCGGGTCCATCGTCATCGCAGATGGCACGTGAAGCGGGATTAAGCTTGGATGAGATTAGGGAGGATCCGAGCAAAGCGAGACATTTCGCTTGGACCTACATATTGTTCGTCCTCTTTCGCTACCCTCAATCAGTGGGGATGATCCTCTTAGTCGGTTTGGTCGCTCCGAGGTTGATTAGTTTCGATCTACGGAGCCGAGGCTACCTGCTGTATCTGTCTCGACCTTTGACCCCGGGTGAATATGTGATTGGCAAAGCGGGCGTGCTTTGTGTGTTGCTGTTTTCCATAGTCACTCTGCCATCTCTCGCGATTTACTTGGCAGGATTGTGTCTTTCCACGGACCCTGGCGCAATCTGGGTGACTTGGGATATCCCCTTTCGTATCATTGCTGCTTCGGTCGTTTTGATTTTGCCCACGACGGCGATTGCATTAGCGTTGTCCTCGTTGACACAAGAAAGTCGATACGCTGGTTTCTCTTGGTTCGCGGTCTGGATTCTAGGACAAGTAACCTATTCGGCAATGTGGGCCGCCACTGAAATGATCCGTACACAAGCTCAAGGCTATCGGGCTGGTGAGTTTATCTCAACCAAGTACAGCCCTGTGATTATGTTTTCTCCCTATGAGTCGCTTGGGTATATCCAAAAACAAGTTTTCTCCTTGTTGCCAGCCGGTGAGTCTCGGCTCGAACCATGGATTCTGATGATTGCAGTCACCATCATCGGATACTCGATTGCGTACTGGCGAGTCGCGAGGACACTCAAGGCATGATAACCCTTCATCACACGACGTTACTTTACGGCACGGTCATCGGCATAAACGATTTTCAAATCGATTTACCTGTCGGTGCCTACGCATTGGTCGGTCCAAACGGAGCGGGAAAATCGACCCTAATTGGACTGCTTACTGGAGCTATTAAACCAACATTAGGAAGCGTCTCTGTTTTTGGCATCGATCCGTTTCGCGATCCGTCTGTATTGCAACGGATCGGTCTTTGCCCAGCGAGCGAACTCCTCATTCATGGAGTCACATCCCGTCAATGGTTACGATTGCAGTTAGCTCTGAGCGGTTGGGACTCACGCAAAGCGATGGCTCGGGCTGACATGATTCTCGAACTGGTGGGATTAAAGGATGCAGTCGATCGTCCCATTCACACTTATTCGTTAGGCATGCGGCAACGCTGCAAACTAGCTCAAGCGCTCGCGAATGACCCGGACTTACTTATCCTGGATGAGCCCTTTAACGGTTTAGATCCAATCGGTCGGCATCAGATGACGGAATTGCTGAAGCAGTGGGCTGAAAGCGGAAAAAGCCTGCTACTAGCCAGCCACGTGCTTCACGAAGTAGAACGCATCACCAACTCGTTTTTGCTCGTTTACGGCGGACGATTGTTAGCGTTTGGCACAGCTGGTGAGTTGAGGACCCTTTTAGCGGGCATTCCCCAAGAGATTACGATTCGCACTCGCTCCATGGATGAGCTCGCGTCGAGGCTTTCTCGCATGCCATGGCTGAGAAGCCTTCAGCGCGACAATCTTCAGAACCAGCTCCATATCGCTGTGGAGACTCCGCTTGAGTTGTATCAGCAACTCGTGCGTTGGACGGCCGAAGAAGGAATAAACATTGAGCAGATCACGGGCATTGACGGCGACATCAGTTCCTTGTTCCGATTGCTGGTTTCGAAACACCGTGGGGAAGTGATGATGACGGGAGTAATGAGCTAACATGAGCACGCAAGAAGCATCCACGGGCGTCGACTCGATTGCCAAAATCTCGCTCCATGGTAATCGACCTAAGCCAACTTTGAAGAACGGTGCGATAGGAGTTTTTCGATACGAACTTATGCGTTCGCTGACCCCTTTGCGAATTCTGCTCTGGGTTGGTCTTTTGCTGTTCCCCGTGATTCTCGTTTCCTTTGTTCAGTTCTCTTTGATTCAAGGGGGAGCAAGGGGCGAAGATTTCCTCGGGCTCACCATCGTTTTGTTTATACTGCTCCCAGAAGTCATTACGATGCTCTGCATGTTGCTGTGGGCTACGCCAATCGTTAATGCGGAACTCGAAAGTCAAACGTGGGTTTATTCCGTCGTCAGACCCAAAGCGCGATGGGCCATGATTACAGGCAAATACATGGTGGCGGTGGCATGGACCGCATCCTGCACGAGTTTATCGACCAGCCTCTGTGTGCTTGTCATAAGCATGAGCGGTGCCTGGAAGGTTTGGATCACGTTGAGCTGCCTTTGTTGGCTTTCGGCGATCTGCTACGGGGCATTGTTTATGCTAATCGGTACGTTGATCCAACGCCGTGCTATGGTCATTGCCTTTTTCTATGCGATCTTCGTCGAGTTCATTCTCGCTACGATTCCCGCAGTCATTAATCAATTCACCTTTTCTTTCAGGCTTTGGTCCATTTTGTATAACTCTATCGATATTCCTAAAGACTTTCTCGATGCAAACTTTATGATCCAAGACTCCAGTACCGTCGGTAATGTCGCTGTGATCTTGGCCGCGAGCGCATTCCTTTTGTCGGTTGCGATCTGGAGAATTCAGAAATCGCAGTTCCGCTGGCAATCCGAAGTGTAAACTCCGCCAGTAACTGCGATCGCCCGTGTTCGCACATGCTTTTTTGCTAGGTTGTTAACCATGATCATTTTTGATGGACATTTGGATCTTGCACTCAACGGTGTTGATTGGAATCGAGACCTCAGGCAGACAGTCGATGATATTCGTGCCCAAGAGCAGTCGCTAAACATGACGGATGCGGGACGGTGCACCAACACATTGAGTCTTCCCGAACTAAAGCACTCTGAAGTTGCCGTTTGCTTGGCCACGTTGCTCGCTCGACTAGAGCAACCGATCAACCATTCTTTTGGTTGGACATCACCCCATACGTGTTACGCCATGGCTCAATCGCATCTTGCTTACTATCGTGCCTTGGAACAAGACGGTTACTTGAAGATCCTCAAGAACAAAAGTGGCTTGACCAATCACTTTGCGGATTACTCTCGGCATCCCGAGCCATCGCCCTTGGGAATCATACTCACCATGGAGGGAGCCGACCCTCTTTTGCGACCTGACTCCATCTTTGAATTTCATGAATCAGGATTGCGCGCGCTCGGGTTAACACACTACGGCTGCAATCGATATGGCGGGGGAACAAGAAGCGAAGTAGGACTTTCCGTCGATGCAGAGCCGCTGCTCAAGAATTGTGCGCAGTTGGGAATAACCATCGACATGACTCATTTATCCGATGTTGCTTTCTGGCAAGTTGCCGAACGTTTCCACGGTCGCGTGCATGCCAGCCACCAGAATGCGCGTGCCATTTGTAACTGGCAAAGGCAGTTTAGCGATGATCAGATTCGCTTCGTCATCGAACGAGACGGAGTGCTGGGTGTTTCCATGGATGTCATCATGCTGCAAGAAGGTTATGTGAGAGGGATCTCGCGCCCCGAGGAGACATTGCAAAGAGCTGTGGACCAAATCGAGCACGTCATTCAATTGGCCAAGGGGTCGGTAAAACACATAGCACTGGGCACGGACTTGGACGGCGGCTACGGTTGCGAGCAAACCCCAGCGGATTTGAATCGATATCGTGATTTGCAGAAACTGGTTCAGATCATGAAAAACCGTGGTTTCCCCGATTCGGATATCGATTCAATCTTCCATGGAAACTGGTTACGATTCTTCGGCGAAGTGCTGCCTGACTAATCCTCCGAGAACGTGGAGTTAGGCCAGGCTGATCAAAAAGATTCGAAGCAATTCTTGCATCCTGCTTATCTCGACACCGGCCTGCATCGGCGCACCATTTCGTTCGTTAGTTTTCTTATACCAATAGTCGATCGAGATGGCGGTCGAAATTTCGTGAATCGTGTTCAGATCTCTTGCGTTCGGAAGATCGGATTTCGGATGGATTGCATTGTAGACGTCACGGAGATCATGCCAGATTTTCTTTACCCCATGGCTGCGAATTGGTTCGAGCAGACTGCCGATCAATCTTATAAAATCAAAAGCGGGCCAATCGATCCGGCTCGCGCCAACGTCAACGCTGTGTACCCATCGCACGTCGGAATCAACCAGCAAGTTATCCCGCCAGAGATCTCGCAAAATCCAGTGCGTTTCACAAGATTGAGAAGCGAGCCGATCAATGGCAATGGACCAGTCTTTGAACCGATCGTTGCACTGAATCACAAATTGGGCTAGCTCATCCTTTAAGGGATGGCGAGCGCAGGAAAATGCCATCGTGTCTAAGCTCGCTCGCATTTCCCTCAATAGCTTGCGTCTCTCACTCAGCCCCAGTGACGGTGCGCGACTATGCTGCATGCCCCTCGTAACCCGGTGCAATACAGCTAACTGCTTAACGAATCCGACGACGGAATCATATTGGACTTGTTCCGATTTAAGGGGCTCACCAGGTACCCATTTTGCGATGGTCCAGAGATGTTCACCTAGTTGCAAGGTGAACGGATTGCTAAGGACAGTAGCGTTCCATGGCTCGGGACGGGGGATTGGTGAATTCTCGAACCACGGGCTAAGTTCGGATGCCTGTTGCTCCCAATAGGAAACAACTTTGGACCAGTTTTCAATCTTCGCTTGGCTCTCGGTCGAGTCAGGCCAGCCTCGCAGCACCCATAGTTGCGATTGGAGGGAGAACCGAAAAATCGGCGTACCGCTCAAGCCACCGTCGAGCCGAACAACCTCGTCAGCTGCGCGACCAAACTGTCTTCGTATCGCTTCTTTTAGTGAACCAAGAATTGGAAAGTCCATCGACTACTTAAGTCGCTCGACTCGCCCTCCCTTAAGTCGCACGAGAGCATCGCATTGAGAGGCGACGTATTCATCGTGAGTTACCATAACGATCGTTAGGTTGTGCTCTTCGTTGAGGGATTGCAGCAACCCAAGAATCGATGTACCGGTCTCTTGGTCTAAATTGCCGGTAGGTTCGTCAGCAAGCAGTAAAGACGGATTCAGTATCAACGCACGTGCAATAGCCGTTCGCTGCATTTCACCTCCGGACAACTGGCTGGGGCGATGACGCAATCGATGTTCGAGACCAACGACCGCAGCCAGTTCGCGAGCCCGCTCCTTGAGCTCCGAACGGCGTTTCCAGTAGGAAAATATGCCGTGTCTAATCATGGCTGGCGCCATGATGTTTTCTAAAAGGGTTAGCTCTGGAAGGAGATGATAAAACTGAAAAATCATCCCGAGTTGTGTGTTTCGAAAATGATCTCGTTCACGAGCAGAGACGTTGTCGATTCTAGCCCCGTTGAAAAAAATCTCACCTTCGTCAGGCTGATCCAAAGTGCCTAACAAGTGCAACAGCGTGCTTTTACCCGAACCACTTTGTCCAACGATTGCCGTGATCCGCTTCTCTTCCGCTTGGAAATCGACACCACGCAAAACCGGAACCACAACGTTTTGTTTGCGGTAGGACTTCGTGAGTCCAGAGGCTTTGATGATGCATGCTGCAGATGCGGTGGCCGTCGGGATGTCGCGATCGCCGTCGACCCCTACAACGCGGTAACGCGATGAATCAGCCCCAGCGACTGCTGCATTTTTCACAGGATTCAATATCTTACTCATATCGTAGGGCCTCAACGGGATGCATTCGAGCAGCGCGAACGGCTGGCAAAACACTTGCGAGCACAGCAATGATCACCGATCCCAAACTTACCCACACCAACATAGCGGGGTGAATAATCGTAGGGATCTTGTCAAAGTAGTAGATGGTTGGATCGAAAACTTCTCGACCGGTAATGAATTCAATCACACGTGCGATTTCGTTGATTTTCCAAACGAAAAGTAGTCCGCAGACCACTCCGACCCCCGCCCCCACCGTTCCTAACAGTACCCCATATCCGAGAAAGATGGTGGCGATGCCAGAGCCCGGAGAGCCTAGCGCTTTCAACACGCCGATATCTCGCGTCTTTTCAACGACGATCATAAAGAAAGTCGCCAAGATACCAAACCCCGCAACGGCAATGATCATAAACAGCAAGATGTTCAGAATGGTCGTTTCTAAGGCGACTGCCGCCAACAAAGGCCCTTGGGTATCCTTCCAAGAGTTCACAATCACCAGCGATTCGGGAGGAAATTCGGAACGCAGAATATCTCTCGCTTGGGCAAGATCAACGCCCTGCTTGAGTTTAATTTGAATCGAAGTTACCGCACCTTTGCCTGTTTGAGGATCAATCATCCCTCGTGACTCTTGTAGCGATCGCAGAGGTACAAACGCAAACGTGGCGTCGTATTCACTCATTTTGCTTTCGTAAAAATCGACCACCGTAAACGACTTGTCAATCGCCTTGGGTGGTGTCCCGGCGTTGGGGAACGCGACGCTCACATCATCACCCGGTCTTAGGTAGAAGTGGTCACGAACGTTGTTATCTTGATCTCGTCCGCGAACACACCCCAGCCCAATGCCGAGCACGATTCCAATTTGTTGCTCTGTTTCGGCATCAAAAGATCGCCCTCCTCCCGTCGGTGCACTGAGTGGTTTCGAATCTCGAAGCGAGTTGATGGCATCGGCAGAGTTCGCTGCCAAAGCGAGAGGATCGGTTTCGAGAGAATTGATTTCACTCTTGGCTTCGTCAGATGCCGTGTCGAGGTTATTCTCGTTTTTTTGCTCCGACTGTTGTTCTTGGATCTTTCGCTTCAACTCATCGTATCGCTCCAGCTCGGAACGAAACTCTTGTTGACGTTTAGCGAATTCTTTCTTGAGCCTTTCGTTTGGTCGACGATGCTCCCAACCTGCTGGCTGCAACGATTCCCGCGATGGATCGTATCCTGTTTCTTTCAGCAAAAAGTCCAACTGCTTCTGGTTATCGGGATGCAGCAGATATTTGCTAAAGTCGCTCACCGATGCGTAGGTTGCTTCATCAATGCCGATTAGATTAATCTGCTGAGTGTGCGATTGACCATTGACGGTGAATGTCATCATCGCAGGCAAGGTAACCACAGTCGTGATTCCACTGACCGAATCCCCCAACCGTTCGCGAATGCGATCAGAGTACCAATCTGGTTGGGAAAGCCCCGCTGTCGACCGAGTTTCGACTACGAGATCGCTCAGAATGCCGTGCATTCTTTCTTGCATGAGCGTCGTGAACCCATCCATTACGCTGTTAACGACTACCAAGGTTGCAACACCGAGCATGACCGAAACAATCGATGCGAGCGCGATCCACCTCGTTCGCAGGTACCTCCAGCAAAGAAGCAATTTGTACATCGTTTAACCTTTGGATTACGAAACCGTTGAATGCAAACGAGCAATCTTGAGCGAAACCTAACAAAATGTTCGGATTCGTCGCAAGATGGAACCCAAGCCCAACAAGCCTCGATTTTTTTCCAATATCCAGCCAGATTAGGGGTAGAACGATAGCATTGAGAGAAAATCCATGATAGCTTGACCAATGTCGGAAACGCTCCTATTTGGCATTGCGACTGCTTAAAGCAACGCTAACACCAAAGGAGGGTGTTCGAACCAACCTTAAGCAACCAAGCCCCAAGCCGGTTGTGCAGTGCCATGCATGCCGTTCCAAGAGCTAATGCACACATCCTTTTCAAACGCCTACCATCCCGCGGAGGAGCAATGCCTAAAAACATTCTTCTAGTCGACGATCACGAGATCGCTCGCATAGGCCTGCGTCATGTTTTGGAAGGGAGCGATTTGACAATCTCCCACGAAGCGACCGACTCGACGACAGCACTTTCCTTTCTCTCCGAATCGATTTTTGATTTAGTCGTTGTGGACCCGAGACTGCCTGGAGGGGACGGGTTCTCGTTGATCAAAGAGATAAAGCGGGTTCGTCCGTCCCAAAACATGCTGCTCTTCGCCGAAATCGAGAGCAACCCACTGACTTATCATTCCATTTCCATGGGAATGAACGGACTGGTCTCCAAGCTAGCAGACTCGCAACGCATCGTAGACCACTTTGAACGGGCCGCGAATGGTGAGTCTCTTTGGTCGAAAGACGAGGTCAGGAAATCATCTAAAGTCGAATTGAACAACAGAATACTAGAGACAAAGACGGGCATCCCGTTAACGAAACGCGAGTCCGATGTCCTGGAAAAGCTAGCCTCCGGCATGACCAATCGAGAAATTGCTGTGTTTCTCGGAATCAGCTACGAGACCGTCAAGGAACATGTCCAGCACATTCTGAGGAAGATCGGGGTCTCGGATCGGACTCAGGCAGCGGTCTGGGCAGTGCGAAATCAGCTGCTCTAGATCACGCATGGGGAGCCTGACGTTTGGGCAATACAGAGAATCGGTACTGGTTCTAACGGCGAGAGCACAATTTTCCTTAAGAACCAAATGTAAGATTCGCAACGAATCTATTGCCAAAGCTACCCCAAAAACGTTTAAAATAGAGGACTCGTGCGGTTCGTAATGTCGGGCCGCTAGATTGCCGATTTCCCAGCTGTACGTTTCACAAAGATTCGCCATGAGTGCCAGATTCTCAGCTAGCAACAGTGCTGTTGTTGAACAGTCTTCCGCAGAGACTGATACCGTTGTTCGTCCCAAGGCCAAGAACAAGCCTAAGTCGAAGATGCCACCTAGGTATCACGTTATTCTCTGGGACGATCCGATCCATACCTACGACTACGTGATCGAAATGATGCAAAAACTCTTTCATCACTCTGCGATTCAAGCGTTAAAGATTGCTAAAGAAGTTGATGCCAGCGGGCGAGCAATCTGCTACACCACAAGCAAAGAAGTGGCCGAACTAAAACGCGATCAGATCCAGGCTTACGGGAATGATCCGATGAGTTCTCATCCTAACAACGGTAGTATGTCCGCGTCGATTGAACCAGCGAGCGCATAACAGATCGCTGGCGATCAAGTCTCTTTTATTTGATATGGGCTGGCTCGTGGTCGATCTGGCTGCGGAGTGGATGTTTGCCGGCGTGCTGGCCAAAGTCTTGGCGACTTCGGCTACAAGAATAACGTAGGCCGCAACAAGGCTTTGCGAAGTTGCGGCAGGGGCAAGAATAACGTAGGCCGCAACAAGGCTTTGCGAAGTTGCGGCAGGGGGATCTCTCTAATTTCAGCCCTTAACTGGCAAATCGTTTTAGTCCTGGCGTGCTACGCCGTAACTGCGTCGCGTTGCGACTTGTTACGGCCTACGGGAGATCCAAAAGTCTTGGCGACTTCGGCTACAAGAATAACGTAGGCCGCAACAAGGCTTTGCGAAGTTGCGGCAGGGGGATCTCTCTAATTCACCCCTTAACTGGCA
>JALOQS010000069.1 GCA_025459355.1 Pirellula sp.
GGGAAATCGAGGTCGCGCGTGATTGGTGTGCCACCGACCGTTGACTTTAATCTTCTATCGGATCTTTTGCCGGTGGCGCCCATGGTTCGCGATGCGAGAGGCCGTATCAAGCGACGGATCGAAGAACATCGCTAGTGACATTGAGCGAGAAGAATTAGGGGAGGTTCCAGCGTTTGCGAAGGGTCCATTGCGCGATCATTAGAGAACCAAGGATCAAAAATGCTGCCCAACTATCGATTATGCCATCGCCTAAGCGTTGATTCTCGACAATCGTTTCTGTTGCCATTTTTTGTCGTTCTTTAATCAAATCGATGATCTCGTCAACTTGATCTGCAGTGACTAACGTACCACCCGCCTCGCGATTTAATTTTGCCATCTGTTCCATCAAACCCCAATCCGGGATAGGCTGTAAATTCTCAACCGACAGGTCTTCTACAACAAACGGAAGCTTGGCCTCAATCCTCTGGCCTTGTGAACCGATGGTTTGAGCTCGCCATTCGTAACGCCCAGGGGTACTGGACCCTGCGAACATTCCTCGTAGCGACTTACCATCCCGCTTGGACAGAGCCACCTCTCCCAGATCCTTAGGCTCTGACGAAGGGTCAAGGGTTTGCGACATGCTCCACAGGTGCATTGAGATGTTCGCTGGCATTTCTTGGTTCTCTGAACCGCCATTCCAATCCAGAACCACCTCGGTCGATTCGCCCAGGGTAAGACGTCGACTATTCATGCGTAGATTCATCCCCTCTTCCATTTTCTCACGACGCATACACCAATAGATTAGCTGTCGCCAGAACGCCTTATGCTCCGCTTGCTTGCCTTGCCTGACCCACACATAAGTGGAATCGAAAGCCAAGCACAGCACTCGTCCCATGCCCGATTGACCGGCCACCATGAGTGGTTCATCGTTATCACCTTTTGCGAGAAGGACGGTCCCTGGGGTATTTTTGATACCGGCCCAACGATTGGCACCAAGAAGCGGACTGAGTTCGTTCCAAATGGAAAGGCCACCTTCTTCATCAATTCGTAGCATTTCAGGATTTCCGACCACGTTCAACTTGACCGGGCCAGCGATTTGAGACCGCACATCGACCTGTCCCTCCAGTGTTTGGCGTGGCGCAGTGCCGATCACGACTGGCAATAAGTCTTTAAACGCAGTGGACTCGCTCCAACCGCCTGGAGCGTACGTGTGATAGCCACCCAAAGTGATTAATCCAGCCCCGTTTTTGACTTGGTCCGCGATCAATTGCGCCCCGGCGGCATCGATGGCTCGATAATCGACGTCTCCCAAGATGATGCAATCGTACGCGGCTCCAGAGAGTTGCTCCGTGAGGTCGATTGGCCAGTTTTGAATGGGTGGTTTTCGAATTGGTCTCGTAGCAAGAGTAAAGTCTTTGCTTTCCGCGATTGAGTTACGCATAAACTTCATCTCGAAACGCGCTTCTCCCTCCAGGAAAAGAATGCGTGCTCCACCCTCGCGAACGTTGAGGTAGGAAATCTGCTGATTGTTTTGTTCAGTAATTTCACCTGCGACCGGATCGGCTCGAACGAGTAGTTCGTAGGCCCCAGGATCGGGGGCTATTAGACCTAGTTGAAATGGAATGGTCTCATCATCTCTGACGGGATTAAGAATGACTCGCGTTAGCTCGGTTGGTTCTTTCGCATCGGTTTTTAGATAAAGCCGAACTGCGACGGGGCGATTCGCAACGCCACGACAACGAAGCGAACCGACCAGATTGAATTGATTCTTAGTAAATACATCGAGTTGTTCCGCGATGCCCGTTACGCTCAAATCTTTTGAGTTCTCGCTCTGCGCCCGAGGACCGATTCCGACCACATACATCGGCACATCGATTTGTAATAGCTTTCTCGATATCGAAAGAGGATCAGCCGAGGCAGGGACCATCGTTTGAGCTCCATCGCCCATCCAAACGACGGCGGACAATGGCGCCTCGAGATTCATGGATAGCAGTTGGCTCAACGGGCCCCCGACGTCGGTCAGTGGCTCTTTCGCTTCGTCGGGAATCGATATCGTGGGACTACTGTCGGTTGAGCCGAGGGCACGCAACGCTTTGCCGTAGAGAAACGATTGCCAGCGACTGCTATTGCCTATCGATTCTCGCTCGTTCCAAATTCGATCGACGGTTTCCTTTTGAACTTGCCAACGACTTCGTTTTCCGTCCCCCGACGCCAGTTGCATGCTGGCTGATTCGTCCATAAGAATCGCGATTGTGCCGACGGGGGTTGATTGACGCATAAACGTAATGCCTGGTTTGAGCAGAACGAGAAGCAGGACCAGACAAGTCAACAAACGCAATGACCACAGACAAATCGATTGCCAACGGGTAATCCTGCCGGATTCGTTGAGGAGCGTAAGCAGCAGCAGAAACGCAATTGCAAACAAGAAGATTAGCGTGAAACTACCGAAAATCGGGCTAACAGACCAATCCATCACGCCCTCACACTGGTTGACGCCACATTGCTCGCCTTAGGCTTGAGCCGACCACCCGAAAGCGAACCGCCAGTCGCATTACGTCCGTTGTTCGCTGTAGCATAAAATCGACTCGCCATAGCTTGCTCGGCCATGAAGAGGAGCACGACGATGACTAAGATGTACGGTGTTAGCTCTCTGCCGCTGCGACCTTCACCGAGCGAAAACTCGATGCCATCTCGATCTCGGGCTAGTCGAAAGTTCGATTCACCGAGACCATTTTGCAAAAGATCTTCCGTGATGCGATCTAAATTGATTTCAGAACGATCAACATTAACGCTAAAACCTCGCAGGACGATCCCCTGAGGCCGTAAGCCTTTGAGTCGGTAAAAACCGGACAGTTTGGTAAAGCTCACATCTAGGGAGGAATCGCTGGCTTCTACTGCTGCCTGCTCTCCTTTGGGATCGAACAGCATGTATTTCGATGGATACAGCGAAGGGTCGTTTTCCAGAAAGGCTCGTTGGTCAACAAAGTAATTGGTTTGTTGACGATTCGGTGAGGCCAGATATCGGAGTGAGCCTTCGAAAAGTCCGAAAGGCCATTCAGGAGAAGAAGAGGTTCGAAACAATTCGCTCCACGGTTGCTCAGCCGAATCGGGATAAGGTACGGCCCATGTCAGAATGCGACCTTGTCCACGATATTCCTCGATAATCGCCGGCATATCGTTTTGCGTGAATCTCATCAACGGGAATGCACTTTCCGAGAGCTCCTCAATGTCCCAATGTCGAAAGATCGGATAGTTGGCCCACGGTACTTCATCCACGGGCATTTCGAAAATGCTCCAGATCGGGTGATTGGGGTTGGAGGGATTCAAGATGATACCGCGATCCGTGTCAGGGCGACGGGTAAGGCGCTTTATTGTTCCAGGGAGCAGTTTGCGAATAGGGCTCGTGTTCCATTCTTCTGCTGAACGAAAGCCTGGCCCCAGAATGACCATAAGTCCACCACCTTCGTTTACCCAGCTCTCCACGCGATCGCAAGTATCAGCGTCGATGGACGATGGGTCGTAAAGCACAACAGTACTCACGTCCTTTAATCGCGCAGATGCGAGCCCCGCATAGGTTTCAACGCGAACCGATTGGACGCCTGCCTCATTGAGATTCGATTCAGGATCGATGGCGATGGCAATCAGCTCACCAAAGTCTTGCTCGGAAGCGACGACCAACGATTGCCCTAAAGGCATTGTCTCGACCGAAAGAAAAACTTTGTTGTCGATCATCAATGGATCAGGTCTTGCGATGCGAATTTCTGCGTTGTTAAGTCCCTCCATTAGATCTCGCCATTCGAACTTTAGCTTGACTGCCCCTGAGCCTTGCACGCTAACTAATTGTCGATCTCGAATCATGAGGTCGGGCGGAGTCAAGCTACCGGTCGATACGGCAGATTCTCGATTGGCCCCTTCGACGGCGAACTCAACGGTCATTTGTTCGGGCTCAGCGGAAACATCACCTCCGACACCAGCGACTTCGACTTCGATGGAAATTCCGCCTCCGGCTGTGGCGGATTTCTGATTCATGTCAATGTTGCTGAGCCCCCAATTTTTGATGTCTGGTTTGGGGATACTCAGATCTACAATTTGCAAAAGAATTTGGTCTGATTGGTCCGATTCTGATTCTTGAGAAAGAAGCTTGGATATAGTCGGCGTTTCCACCCCTTTCCAGGATACAGAGTTAAGGTCCGTAAGGATGTAGATCTCGCGTCTTTGAAGGTCCGATTTTTTGAGTGCTTCAATGGAAGAGGAGATGCGTTGGATCATTGATGAGGAACGACCTTCGACCTCCGTTTTTTCCAATTGACGATTTGCAGAGGTTCGGTCATTGAGCAGCCGAACAGCCCCGTCGCTATTGCAAATCGCAATCTGACTGCCGATGGGAAGTCGGTCCATAAGCCATGATGCCGTTTCTTTCGCAAGCTGCAGTCTGGACTGGTTTTGATACATGTAGTCCATCGATGGAGACGTATCGATCACGATCGCGGCTGCTATCGGACCACTCAAGATCGGCATCGCCGCCCCTGCACCACCGACGCTGGCGAGAGTAAACCATGCGCCCCCGAGAAGCCACAGAATTAGCGACGCCACCGACGATATCAAAACCACGAACCTAGAACGCTGTGACAAGACGGCTGTTACCGCGATCGCAGTCGCGATAACGGCCAACAGACAAACCAGACCGATTAATACGACCGTTGCCCACTGCGCACTGGGTACGCGAGGAGAGGCAAACGCGATGGCAGCGAGAGCCACCAACAAGACTCGCAACAACATCAATAGCCAGCGACGAATGGACCAACCCTTTTGTGATTCTACAGCTGTTTGACGTACGAATCTGATCGCCGGAAAAACGATGACCTTTGGTTGTTTTCGACCCAACAAATGCAACAGCACAGGGGCGACGGCTAGCAACCCACCTGCTAACAAAGAAAGATGCAGAAAGCTCATCGACCAACCTGCATGGCTTTTGTCCCGCCTACCGAGCTAACTACTGCGTTCACTTTGATCATCTGGCAATCCTGTCTCCTCAGATCGAATCTAATTCGTCGTTGCTGTTCTTTTGCTCGGTCTTTATCCACTACCTCTGGGGTTATTGTCGGACCCCTTGGCAGGCTGTCAATGAGCCCCCGGTATCCTCCAACAAACCCATGTATTTAATGTCATGGCCCAAAGCCTTATGTCATGGCCGAAAGCTGCTTAACATTCGTTCGAGCAACTCCATCGGTAATCCCACCACATTTGTTGCTGAGCCCTGTTTGAGGTGCACCCATGGCGGACCATCTTGAAAGCCGAATGCGCCGGCTTTGCCAACCCACTGTTCCGTATCCAGATAAGCCTCAATTTCTGAATCGGTGATCGGATCCATCCAGAGTCGAGATGCATCGACACTTACCGATCTGCAAGCCGTTTCCTTGTCCCACAAGCATACACCGCTGTAAACCGAATGTTCGCGGCCTCGCAAACGGCGCAACATCTCCCGTGCGTGTTCTCTCGACTCAGGTTTGCCGAGCACGATCCCAACGCATTCGGCCACAGTGTCAGCGGCGAGTACGATTCCCGCGTCAATCTTCTCGATAACATTGGCGGCTTTCTGGTAAGCTAACCGAGCCACCATCTCGGGCGGTGTTTCCCGGGAACATACCCCACATTCGGCCGTGGGGTCTGGCTCTCGCACAATAAACTGGTAGCTAAAGGCGTTTAGCAATTCGCTTCTTCGGGGAGAGCTACTTGCGAGGATTAGCTTTCGCGGGTCGGCAGTGTAGCCAGGAGCGGGAGCAAACATGGGTTATTCGTGAGATGAGGTTAAAGCCAGCAACGTCAACAAAAAACCCACGTGTTCCGCTTGATCAAACGGAACTTCACGTGGGTTTCGTCTTTTGGGTACTGTAGCCAGAGGTGAACTAGCTACGTCGTTAGCGAATTCGCTTGGTTTAGCGAATGCTCTCTGTGTCGCCCATTTCAGAATCTTTCTTTACAAACTTGGCATTTGCTTCTGCAGAAAGATTCGAAGCGACCCATTGCACATAGGCAAAATCGCGATCACTCAAGCGACTCAATGGGACCGTCGTGTACTTGCCATTCTCTTTGAGCAATTTCACTCGGTCGGTGTAAATGACAGCCAATCGAGCCTTGACGGTATAGGTACCAGTGTTGTCCACCCAAGTTTGGAATTCAGCACCTCGGAATAGTTGTGGAGGAGTGAATTCTCCCAATCCGAAAAGTTCATCCAGAGGATCAGCATTGCCTTTCTGAGGCGATGTTTCCTTTTGAGGTTGAGGCGATTTTTGTTGAGGTTGAGGAACGGCCTCAGAATCGGTGCTCACTGGTTTGCCGAAAAGATCGTCCAACGAGTCGCTTGATTTGCCAGGTTCGACAGCCCCCTCGGCTGGCTTCGTTTTAGGCTCTCCGAACAAATCATCAATCGACTCGTTCTTAGCTGGTGCAGGCTCTGTCTTTGCTGGTGCAGGGTCTGCTGCTTCGGTGCCAAAAAGATCGTCGATACCTGATTTCTCATCGGCAGCTTTTTCAGCGGCTTTTTCGGCAGCAGGGGCAGCTGGTGTTTCGGTCGAGCCCGATCCGAAGAGATCATCTATCGAATCCTTGGCCTCGGTAGCAGGAGCTTCCTTGGCTGGCGGAGTGGTTTCCGTTCCGAACAAATCGTCAATCGGGGCTTCTTTCGCAGGCTCCATCTCCTTGGCTGGTTCTGCTGCCTCAGCGGGCTTTGCCGAATCACCAAACAAATCATCAACTGGATCCGAATTCTTGGGAGTGTCGGTTGCCGGTGCAAAAGGATCTGGAGATGCAGGCGTCGTTTCAGCAGGAGGAGTAACAGCTGGAGTCGCTGTATCGTCGCCAAACAATGCATCAACGGGATCTTTAGCAGCTGGCGCTGGTTCGGTTACTGCTGGTGCTGGTTCGGTTGTTGCAGGTGCCGGTTCGATCGGAGTCGGAGCTGGCTCGATCGGTGTCGCCGGGATTGAAGCGGGCGCCGGTTCGATAACTGCTGGTGCAATTACGGCCGGTTCGACAACTGCCGGTTCGACAACTGCCGGTGCAGGCGTTACCGGTGCAGGCGTTACTACAGGAGGTGTTACGGCAGCAGGAGCCGCTGGCTCGACCACAGCAGGCGGAACAGTAGGTGCGACTGGCTCTGTGGGCGTTGTGTTTGGTGATGCCGGAGCAGCATATTCCCCAGCAGTTGGTTGATGTGCCGCCGATGGCAGCGCGTCACATGCGGTCGCTGATGGTGTGACTGTGCACGGCGCGGGAGACACGCAAGTTGTAATCGGTTCGCAGCTCGGGACCACAACACAATTGGATTCGCATGCGGGGACTTCAATGCAAGCTGTTGGCGAACAGTTGTTTCGTTTGAGGAGCCTTTCGATGCACCTTCCTGCGAGGACAGGATTGAAGGTGGTTAGTGTGCACAAGGTTGCGACTGTTGCCAAACGAACCCAGTACGTGAACGGCTTAGACATGGAACCTGACTCCTGATTGCAAATTGAAAACGTTGGGCCTTAAAAACGGCACAACCACGATAACTAGGTTAAATGGTACTTCATCGAATTCAGAGCCGCAACAAATTTGTAACGATCAGCGACACTGTTCCGTTTACGCAAAATGGTTGTTCGGCTGGGAAATTCTCAGAATACGGTCGTTGTTGGCAGAAAGGGCTGAAACGGAGCGGGAGTTCGCGATAAAATCCGACTTTGCCGGTTTTGCTGCGATTTGCTATACAAAGCTGTGCGTTATTGGACCTTTCCAACGGAAGCAAATGTTTCGATCCGTCGTAAAATCCTTGGTCGGCAGCTGGTCGCTGGAGCGAAAATCGCTGGTTTTCCTTGGTATCGCGATCGTCGTATCCATGGTTTTGGCCCTGTTTGCGATTCAGTTCGTAGCCCAGCAGCTGGTGATGGAGACGGCTCGTCAGTCCGCCCGAGATTACGCCAACGCCTATATCGGCTGGAAACATTTGTATGCAATCGGGAAATTGGACCCGGTCAGCGCGGAAAGCGGCTCCGACTCCTCGGTGCCGGTGGCGGACAAGTCTAAACTGCTGGAGCATCTCCGGGCCTCGATGTTGCAGTCTCAGTTTGTCCCCTATCTGCTCAGGCTAGATGACAACTTGGAGCACGATTTGCTCAAAGGATACGTCGCAACAGGAACCGATCTGCCAAGGCTTGAGAACATTCATGCCAAGCTTGCCGAGCGAGACAGCATCGCCAACGAAGAGCGGCAGGCGGCCGTAGCGGGTGCCAACGCGGTCGAACCGACTGTTTCGGCAATTCCGACTCAGGATGCGCCGTCGGCGACCGCATCATTGACGTTTTCGAGCCCCGCCCAAGCGTTCGTATTCGAAGAAGCGGGACCGTACGACGGATACTATTACTACTATCATCCCCTCACGTTTCGAAGCGAATGCCGAGAGTGTCACGTTCGACTCGTTCCAGCAGCCGATAGCTCGATTTCCTCGATCGATCCATTCCGCGTGCTGCGGGTTCAAATGCCCGACAGCTATGCTCGGTTCTGGAGCATATGGAGCTATTCCATTTTGACCTCGATTGCCATCGGGACCGTCGCGATCTCTCTTTTCTTTATCCACATCATTCTAAAGCGACTCGTGATTCGTCCGGTTCTTCATATGAAGGAGGTGAGCGAACGTATCACGCAAGGGGATACGACACTTCGTTTCCAGCTCGATACGGACGATGAATTTCACGAGCTCTCCGACTCGTTTAACGCCATGCTTCGTCACTTGACAAACATTCAAAACGAGTTGCAAGATGTCAACATTCGAATGAACGGACAGGTGGATGAGTTAGCTCGTATCAATCTGGAGCTGTTTGAAGCGAATCGTCTCAAGGGTGAGTTTTTGGCAAACATGAGCCATGAGCTCCGCACTCCCTTGAATAGTATTCTCGGCTTTAGCGAAGTCTTACAGGGGTTCGAAACGCTGACGGACAAGCAACGTAGGTTTGTCAATAACATCCAAATTAGCGGTCGAAAACTTTTGGAAATGATCAACGATATCTTGGATCTAGCCAAGGTCGAGGCAGGCAAGATGCAGGTTAAGACGTCCGAGTTCGACTTGGTGGGATTGATTCACTCGCAATGCGACTTGGTAAGACCTCTTGCCGAACAAAAGAATATCGATGTCAGAGTGGACGCCGAAACGGAGCCAATCTTGGTTTATCAAGATCAAAGCAAAGTACAACAGATTCTTACCAATCTATTGTCCAACGCGATCAAGTTTACTCCCGAAGGAGGGCTCATTACCGTTCACTGCTTGAGTCGCGAAGATGATGTGATCATGTCTGTTTCCGATACGGGAGTGGGCATTGCTATCGAAGACCACGACATCATTTTCGAAAAGTTCCGACAAGCGCGAAGAGTAACCGGGGCTGACGGCTTGACTCGCGAGCATTCCGGTACAGGGCTTGGGCTGTCGATTGTTCGTGAACTCTGCACTCTCTTGGGTGGCGATATCGGTTTATCCAGCCAAGTGGGATTTGGCAGTACTTTTCGGGTCAAGTTGCCGTTGCGTTACTCGGGCAATGAGTAAGCAACAGTCTTGCGTTATTGTCAGTAAAATCGGCTGTTCGTATCGTGCCCAATCAGGATCGCGGTCGATCGCGAGCGAAAAGGACTTTTCTCGGGTCGCTTCGCTATTTGTGATTTAGGAGCTATGATGTAAGGTCGGTGGCGAGTGTTATCAATGCGTCCAAACAAATTCGAGGTTCCACTTGCTGCGATTGTGTAGGTAATAGGCTCGCCATGAAGATAAGCATCACGATGCACCATTCTATATTCAACGCAAATTCTAAGGCTGCAAAAATGCCTGGCAGAGCGTCTCGCGCGGGAATACCCACGACGGCTAGGCGTTTGGGTATATCGCGACTGTGCATATTGCTGCTGGGTTTGACGCTTGGTGTAGCGTGCAACAATCATGCGTGGGGAGACTCCCCTCAACCACCTTCGTCGCGATCTCCCGACGAGTTGTTGAGGCAGCTAAATGATGCACAATACAAAGTACGGCGTGAAGCGTTCTTGCAACTGTGTGACAACAAGCTTCCGATTGATGATTTCTTGACCACGGAATCAAGCTCTAGCGATTTCAACCGATCGAGAGTCGCGGCCTGGCTGATCAAGCTCCGCAAATCGCCTGGAGATGCGGCACGAAAATTCGAGATGCTAGCCGACTATCAAGCCATGTTGGCGGGAGACAATTCGCCCCTCTATCAACGAATTATTGACGGCCGCTGGAACGAGGTATTGGATCTTCTAAGAACCGTGCCACAAGAAGCGATGAAGGATTTGCTGGAGACGGAAACTAGGAAGAACCTGCTTGAAAGTCGCTTCGTTGGCCGCTTGATTGATCAAGCTTGGCGAAGTGGAAACGAATGGGCAGTGCCTCAGATTGTTGACATTTTTGCTTCGAATGAAAATCGCGTTGGCATCAATGTTTGGTGGCGCGAACTGGGCATGCCGGAAGAATGGAAGATTTCTGAGCCCAACGATCCCAAAGTGACCGTCATGCGACTAGCCTCTCAAGGCAAATATGACGAAGCACTCAAGCTAGCCTCAGCGGGCAGAATGAAGACCGAGTTCGATCGCATAGCGATTGAGTCAGACAATTGGCAAGCGTTGCTTAAGGGGACTGTGCAAACCAGCGTGATTCCGACTAGTGGTCTTCAGGCGAAAATGAAATCATGGGCTCTCGCATTTGCCGATGGTGACCAAGCGCAGTTGGAGCAGTTGTGGGAAGAAGTGAAGAAGTTACGCAATTCGGGCCCCAAAAAAGGCCACGATAAGCTCGCGTTACTCATGAATGATCCGGACTATTTTGAGGAAGCTATTAGCACCTTGAATGAGATCGATGCATTCAATGCGTTGTACAACATAGGACGTATCAAAGACGCATTTCGAAAGATTGGCTTAAACGAATTGACCCCTGAGGCTCTTGGCGCATGGCTAAAGAGTCGTGGCGATCTCTTCAACCAGCCCTTGGACGAGAACTCCCTCAGTATCGATCGCGATTTGCTAACGATGTGTTCCGTCGCATTTTACAATCTAGGTATTCCCGGCTTAGAGGAAAAATTCGACAAAGCATGGATGGAAGCGGTCACAATTAAAGCGTCGAACAATGGACCTGGCGACTTGACTCCAATGCTGCTCACATGGAAGAACTATAACCAAAGGGATAAAGCGGTTAAGTATCTAATCGATTATTCAAAGAAGAATGCGACCTCCGTTGTTATTTGGCTTAAATCATCAATTTCTCCAACCGATATGGATGGACGCCGCGAAGGGTATTCCCGATGTCTGGAGACGGTGTTTGGCGACAACTTCGCAGAGCCCCTCCTGCTTTTGCACCACATCTTTACTCTTCAGCGAGAGGGCTCCCCAGCGACCAAGCTAGAAGCCTCGCTAAAGATCTTGGAGGATCTATATCACGGCCGAAAGCCCAAGGATTGGGACGGTGTTAAGGAGTTAACAAACCTTAAGAACAGTGTTCAACCACATAGCGTGGCAGAAGCTGAGTTCGCCATGATGATCGCCGAGCTTTTCGATCTGTTTGGGGACACACGCGAAGCTTTCAAGACGTTGCAAGAGACTGCTAGCGTTGCGGCCGGCAGTTCCGACAAGTACTTTTGGTTGCTAGCCTCTTTTCAAGAGAAACTAGGGTTTCCTAAAGCGGCGAGCGACACATTGTTAGAGATGACGGATATTTCTAGTAACCTGGAGACCTTCGTGCGAGCGATCAACATGCTGGAACGAACCGGGCGATACGCAGACTTAGATCGATTGAGGTTCCGATGGCTTTCCAGCCTATCTCGCAGGGACGATCTGACCCTTGCGTTTTTCGTTGATGACTCGGAAATCTACAAAAGACCAGAGATAGAATTGGCCTACGACCGATGGGAAAAAGTGGCATGGTCGATTGAGCGAATTGATCCGAGAGTGCAAATGATTCGCTACCAAATCGCGAAAAACGATTTGACCAAAACGCCGAAAGCGAAACGCTCCGCGATGCACAGTTTTATCAACGAGGCTCCATCGATACCGATTATTGATGATTTCACATCTAGGATGCTACTGCAAAGGATAATCGGCCCATTCGCGTTGGATTCGGTTCATCGCAAAGACGCTGAAGGAGTCACCAAATGGCTCGAAGCGGCCGCACGATTGGAACCGGGACACATTCAGATACCGATCGATATAATACCAGAAGCGGATAAGCATTTTGACCAAGCGACTGTTGATGCTTGGTTTGATCTCTTCTGGAACAAGATGAAGCAGCAGATCGACGAGTTTCCGAATGATGCCATGTCATTAAACAATGTTGCTTGGATGGCATCGCAATGCAACCGAAGACTTGATGAAGCGATCGAGCTTTCACGTCGCGCTGTTGAACTTCGCCCCGACCCAACTTATTTGGACACGTTAGCCGACCTAGAATTCCGACTCGGTAATGTTGAAAAAGCCATCGAGATATCGCAGCAATGCCGTGAGATCGAACCACGAGACGAACAGCATCGAAAGCAGTTAAGACGTTTTTTTGGTTCTGCAAATCGTTGATCGAAGTACAATTCTAAATCGCGGATGCTTAGAGGGTTGAGGCTAGAACTTTGACTGAAGCATTAACTACGAATGCGATAACCGCCCGATCCTAACGAATAACCTTACTCCATCACTTTATCCAAGATTCCGCATGCAAGATTTGGACGCACATACCGTATTTCAGGGGGACCGCTCTGAACTAGACCGACGACTCCGTGCCGCTGCGGAGGGCTTGGCAATCGAATTGCCCGCAGAGTATTGGAAGCCTATCGGTGATTATTGCACCATGCTTTGGGATTGGAATACGAAGATCAATTTGACCCGGCATACGACGCCGGAGTCTTTTGTGCGTCGGGATTTGCTGGATTCTTGGCATGTTTCGAAATGTATCGCCGAAAATGAAGAGGTGCTCGATGTGGGGACAGGCAGCGGAATCCCAGGCATCATGCTCGCGGTGATTCGACCGGATCTACAAATAACGTTGTGCGACAGCATTGCGAAAAAAGCGAATGTCGTCGAGCAAATGACCAAGCAGTTGAAACTAAAGGTGCCGGTATATGCCGAGAGCGTCCAAAAGGTGTTGGATGATTTTCGGTATGATTCACTCACATCGCGGGCAGTTGGGCCGATCGTCAAATTGTGTCGATGGCTTGATCCCTATTGGCATACGTTCGGGCGCATGCTTGCCATTAAGGGACCCAAGTGGCCAGAAGAAAAGACCGAGGCCGAAACACGTGGTGCACTCAAGCGAGTCGACTTGAAGTGTTTGGTATCTTATCCGATGCCGGGCACAGACTCCGAGAGTTCTATACTGCAGCTAAAAAGAAGATAGACCGCCAAGCGTTAATCCTGGGGCTAGGCAAGGGATGTTGATGTACTGTTGATGTAGCACTCCTTGAACGACTCAAGTGCTACTCGAATAGTCGTCTTGCGATCCGAAGTTTTGCGCTTCTAGATCGTGGATTTTTATCAATTTCCATCTCGGTTGGGAGGATTGGTTTTCTGGTCAAGACTTCTAGTAGTGGGTGGTCACGCATACTGTGTTTCACGATGCGATCTTCAAGTGAATGAAACGAGATAACCACCAAAACACCGCCTGGTTTCAAGCACTCTGGCAATCGTTTCATAGACTCGGTCAGGTGATCGAGTTCTTGGTTGACCGCGATACGAAGAGCTTGGAAAGTACGTGTTGCGCTATCGATTCGTCCGTGAATCTTGCCAGGCACGACTCGGTGAATCAAGTCACAGAGTTGTTCCGCGGTCGTAACCGGATCGGTTAATCGACGTTCGACGATTGCACGCGCGATTCGGCGGCTAAAACGTTCTTCTCCAAACTGATAAATTATGTCAGCCAATTCGCGATCAGAGGCTTTTGCCAAAAGGTCTGCTGCAGAGATTCCCTGCGATGGGTCGAATCTTAGATCGAGGGGGCCACCGACTTTGAATGAAAATCCGCGTTCTCGATCCTCCAATTGGTCGCTTGAAAGACCAAGATCGAGGAGAATTGCGTCCGCATGACCGATGGATCCGTCGCGAATATACTCCGGAATGTCGCGATAACTTGAATTAACAAGTTTAACGGAGCAGATGCGGCTGATTTGGGAAAGCTTAGCCTCCGAGCGAGCGATTGCCACCGGGTCGCGATCGAATCCGATCAAGCAATCGCCATCGTGAAGGAGGGCGACCAGTTCTGAGGCGTGTCCAGCACCTCCGAGGGTCCCATCTATCCACACACGTTCACCAGGGGCCCCCGATTCCGCAATAGCCTTAGTTACTTCTTCAAGAAGGACAGGAACGTGAACGGTCTGATTGCTCAATCTGGTCTCGAACTAGTGTCGAAGTAAAAAAAGAAAAACCGATCGGCTCGTTAATCACCCGCAGTTCTAAGCCTAGGGATTCCTTTCGCGTTCGTAGCTCAATCCGTCGATTCTGGATGAAAAATCGGCGTAGAGCAATACGAGGGAGCGGAGGGAAAGGACACACCAACTGCTTCTTGATGAGTCTCGGAAAGAGTCCGTGGCCGCGAGACTCTTTGCCAACTTTCCAAGCACCGCCCTTTTTACCGCTCAGGAGTGTGGGGATTTCACGAAGACCGATCGGTTTACTGATCTCGTCTGTGCATGTAACGATACTCGATCCTTTCGTCTCGTCATATGGTTATTCGGGAGCGGAAATAGGAATTTGCGGCAAGAGGCAGCATCAGACCAATGCATGCTATGGCAGGACATAGAGATCAAACGTCCTAAATCCCTGACAATTCTCAGCTTAAATCAATGCTAATCCCGCAACACACGGCATTAACCCGACTAATCCCCAGATTCACCGAAAGGAAATCCGCCCCATACGGTGCCATCCACTGTTTGTTGACATTCCTTTTTTTGTTCGGTATCATGTTCCCAAATCCCTACTTCTAATGGAGCAAAATCATGGTGCGACCCAAACGTTCCGAACAGTTTAGGCATGACGAGATCGCTATAGTACACTGTGTGCAGCGATGCGTCCGCAGAGCGTTCCTTGCCGGAGACGACGATGTCTCGGGCATTGATTACTCCTATCGTCGCGAATGGATCCGACGACGATTCGAATCGCTCGCCTCTGTCTTCTCTATCGATGTTCTTAACTACGCGATTCTCTCAAATCACGTACACGTCATCCTTAGAAGTCGCCCCGATGTCTTAGCGAATCTATCCGACCAAGAAGTTGCTATTCGCTGGCTTCGCGTTTTTCCTGGTCGCAGAATCGAAGAACAGCTGGCTGAGCCTTCGGAAATCGATGTCAAACAGTTGGTGGCTGATCCTGAGCATTTGGCGGTGATCCGAACGAGATTGTCTGATATTTCTTGGTTTATGCGAGC
>JALOQS010000070.1 GCA_025459355.1 Pirellula sp.
CAATCTTCGGCTCAGGAAATACCAAATCGAATCGAGAATCTGGATTGGGTGACCAGAGAACACCTGCCAGCGGAAGAAGCTTGACTTTGTTTCGATCTAGATAGATCACGCCAAACTTTGCGGTCGCTGTCGGCGTTAATCGCAAACGCCCGACCGCTTTCCCTTGGATGTAGATGCTGTCGTTACTGATGGCATCGAATGCGGAGAACACACCCACGCGAACACCAAGCTCGACACCCAACGTTTGCATGGGATTCGTGTCCCATCCTGTATCAATAAAGCCACTGAATGCGTTGCCAGGCAAATCGCTCGTTCCGTTTTTCGGACCATCCCACAAATGCTGCGAGTAAGACGGAATGATGTAGAGAGAGCGAGTGCTATTCAAGAAGTTGGGAATGGCAAACACGAGCGACACATCGGTGTCGTTAATCTCGACCGAGTTAACCGGCTTGTCATTGAAGCCGCTTGTGCCGCTCAACCAAGTGTGCCGCAGACGAACGCCTTGGAAGACCCTCATCACTTGGCTCGAGCCATAACCGAGACTGGAGGTCGTGTTGTTCCACCAATTGTTGAACCCAGCGCCGTTAGGATTGCCGTTCCAACCGAACTGGTTAGGGTTTCCCCAATTCCCCATGTTAGGTTGATTCCCAGTACCGGGAAACAAAACGTTCGGCTGATTCGGATAAACGCCCTGGGGATAAACCGGGGCCTGGGCAGGATTCCAAGGTTGGCCAGAATTGGGGGGAATATAGGTTGGGTAGTTGGCTGGTCCCAGTGGAATAACCGGGGCCGAGTTGTTCCAATTAAAAAGGTTGCCGAATCCCCAGTTGGATGATTGAGGATACGCGTTGGTGGGCTGTATCGGCCGAAAGTAAGGGTCAAACCCAGAGGAGCCAGCCGCCGGAAATCCAGTAGCAGAACCAGGTGGCAAAACCGGATTCCCGCCTTGAAAAGCACCGAAGTTGTTGGTGGGTGGCAGCTGTACCACCGGCTGGGCGTACCCCTCCCTCTGAACCGATAGTTGAAAAGCTATCGTCAGCAACCCGACCAGAATCAGCCTTATTGATACAGGGTACGTTGCGTTCACGGGTTAGACCGGAAATCCATGTAGAAACAGTTCGTCTCATTCAGGGAAACAGAGAAAAAGTTTCCTTAGGGGATACAGACTCCCCCTTTCACCAGTCAAGAAAGCTTTAGGAAATCGCCGAAGAATCTCGGAAAAAAAACGGGATTTCGATACGAATCCGCTAATTGGTCCGTCCTAGGATTCTATTTCCAGCAAATTGTTGCCAATTGCTCTCCCAGCAATTATTCTTGAGGAATTGAATTTCGTGCGCTGCGCGAAATTTCGTGATCGAAACGTGTTTGAACTAGTCGCTTCTCTTAAAGGCATCTCGGCATGCGTTACCAGACCTTGTTGCGTGCAGCATGGACTTTTGCACTTACAGCGTTCCTTGGCGGAACGGGAATTACTGTCTTTGGTCAAGGTGGAGGAGATGGCGGCAACCCGGGCGTTGCAGGTATCAGCATTGATGCGACAGGTGTGCTTCGCGTTATGCAAGTTGACCCGAAGCTCGCTGCGATGCAAAGACAAGCCGCGTTGCAAAGCAAGCCTCGCAATGAACTTAAGACGTCTCCAATGCGGATGGTTTCGCTTAACCGTCTTGAAAGCTACGTCAATAAGCAGCTTCAAGCAGGAGTGGCTCTGTCGGAAGAAGTAATGAGCTTGGCCGGCTTGCAAAGACTCGAATATGTGTTCTATCTACCGGAAACCAAAGACATCGTAATCGCTGGTCCCGCGGATCAATGGTATTTGGACCATAGCAACCGATTGGTCGGTCTCACCAACGGCAAATCAACGCTTCGTCTCGACGACTTGGTCGTTGCTTTGCGAGCTTTTGCACCTGGCGAAGGAGCGACATCGGTAATTGGTTGCTCGATCGATCCAACTCCAGAAGGGCTCAAGAGAATGAGCCAATTCCACTCGAACGTTGCATCAAACGGCATCAATGCGGCTCAACTCAACAGCCCACAATTCGTTTCCCAGTACATGTCGGGTATGCGAGATGCACTCGGTTACCAAACGATTTCGATCAAGGGTGTGCCGAAGTCGACTCACTTTGCACAAGTGCTCGTTGAGGCTGATTATCGTATGAAGCTTATCGGTATCGGTCTCCAAGACCCAATGATTCCGATGACGACCTGGATTCAGAAGACTCGACCACGTCCAGGTGCAAATGCTCTTCAGCGTTGGTACTTCGAAGCGGACTATTCGACAGTTGCATCGAATGAAGATGGAACAGCCATGCATTTGGTCGGAAAGGGAGTGAAGCTCTCTGGCGAACTCGAAGGAGTTTCCAAAGACGGTTCTCGTCAACGATCTGGAAAGAGTGGCGATGCGGCGAGCAACACGTTCACCAAAGAGTTTACGGAAAAGTTTGATGCGATTGCAGAAGCGACTCCCGTTTTCAACGAGATGAGAAATCTTTTCGACATCAGCATTGCGGCAGCTTTTATCCAAGACCGAGGGCTGTACAGCAAAGCGGGCTGGAATCTTGGAATTTTTGGTAGCGAAGAAAAGTTCGCCGTTTACGGAGCATCCGAGATCAATCAGGTTGAGACAGCCATCAACTATGTCATAAAAGACGCACAACTCATGACCCCAATCGGTGGTGGAGTGCACATTGCGGCCCGAAAATTGGTCGACCCATCGCGAGTTTCGGTTGACTCCTCCGTCACCGAGAAGATTGGCAAGTTAGGGGCACCAAAGGATTTGGCGAACGACCAATGGTGGTGGGATTGATTCCAAAGCCAAATCTAGAGTAAGGAGTAAAAGGCATCGGAACTGCGATGCCTTTTTTTGTTTTGACGCTTCCACATCAGGAACTTATGAAGTCCACGATTTACGGTCTACGTTGGGCCGTTTTGTTTCTGTCCCTATATTGGATTGCGCTCTTCATCGGGACGCATATACCACCCGGTCCAATCGTGAGACAAATCGGGGCCAACGATAAGCTGCTCCATGCTGGTGCCTACACGGGTTTGTCGTTTCTTTTGGCATGGGCCATTCCGACTCGTCCCAATCGCGCCTACAACGTCTTTCTCGCAGGGCTTATATGTATCGTTTACGCAGGGATAGACGAATTGCTGCAAATACCGGTCGGTAGAACGGCCGATTGGAATGACTTCTACGCCGATATACTCGGCGTGATCATGGGGCTCTCGATCTATGTTCTGGGTCGGCAGATCATTATTCTATCGGGTTGGTATCCCTTTAAAGATAGCGTTCCGGGCGCAAGCCCATCTACTATCGACTGATCTGGCTGTCGGTCTTCGGTTTTGCTACAAGCCTAAGGATGCAGGAATATGCGATTCAAAAAAGCTCCAGACGATGTTACGACTCGGACCGAATTCTGGCTCCGGGTGAGCGATACTATTCTGCAATCATTCAAAAGGGTAGCGAACTCGTAAGACGCGATTACTCCGCCGAGAAATGGAGTGGGCCGACCGCCGAAACGATTGGTTGGTGGGTTGCTAAAGTCCCTGATAAAAAAACAGCCAAAACAAAACTGGCACCTGCCCAGGTCTTGCTCGATACACTGCAATCCTTTCTCGAGACCCCCGGCAAAGACCCCATAGCCTATTTGCTCGCGATACTGCTTCTCAGAAAGAAGATACTCGTATCGCAAGACGCTCACGACTCATCCGAGAACGCTAATCTGGCGACGCTAGACCTTAGCTCTGCTAGCGGAGATCAGCATTTTGTCATTCCGATTGCGGAGATAAGCGTCTCGGAAACGGAATCCATCCAAGCCGAATTGCTCGAACTCTTGTACACGGAGGATTAAGCCATGCTGTGTGCCAAGTGTTCGAGTCTACAAGTCTATTTAATCTGTGTCGTTCTTTTTTGCGCGACGGGTGCTACATGCCTTCCCAAGCGACAGTTGAACGAACTTAAACCAGTCGCCATCTTTACAGCCCCCCCCACATTGGAGCAGCTAGCCGAAGCACTCAATCGCACGTCTCAAGTGCAATCGTTGCAATCGAACTCGGTATCAGTCCGGGTGAACAACGAGACCTCACTAAATTCGACTCTCACTTGGATGCGAGAGCGTAACTTTCGAATGACGGCATCGGTCGCTGGATTCAGAGGACTCGATCTCGGTAGCAATCAAGATGCATTTTGGATGACGATTCGCATCGGCATGACTCCCAATCTTTTCTATGCGCAACACAACGAGTTCGATGCGCAACAAGTTCGTCGCATTCTGCCCGTGTCTCCACTTTGGTTGATCGAAGCCTTAGGTGTGACGAGCTTCGATCCGAGCACGCTGACGCAGGAACCGGTAACACAAACCGATGGCATGATTCAATTGTCGACCAATGTACAGAGTGCAATAGGTCCTTTTCAACGAATACAAGTGGTCGATCCACAATTCGGATTCACCCGGCAGGTATTCCTAAAAGATCCAACCGGTCGGCTCGTCGCGCAAGCTCAGCAATCGAATCACGAGTACTACAGTGCCATTCAAGCCTCGCTTCCCCACAAGGTAAAGATTCAGTTGATACCAGCCATGGATCCACCAATCGAGCTGGATGTTTCGATCGGTTCCTATGTTGTCAACGGCATGAGCGGCAACACTGGTACTCAATTCGCATTCCCGAATAAGAACGGATTCAATGTGATCAACATTGCAGAACCATTAAGTGGCGGCACTGTCTCGCCATTGCCTGTTGCTCCACCACCTATGGCTCCTCCCATGAATCCGTCCTATCACAGTTCCTTGCGAGGTGTGCCGCAGGACAGTTTCATTCAACGATAGGTGTTGAGTATGCACCTTTTGCCACAAATACCAAAATGGACGATCCGCAAGAAACTGCTCAACTCGATGGCAGTTCTAGCTCTGGTTATTGCGGTTCTGGGCTATAGCAGTTTCCGTGGTGTCTACGCTTATCGTGACTTGGCAATGACTCTCAGCAGCCGAGCATCGGAGATGCCGCTGACCTCTGAGCTTACACTCGCGATAGACCAACTCCGAAACGATCAGAGCTCGCTCAAAATGAGTGAACCACTTAAGTTTCGACTCGATCCGGAATACGAAGACTATCGCAAACAGCTAAGGTTCTCTCAACAGCTCCAACAAGTAGGCCTGCTACTGGCCCGCTATCAAGCCAGATTGGAAGCCTTTGACAAGGATGATCGTTATCTCTCAGACCGCTCTGCTGAACTGGAACACACCAACGCCATCAGAAAACTGTTTACCAAGATCTACGAACGTCACTCAGAAATCCAGCAGTATCCTCATGCTTTTTTGCTGGTAGAGCAATCGCAGGATCTGGACCAGCTCTCGTCACTCGCGCACGAGCTGCCGACGTTTCTCGCTGAGCGGATGGCCAGCTTTCGAGATGATGTTCGCAATCGGTATCGCACGTGGATCGCTTTGACGTGGGGCAGCGCCATCCTGGCCGTTGGTCTTTTGATCGGTTTGGTGGTATATGCCAAAGTCGCTGTTATCCGGCCTTTTAAAGAACTGCTTTCCAAAGCCAGACGAGTCGGTGCGGGCGATTTCAATGTTCGATTAACTTCGGAATCTAAAGACGAACTCGCCGAGCTAGCCAATGCAATCAATCTTGGCGTGGAGAGCTTTCTCAATATTCAACGCGACTTGAATCAACAAGTCCAAGAGAGATCGAGGGAGGTCATACGAAATGAGCAATTGGCCAGCGTCGGCTTTCTCGCCGCTGGCGTCGCGCATGAAATCAACAACCCACTCGCGTCGATTGCTTGGAGCGCCGAGGCTCTCGAATCTCGGTTACACAAATTGCTTCCGCCTGAACTGTGGGACTCCGACGGCCAATCGGAGAGCCAGGAGCTTCAAACGTTAAAGAACTACTTGAAACGAATTCAGGACGAAGCATTTCGCTGCAAAGGGATCACCGAGAAACTATTGGATTTCAGTCGCTTGAATCACGAGTCAAAGCGGTCGCTGGTCGACATGCAAGTAGTAATCGATGACGTGGTGAGCATGGTTCGTCATTTGGGTCAATTCCGTTCTAAGAAGATTCTTTTTCAGCGTGAGTCAACAGACTATTCGGCCTGGGTCAGCGCGCAAGAAATGAAGCAGGTGGTTTTGAATCTGCTTACCAACAGCCTCGAATCGATCGATCCTAAACGAAGTGATGGTGTCGTCTCCATCGAGCTTTCCCTTAGAGAATCGTTCGTCGTCGTCAGTGTTCAAGACAACGGTTGCGGAATGACCGAAGAAGTTCAAAACCATATGTTTGAACCCTTTTTTACCAAACGACTCGATGGCCGTGGCACCGGATTAGGCTTATCCATCACCAGTCGCATCATAGCCGATCACGGTGGACGTATCATCGTCACCAATCTCGGGCTTGGCGTAGGCTCTCGATTTGAGGTACTACTTCCCAGAGAAGCCGCCTATGCCAGTCAAACCGTTCTTGAAAACAATCAGTCGAACGCTGCGATCGGCAAGCGATTCGAACCTCAGCGCAACCGATTCAGTCCCCCAAAGCCAATTGAGCAAAATCATGCAGCCTAGTTCTTTAACGGTTCTTTTTGTTGACGATGAAACATCGATCCAAGAAGTCATGCGACTGGAAATTCCTCAAATGGGACATTCCGTTACGGTCTGTCCAGATGGCTCTACAGCAATCGCAGCTATGGAGCGAAATACGTACGACTGCATGATCGTCGACCTGGACATGCCTGGCATGAATGGTATCCAAGTCATCGAGCGAGCATCGCAGATGCAACCTAAGATGGATTGTATCGTTCTGACGGGAAAACAAACGCTCGAAAGCGCCATTGCGGCACTGAAGTTCGGTGTGATCGACTACCTCGGAAAGCCTTGCAAACTCAAGGAACTAGAGGAACTATTCGATCGCGTGGCTGCAAGAAGAAAGTTAAAACAAACAACGTTCGAGATTGAAAAGACAAAGCAGAAATCCACCAACTCCGGGACGGTCATTATTGGGGATTGTGACGAGATGAAACAACTCTCGTCGCTCATCAATCGCGTTGCGAGAACCAACAGTTCGGTTCTGATTCGTGGAGAAACCGGATGCGGAAAAGAATTGGTCGCCCGTTCTGTTCATGAGCAAAGCCCCAGAGCGAACAAAAAATTTGTAGCCGTTAATTGCGGCGCTCTACCTGAACATCTCATGGAGAGCGAATTGTTCGGCCACAAGAAGGGGGCGTTCACCGGCGCCGACTCAAATCGTGACGGACTGTTTCACGAGGCTCACGGCGGGACGATTTTCCTCGATGAAATAGGAGAGCTGCCACTTTCGATGCAAGCGAAATTGCTTCGAGTACTGGAGAGCGGCGATCTGCGTCGTGTGGGTGACAACGAAGTCAGACAGGTGGACGTGAGACTGGTTTGTGCCACTCACCGCAATCTCGAACAAATGGTCGAAGATCAAACGTTTCGCGAAGACTTACTGTTTCGAATCAATACGTTCGAGATCAACGTACCTTCCCTCCGCGAGCGTGGCAGTGACGTGCTGCAAATTGCACGACACCTTTACTTACGTCACAGACCGGAACACAAAGCGATTCTGGATATCTTTGCACCCGAAACGGTTCAAGCTTTTGAAGAGCATCCGTGGCCCGGCAACGTTCGAGAACTGGCCAATGTTATCGAGTACGCCACAATCCTTTGCGATAATCCCCCGATTGAAATCAAACACTTGCCCAAGCACTTTAAGGATCGTTCTCCAAAACGTGAACCAAGACCTGCACCGAATCTGATCGCCATGTCGCCCATGACACTTCGTCACATGGAGGCGCTCGCCGTTCAAGAAGCGATTGCTCGCCACAACGGAAACAAGCCGGCTGCAGCCGAGGAGCTCGGAATAAGCCTAAAAACCCTCTACAACAAACTGAATCAGGCGGAACCAAGTCGTCGCGTCGCGGGCTAACAACTGCAATCGAAACTCAGTGTTAGTCACAATTTGCCATTCGGCTAATCCTAAAGTCGAATTGGAACAAAGCACTAGCTTTACCATTCAGCGAGCGTCTCGGGGGTACGTGAGCTGGAAAGCACCAACTGACCACAGGCTGCGTTATCTTGATCGCCGAATGAATGACGCACTCGCACGACCAAACCGCGTGATCGCAACTCCTGGGCGATTGTGTAAATCTCGCTCAAAGGTGTGCTCTCTAGATCTCCATGCTGGGCAGCCAGTGGCAGCGATTTGCCATCGTTTGACTCCAGCGGTCGTCGCATGGAATTGAATGGTATGAGATTCACTTGAACGTTTAAACCGCTGGTAAATCTCACCAGCGACTCCAAATCCTGGGGGCGATCGTTTACCCCTTTCAGCATAGTCAGCTCTAACCAAACAGGCTCTCCGTTCTGGATCTCGTTGATCGCCTGGACGACCTCCTTTGTTCGTTCCATCTCCGATGGCGAATGGGGAACTAGGTCTTTTCGAAGCTCCGCATCGGCAGCATGCAAACTTAACGCCAGTCGGACACCAGGAAACCTAGTGGCTGTTTCCACCAACAATCCTGCTCCAATCGCTGTCGAAACGGTTATGGATCTCGGAGAGAGCCCAAATCCATCAACACCCATCATGCCGCGCAGAGAATCCCATACCGCTCTGCAATTGTGCATGGGCTCGCCCATCCCCATAAACACGACATTCCGCAGGCTTCGATTACATCGCATTGCAATACAACGCGCTACGTAGACCTGCTCTAGAATTTCCTGGCTCGATAAATTTCTTCGGAGCCCCATTGTTCCCGTGGAACAAAAACGACATCCGACCGCACATCCTATCTGTGACGATACGCACACGGTCGCGCGTCGACCCAACTTTGGAAAGAGCACGACCATCTCGCACTCATCTCCGAACTCGACAGATTGGATTAAACACTTGATTGCACCGCGAGAAACATCTCCGTGCTCAGCGACTATGGACCAGTTCCTTTTAAATGGAGCTCTAGACAAATGAGCATCGAGGTCCGCCCCCTCGCGCAAGATCTTCCATCTCGACTTGGCAGGGATGGCATATCGCGAGTCTTGGAGTATGTCCCACCAATGAACCAACGGATCGGACATGTCGGGTTACTCAGCTAGATTTGGTTTTTCTTTGCTGACGAACAAAGTCTCGGAATTCTTGAGGCCACTGAGATTCGATGTAAACGCTCTCCCCCGTCCGAGGATGGACGAAGCCTAACGATTCCGCATGCAAAGCGATTCGCGTGTGCGGCCATCCCCAATGCTCTGCTTGCCTCGGTTTGTATCGTGGGTCACCGAGAATAGGATGACCGATTTCTGCTAACTGAACTCGGATCTGATTTCTTCTGCCTGTTTCAAGACGCACATGCAAAAGTGCAGAATCAGTCCACGCCTCAGCCACGGCATAATTGGTGATGGCCAATTCACCCTGCGATTCACTCGGAACCAGTACGCGATTCAAATCATCGTCGGTCGATAAGTAATTAACGAGCCGGCCTTCACTTTCCTTAGGAACGCCTGACACAATCGCGATGTATTTTCGTTTTGGCTTTCGTTCCGCGAATTGGTTTCTTAGTTCTTCGGCGATCTCCAATGATTTTGCCACGACCAAAACACCAGAAACTCCGCGATCCAATCTATGGACGCAAAAAGCCTTGGCGTTTTCTTGTTGTGCAGCAATTCGCCGTTCTACCAACGAAAGCACCGTATGCGGCTCGCGATGTTTCGTTGGCACGGTGAGTAGATTGGCAGGTTTGTTGATGACCATCAGATCGGCATCATCGTAGAGAAAGTCGATGACTCGTTTTGGTTGATTGCGCTTCACAGACTTGGTCGGAGCGATAATCGCTTGTGGAACGATATCCACAGCGACTTCATCACCGACCTCGCATACCCTCCAACCGTGTCGCAACATTCTGCCATTGACTCGAACGTGCCCCTGCTCGATCAACCCATCGGATTGAGCCGGAGACAACTTGAATAGAATTCGCAGAACCGAATTGAGGTTGCGAGCGGGTTGCGGAATGGATGCCGGAACCGATAACGTCTTGATTGCCATAAATGGTTACTTGTCTCGTCCCAGCGTGGTTTTAACAAATGGTTCGAGCGGCCCAAACGTTTTTTGCATGGCTTGGTCAAAGGGAACGCCATTCGACAGCCCCTTTAACATGGTCTCGAAGAGTTTCCGTTTCGCTCCATCATTCATAAACTTCACGATTGCAAAACCGATCGTCGCCGCATCTTCGTCGTTAATCTTGCCATCGATAAAGCTCTTGACGTTTTCCAACTTGCTCATGGCGACGGGAATTCGTTGCGTCCACGCTTGTATCCTCGCGTCTCCAGAACTGACCATCGAGGACAATACCTGTCTACCCACACCATCTGAAAACCATCGTGGCACTCCCCGAAGAGAAGACACCCACAAGCTGGCGATCTGCTGGGCGAGGGAAGACTCGATGACTTTTTCAAAGTTCTTATCTTGATCTGCACCTCCGGAATAGATGATCGCGACATAAGAATCGAGAACCTCCGCTCGGTAGTGGCTCGACCATTCGGCGGGCAACTCTCGGCTTTCCAACATCTTGCCAAACTCGCTGTAGTCGTATCGCCCCTTAAGAGCAAAAACCGTGATGCCACCTTTAACCAGTGGTTCTTTCGAACTGATCTTAAGTGTTTTTTTGACTTGTGCCTCGGCGTTGTTGGCGATGGTCAATAGTTTTTGAGTTGCTTCGGGGCTAATGTTACCAATCACGTGAAATCGATCGTCGTTCGACTCGCTCGGGTCCTTGACATTGGAGGCCGTTTTCCAACGATCGCGGGCTCGCTCCATTCGCTTGTTCATAAGCTCAACGTGGGATGCGTTTTGCGCCCAAGCTTTACTACTAATCTGTTCCAGATTGGATCGCGGATCATCCGAATCGAACGAGGCTCCTTCGTCGATCCAAGTGGAAATGAGCTTTATATTGTCATCGGACAATGGGGGACGTCCGCCTGCCGGCATTCGCTGCCCCTCGGTCCCTCTCAGTTTTTTAACCAGTAAACTCTCTTCGCCTTTGCCTGGCGTGAGGAGCGAACCACTATCGCCTCCCGCTAGCAACTGCGTAAAGTTGTCGAATCTCAATCGGCCGGACGCATTCTGCGCATTGAAATGGCACCCTTTGCAATTGTCGATCAAAAGAGGAGCGACTTGACGACTGAAGCTTACGGTTTCTTTACCAGTTGGCTTGCTGACCATCGTTTCGGGAGCGGGTGTACCGGCGGGGTTCGCATTCATGGGTCGATCGACATAGGTCGCCAAAGGGGCTTGCGGTGATGGTCCATCAAACTTGGCCCCTTGCTGAATCCATAGCTTTAGTTTTGCGAGATTCTCGGGTGAAACCTTGCCACCACCTCGGGGCATGTTACCTGATTCGATGGTCGTGACCAATGTGCTTCCGATCACATCCCCGGGGAATAGAACCACACCGCCAGCGTCCCCTTTCATCAACGCTTCAAAGGTTGCTATCGAAAAGCCACCTTCTCTTTTGTCCACATGGCAGCGCGAGCATTGCTCGGTCATCCACGGCGCAATGTCTTTCGTAAAGCTCACGGCGGGGGTAGCGGGAGACATTTCTGGAGTCTCCTTATCTTTCCCTTTGGCAGCACCACCTTTCTTGCGAAGCTTTACCAAATCTGGCCAACTAGGAAACTCCTCCAACTCGGCACCCTCGATCAATAGGCCTTCGTAGATCGGCATGATTTGCGAATGCACTTTTCGCCAATCGCCAGCCTCTTTGGGTGGAGCCGTGGGCAGCAATTTCACAAAGGCCTGGGCACAGCGGTTCATCAATTCGGAACTTGCGACGAGCTCTTTGTCTTTGTAGAGAGCCGTTAGCTTGTCCGCTTGCTGCTTTAACTCGTCGAGGCTGTTAATCGGCTCCTGTGCGTTGGCGGACGGCAGCCATTGCATCAGCGTCAATCCCGCCGCAACGATCCAGAAACCTCGAAGCATGACTTGTAGATAGGATGAACTGCGACCAGCGTCATTCCGCAAACGAATTCGTGTGTCTATCACTTCTACGCGACCTTGTCGTTGAAAACCGGTTTCGATCCTTTAATCATGGCGCTCCGAGTAGAGAAGCGGCTCCCGCTCCATTGTACTCAAAGAACCAGCGACCAAGCGAATTCCGTCAACCTCTCGAGACGAGAAATGCTATGACAATGCCAGCAAGGGCGAGGGCTGCAACGCCTACTCCGATAAGAACAGGCCAATTCGAATTCGAGGGTGCCGAGGTTTTCGAGGGTCGATTCGGAGTTGATGCGGCAGCAGAGGTCTGGGTTGGATTTGGCTCGTTTTTTGCCTTTACTGGTGCCGATTTGTCATTCGGTTTAGCGGCTGCTGCGGCGAGCGGTTTATTGAGAGGAGAATCGCTTTTGCTCGCGGCACCGGTCTTGTTCAGAGGTGACTCGGCACGAGCAATCGCTTGGCTCTTGGATTTGCTGCGGTTGGGCGAGTTGGAATCGTGCACCAAATCAATCTTGCTATCGATCGTGGATGCGTCGCTTTTGGCAATCGCTCGGAGCACACCGCTATCGGACGCTGATAGTTTGACAATACCGCTCGAACGACCGGTTTTGCCACCCATGGTGCCTTCCGTACGGTTGCTCACCGTGTCGACATCGCGGCTAAACTTTGTCTTGTTGGAGAGGACATCCATGACGGCAAAGACGGGTCGATTTGGATTTTCCTTTCGAAACTTTTCGAGCCAAGCCTCTAGCACTTCGGCCACTTGAGTGCAGTCGGCGTACCGATATTTGGGATCTTTCTGCATCATCTTTACGCAGACCCCCTCGAGTTCACCGGGACAATCGGGACGATCTTTGCGGATGTCCTGAGGCATCTCGTTTTGATGTTTGATGATCCGACTGGCAATGCTACCTTCGGGAAACGGTGGGTGTCCTGTTAACAGAAAGTAGAGAGTACAACCCAGTCCGTACATGTCTGCACGGTGATCCACTTTGTGGCTGTTGATGGCTTGTTCTGGAGCCAAGTAATCGGCGGTCCCGAGAACTTTGTCGTTGTACTCCATCGTCAACGAGGCATCCGTCTCTTCGGAAAAGAGGGCTAGCCCGAGATCGAGGATCTTGACGACCCCTGACTTATTGACCAGCAAATTAGCCGGCTTAACGTCGCGGTGAACCAATCCCGATTGATGAGCATGATGGAGTCCTCGCGCGGACTGCGCGATATAGTCAGCAGCAGCTTCGTAGGGGAGCGGCCCATGCTTCTTAACGAGGGTTTGCATGTCGGCTCCCTCCACATACTCCATGACGATGTAGTGCGTGTCTTTCTCGTTATCGATATCATACGCACGAACAATGTTGGGATGGTTGAGTGCGGCGATGGCCTCTGCTTCTCGGCGAAATCGTTCCAAGTAGCTGTTGTTCCCAAGCTTTGATTTGGGCAACACTTTGATGGCCCGCTTGTGCTTCATGACCACGTGCTCAGCCAGGTAGACGCTGCTCATGCCGCCGCTACCTAAATGCCCGAGCAATTTGTGCTTGCCAAGAAAAAAGCCTTTGTATTTTCCCTGAAGAACTTTTTCGGATTGCCATCGAGTTATGACGCCGAGATCCTCCAGCTCTTTGCAAACGGCAACGGGATCGCTGGGCAGTTCTCCAGCGTGCTTTGATCGAATGACGCCGAAAGCCTCCGTCAATTGCTGCGGTTCCGCGAGCCGACTCTTTTCGAGCAACTCTTGAATTCGATCAGCTGTAATTTGCGTCATGCCGGTTTTCCATGCTAGGAAATGGACTCCGAACCCGAGGGATCTCTCACACGGAGAACTCTCGGTCCAACAACGGGAGAGGTGAACGACCGAATCAATTCTGGTCTGGTGCCAACCTCCGGGCACTCCCCCTAGTGTAATGAAAATTTCCCGCAAGAAAATCGACCCCACGCTCGGATCGCCAACTTTTCAGCCTACAAACAGGCCAATCAACACACCACCCCTCACCCCGTCGGTCTACGCAGCCGGACGGAAAGTGCGAAATGACCTTTCCCCAAGTTCGCTATTTTGCTAACTAACCACACTGGCTCGAACGAGTCGAAAAAGGTATTTCGCTTGAAAAAATGCGGTCGACCACCGTCCTGCACTCAACATGACCAGCCAACAATCCAACCGAACCCATCACTCTAGAATCGGATTTATCCTGAGGCTAGCGGCCCTCGCATTGGTCGGTTCGGTTTGCCCCGGCTGCCAACAATTCCCGTGGCCTGGGAGCCAACAAGCCAAACAGTTCCAGGTTGACAGCGAACGGATTCTAGGAGAATTCCGCGCCCAAAAGAAACGAGCGGATGAACTAGCAACCAAAAATCAGCAACTGGAAGCCCGACTCGCGGAAACCGAAAAATCTCTCGCTCGCCAAAACCTGCAGTCTTTGTCCCAGTCGAATTCTTCATCCTCGCGAAACAATCGCAAAGGTAATACGGCCAACAACTCCGGCAACAATCGACTTTTCGTTGGCCCACCCGACGACGATCCTGGCTTGCCTGATACCCCACCCAGCATGTCTGGTCTACTTACTTCGGGCGGCGGTTTCTCCAAAGCGGACCGCGACTATAACAATGCGAGCGACAATAAAGAGTCGCCGCAGTGGCGCCCCGTTCGACGCAAATAACCGTCAGCTCACTGTCGATCCGTGTCGTCGGCTTCTTGTGACGGATTGTCGGACCGCCGACTTGGCGAGTCGCGCGATATGCTATAGTAAAGCAGTTGTTAGAACGTAAAAAGCCGTTCCACTGCTGTTAACTATCCTCCCTTTCATTCCGGAGAATGACATGGCAACCGTTACCGAAACCATCCGACCACCTAAAATTCGTCACACAGAATGCTTTATCGATGGCCAGTGGCGGCCCGCTCTATCGGGCAAGACCTTTGAAACCATCAACCCAGCAACGGAAGAGGTTATCTGCGAGGTTGCCGAAGGTGACAAGGAAGATGTCGATGCCGCAGTCAAAGCCGCTCGCCATGCTCTGGAAAGTGGACCGTGGAGCCGCATGGATGCTCGCGACCGTGGTCGCTGCATGTACCGACTCGCGGATTTGATCGAGCAAGACATCGATGAATTAGCCGCTCTGGAAACGCTCGATAATGGCAAACCCATTCGCGAATCTCGCAACGCGGATTTGCCTTTAGTGATCGATTGTTTGCGATATTACGCCGGCTTTGCCGACAAAATCCAAGGCTCAACGATTCCGGTCCGAGGCAATTACTTCACTTACACACGCCGAGAACCGATCGGCGTGGCTGGCCAGATTATCCCTTGGAACTTTCCCATGCTCATGGTCGCGTGGAAGTGGGGGCCTGCTTTGGCTGCTGGGTGCACGATCGTGATGAAGCC